>CAYOZB010000201.1:0-5264 GCA_964408365.1 uncultured Halobacteriales archaeon | reverse complement strand
GGCCTGCGCCAGCGCGTAGCCGGCTCGCAGGGCCCAACTGTTGGCGGCGACGTCGATGCACACGACGCCGCTCGGTGCCGGAAGGGTGCCGGAGTAAAACGTCTTCTCGAGGAACGCAGCCTCACTCGCTTCCCAAAGTTGTGTGGCTCGCTCCTGCCAGAACGCGCCTTGGTCCGGCCGCAACGTCCGTGCGGCGAGGGCTGCGAGGACCCCGCCCATCTGGTCCTTGGTGAAGAAACGCGTCTTCTCGTCCGTTTCCGCGTAGAATGTTCCTTCGCGGAGCGTCGTTTCCAAGGCGTGGATGGCGATGTGTTGGATTCCGAGGCCTTCAGAGGGCGGGACGGTGACGAGTGCCGTGGCGGGGCCGGCGCCTAAAATCAGGACGCTCAGAAAGGCGGCGCACACGATCTTCCATTGGCGCCTCCCCCGCATTTGTCGCCACGAAGCCTCTTAAGTCGTTATAAGAATTCGCTGTTGTGCTGGTGGCCTTCGAAGGAATCGATGGCAGCGGCAAGTCCACTGTGATGAAGAAGGTCGCCGCTCGGCTCCGCAAGGACGGGTTTCGGGTCCGCATCACACAGGAACCGACCGGCACGTGGCTCGGGCAGGCGGTGCGTCGCGCCATCTCGTCGAGGATCGACCCGATGGCTTTGGCGTTCCTGTTCCTCGCGGATCGTGCGCAGCACGTGGGCCACATCGCCGCGAGCGACGAACAGATCGTTCTCACAGACCGTTACCGCGACTCGACAACGGCCTACCAGGCCGCGGCTCTCTCCGAGCGGATCCCCGACGCGCTGTCCTACTTCACCCGTTTACAGGACTCGTTGTTTCCAGCACCCGACTTAGCGATCTTGTTGGACATCCCGGCGGAGGTCGGCGTTGCGCGCATTGCCGGACGCACCAAGAAAGAACCGTTCGAGAAGATCCAGTTCCTTCGACGCGTCCGAAGCAACTACCTCAAGCTCGCGACCGGGAACCGGCTCATCGTGGTCGACGCCCAACCCACCGTGGACGAAGTCGTCGAGAAAGTCCTTCGCGTGCTCCGTTCCCGCGTCGCCCTCGTCCGCGCCTGACACCCTAGTGACGCGTAGAGTTCGGGTCCCGACTCGAAGGTCGCAAAACGGGGCCGGATGCGCGCTCTGGTTCTGCGAAGCTTCTTAGGGGCGCGTTTCTTCGGCGTCCTTCAAACCTGCCGGCTCGAGGCCCCTGTTCGGCCCTCATGTCGGTCGTGAACCGTGCAGCCCCGTAGTCTAGTGGTCAAGGATGCGGGACTTTGGATCCTGCGGCCCCGGTTCGAATCCGGGCGGGGCTATGTTTCCAGATCGTCGACGCCACGAATGGAACGCGGACGCTTGGCGTTCCGAACCCTTGGGCGGCCGGCTCGAGACCACGAGGCTGGGAAAACGAGGGTCCCACCAACGAACGTTCGGCCAGGGATGGACCCTGGGCCGTCGTTTCGGCCGCCCATTTGTCCAAAACCGAAGGCCTGGCTTTCACCAGCTACATCCATCGCCGACCCGTACCCATCGACATGGACGCAATCCTACAGCTCAAGACCAACGCGAAGGCAGCATGGGCCACCGGCTCCTACAATGACATCGCCGCCTTCGTGCCGCCGGCCGCGCACCGACTGGTTTCGGCGACGCACGTCCAAGAAGGCGACCACGTCTTGGATGTCGCGACCGGGACGGGCGTCACCGCCATCGCGGCCCGACGCACCGGCGCAAAGGTGATCGGCCTCGACCTCACCCCCGAACTGCTGCAGGTCGCCAAGGAAGAAGCGAACGTCGCCGACCTCCAAGGCATCACGTGGCAAGAAGGCGACGCCGAGAACCTGCCGTACCCCGACGCGACTTTCGACGTCGTGCTCTCGAGTTTCGGGCACATGTTCGCTCCGCGGCCCGACGTCGTGATCTCCGAAATGCTTCGAGTCTTGAAGCCCGGCGGACGCATCAGCTTCGTCACGCACCGCAAGGGCAATGTCGCCAACTCGTTCTTCGGCGCGATGGCCAAACACTTGGCTCCGCCCATGAACCCGCCGCCGTCCCCGTTCCTGTGGGGCGACGCGAACGTTGTGAAAGAACGGCTCGGTGACAAGGTCCGCGACCTCAAGTCCGAAGAGGGCGCCATCGATTTCCCGGCGGTCTCGGTCGGACACTTCTGGCGGCTCTTCAGCACCAAGTACGGACCCACGATCAAGGCCGTGCAGTCCCTCGGCGGCGATCGCGCCAAGGTCGAGGCGTTGCGACGGGACTTCATCCAGGCCGCGGCCCCGTTCTGGAGCCAAGGCGTCGTCAAGATGGACTACGTGTTGACGCGAGCGATCAAGAAGTAGCCCAAACAGTGATACGCGCCGGGGGCGTCGACGTCCGCGTGGACGCCCTCGACGTGCGCATCATCCGCGCGATGGGGATCCGTCCCTACGATCGACGCGCCAAACTGCCGGATGCGCTGAAGCCTTCGACGCTCGCCAAGGAAGTCGACACGAGCGTCGTGACCGTCAAAGAACGCATCGCACGCCTGGAAGAGATCGGCGTCATCGCGGGCTACCAGATCTTCCCCAACCTGCGGCATTTGGACCTCGGCGCCCGAGGCTATTTTTTCCGCATCCGCGAGGAGGGCAAGGGCGACGCCGTCGACAAAATGGCCGGCCTCGACGGTCTTCTCGAACTCCACGACTTCCTCGGCGGTGGCGTGTGCGCCGATTTCGCGTTCCAGGGTCCCAAGGACCTTGCTGGAAAGCTTGCCTACCTTTCGGAGAAGTCTGGCGACGCAAATCCACAACGCTTCTACGACCGACACATGCCGGTGGTCAAGCGCCGACTCTCGAGGCTCGACTGGAAGATCTTGCGCGCCTTGCGGGGGCGCGCCCGGCGTCCGTTGGCGGAGGTCGCCGAGACGGTCGGGGTCAGCGGCCGCACCGTCAAGCGCCGGCATGACACGATGGCGCGCGAAGGAAGCTTCTTCGTCGTGCCTCTTCTCAACCCCGCCAAAGCCGAAGGACTCATCCTGTTCGAGCTGCTGTTTTACCTTCGAGACGTGGCCAGCGCCGCGACGACCAACGTGATCCTGCGCGACTTCGATGAGCACCGCGTGTACACCTACCGGCCGGCATCGCCGGAGCTGGGCACCCTCGACATGCTCCTCTTTGCCAAGAGTTCCGAGGAGGTCGAACGCCTCCGACGAAAGGCCGCGGGGATCCCGGGCGTTGCCAAGGCGGAGGCGTGGCTCTTCCAGGGATTCTTCGACCACAGCGCGTGGATCGACGAGGCGATCACGGCCCGCGCCGATGTCCCGAGAGAGCCGGTGCCGGTTTAGGATCTGGTCGAGGGTACGGTGAGTCCCCCTCGCGGACCGCGGTCCCGCGGAATGTTTTTTTTTGCAATTTGGCGTCCAGGGATTCGACCGCCCAAACGGCGGCGGGTCCTCACCCCGCGGCGTCGACCGGTTCCGCCCCTTTACGCTTAAATGGGAGTCCGGTCTCCCGAGACCCCGCGCTCCCGTAGTCTAGTGGCCAAGGATAGAGGCCTTTCGAGCCTCCGACCCGGGTTCAAATCCCGGCGGGAGCACTTCCTCTTTTCATTTTGGTGGCCGGCGGTTGACAAACTACTTATTTTCCCGTGACTCACGCAGTCTGGATGAAGCAAACCTTCAAGGTCGTCGTCGAGCAGGACGAGGAAGGCTGGTTCATCGCCAGCGTGCCGGCCTTGCCCGGCGTGCATACGCAGGCACGGACCGAAGAAGAACTGAAGGGGCGCATCGCAGAAGCCATCCAGCTGTACCTTGAAGTCATGGGTAAGCCCCCCGAAGCCATACGATTTATCGGCGTAGAAGACATCAAAGTCTCTACTTGAGCGGCCTTGGCCCCTTGCCCTGTCGCAAAATCCTGCGTGCGCTGAAGGGGCTTGGGTTTCGTGCACGTGCGAACGAAAGGATCGCACATGTTTTTTCGGCATGAGGATGGTCGAACCACGATCGTTGCATGTCACGCGGGAGAAGACGTGCGCCCGCATCTTGTTCGCAAAATCATTGCTGACATTTCAGTCGAAGTCGAGACTTTTCTTGCCGAAACGTGAGATGCACCGGCTCACTACGCGCGCCATAGATGCCGGCCTTTGGGTCCCTACCCCCCTCGCGACGCCGCGAAATCCGCGGGTGGGGGCAATGGCCCTAGCAGAGGCTTAAATCCCCAGTCTCGAGTCGACCGGCTCGGTGGTGGCCCTGGTGGCTACGGGTTTGTTACAGGTATTGAGCTTGTTCGTGCTGGTTCCGGCTTTTACGGTCGGCGGACTCGAGATGACCGACGAAGCCGGCGATGCGTCGAACACGTGCGAAGGGTACACGCAAGAATTCGAGACCGGTGACGAAGTCGAAGGCCACGTCGAGCCCCCGCTTGACACCGCCGACTGGTACGGGTACGAGATCGGCGCTGACGATGTCACGGCTGCAGACGGGGGCCAAACGTTCGCGACAAACGGGACCCCGCCGTTGCAGATCCAATTCTTCGACTCGAACGCCGACACGTTCTACAATGGGGGCGAACCTTGGTACTTCTCCCTGACGCCCGGGACGATTTCCGTCGGCGACATCCGACTCGTGCCGGTCGGTGCCAAGGCCGCCGGCACGAAGGTCACCGCATCGGACACCGGGGAAATCGGGATGCCGATGATCGATGACGTCGGCGAAGCGATGTACCGCGACACCGACGCGGACGCCATCTGGAGCTTTGGAGACGCCTTGTACTGGGACGCGGACAATGACGAATCCATCTCGGTCGCCGACCTTCGGCTGACCGATACGACCACCCACCAAGCCGGGACCATCGTTTTCGCCGCGGACGCCGATTTCGGCGCACCCTTGATCGATTTCACGATCGGCAGTGAACGTTTTGTCGACAGCGCACCCACGGGTTACGGGGTCGAAGACGCCGTGTACGGCGACTTCGCGAACTTCGGCGTCGTGGGCAGCCTCGACATTCGCCTCACCGGATCCGACTACGGCTCGGTCGTCGTGGTCCAGACGCTCTACATCATCATCCAAGAAACGGCATCGCAAGAGGGCTATCACCTCGATGCCGACGCGCGCGAGGTCGAAGAAGACCTCGCGGGTCGCCACTGCAGCGAAAGCGTCGTCGGGGAGGAAGACGGCAAGCAGGTCACCGCGCGCCTCAGCCCGTACACGTGCGACTCGACGAAATGGTCCTTCATCATCAACCAGGTCAAGCCGGGCGTGGCCGCTGCCCCCGCCTCGATCCACGTCGAATG
>CAYOZB010000200.1:0-5286 GCA_964408365.1 uncultured Halobacteriales archaeon | reverse complement strand
GGGTTGGTCGGACCGCCGGGCCCTGAGGGCGGCATAGGCGGCGCGGGCCCCATGGGTCCGCAAGGGCCTGCGGGACCTGCCGGCGCTGCCATTACCTCGTTCGAGCAGCTTCACGGGATGCCTTGCAGCATCGGCGGGGTCGTGGGAGAAATCGCGCTTTCGGTGGCCGCTGATGGAATCATCCAGGTCGTGTGCAAGAAACTCTGCGACATCGACCAGTACGATCTCAACGGAATGGATCCGTCCAACTGGGGGACCCTCATCCCCGGGGACTCGTTGTACCAAGCGCAAACACCCGTCGGCACGACCCTCTGCAACCGCGGCGACAAAGACACCTACTTGTTCGCAACGCACAACGTGGCGGGCGACCGACCCTTGCGTGTCTCCGTGCAATTGACCGCAAAGCCTGGTTTCATAGCGCGCATGTTCGAAACGACGAACGGCGTCGAAACGGACGTGGGCAGCGCGGTCGTAGCGCCGTCGCAAACAGCGTCCTCGTTGACGCACCGGTTTACGCACGTTGGCACCCCAGGCACGAAGACGTTCCGGCTCGAAGTCTCCGGTGCCACATCGGATCACGTCGGCCCTTACGCTGTCATGTTCCGGATCGATGAAGGGGACGGCTGCACGATCGATGCGTACGACGTGCGATATGGTTCGACGATCCCTTCGTGGGGAACCCTCATCGCCGGTGGCTCAACCGTGTCGCCCAGCAGCGGGTTCCCAGGCATGACGATTTGCGACGGTGGCGACGTAGACGTCTACTCCTTCACCACGCAAGACCACCCGGATGACCGCGATCTCGTGGTGCAGGCCTTCATCACGGAGGCAACTCCAGGAACGGCCGTCACCCTAAAGCACCGTGTGAGCGCCGTCTATTCGACCGTGGCGACCGGCGTCGTCGCGACCGACGCCGCGGGTGTCGTGGTCGAATATGGGTTCCCGCACCGCGGCAGCGCTGGGGTTGGCATTTTCAACCTCGTTCTTTCGGGCGCGACTCCAGAAACGACCGGGTCCTACAAGGTCGCGTTCCGCTTGATTGCCGGAGCGGTCAGCTGCGCGGCGGGGGACGCGGACGGCAACAATTACTGCGACGACATTTGCACGGCGACGCAACCGCAGAACCGTCGCAACATGGATGCGTCGTGCACGGTGGAGACGGGTTGGACGTACACGTGCAAGAGTGGCTTCATCGATGCCGACGGGATTGCGACGAACGGCTGCGAACAGTACGCGGGTTGCCCTGCCAGCGACGAACTTGAACCCAACGACCAGATCTTCAACTGGAACATGGCGACGTCCGACATCTGGAAAGGGAAGGGGTTCAAAGCGGCCATCTGCCCTGGAAACGAGACGGACATGATCCGGCTAAAAGTCATCAACCTCCAAAGCACGCAGCAGGCGGTCACCGTGAGGTTCTGGGCCGATGCAAGCCACAGCCTCATTGCGGCCCAGCGGCACACTTCGCAGGGCGCATACACTGGCGAGTTCCGACCGGGTGACTCCGATACGGTGACGATCGCGGCCAACCAGAGCCACACGTACTACCTCAAGGTGACCTCGGCTGGAACCATGGGCATGTACGGGTTCGACGTCCTCTAGGCGGAGACAAGCGTGGGGCGCGGTGTCCGCGCCCCCTCTCTTCCCCTCTTCCGCCCATTGCCGCCCTCACAACCTTTTTCATAAACACCCGGCTTGCCGCGGCCCTACATGACGACCCAGTGGTCCCACGTCGGCGACGTCCTCTCCGGAACGCTTGAGGGTAAAGAGGTCCATCTTCGCGGCTGGGTCCACCGGTGGCGCGAGAGCGGAAAACTCGTCTTCATGGTGATGCGCGACTCCACGGGCACCATTCAGTGCGCGATCAAGAAAGGCGCGTTGCCCGAGAAGGATTTTGACGACGCCAAGAAAGCCAGCCTCATCGAATCGAGCGTCCAACTCGGCGGAACGGCGAAGAAAGACGACCGTGCCCCGGGCGGCTGGGAGGTCCAGGTCACGAGTTTCAAGGCGATCCATGTCGGCGAGGTGTTCCCCATCACGGAGAACCAATCGACCGAGCTCCTGCTCGATTACCGACACCTATGGCTGCGCTCGCAACACCTTACGCGGGTCAACAAGATCAAGCACCACATGATGCACGGGATGCGCAAATGGCTCGATGATCAAGGCTTCTGGGAGGTCACCCCGAGCGTCATCACGCAGATCGCCGGAGAAGGCGGCTCCACACTTTTCCCGTTCAAGTATTTCGAGCAGCAAGCGTACTTGTCGCAGACCGCGCAGATGTACCTCGAAGTGATGATGTTCTCGCTCGAAAAAGTGTATAGCATCACCCCCAGCTTCCGTGCCGAAAAGTCGCGTACGACTCGACACTTGGCGGAATATTCCCACTTGGAAGTGGAGACCGCCTGGGCCGGGCAGAACGAGAACCTCCGCATCCAGGAGGAACTTGTGCGCGCGGGAATCCACGCCGCCGCGAAGAACTGCGGACCGCTGCTCAAGGAGCTCGGACGCGACCCCGAAGAACTCCTCAAGATCACCACCCCCTTCGACCGATTGGACTACGGCGAAGCGGTCGAGAAAGTGCAGGACCTTGGGGAACGCATCGAGTGGGGAGAGGACATGTCCTCCATCCACGAGCGCAAACTCACGGAGAACCGCAAGACGCCGATCTTCATCACCAACTACCCGAAAGAGGTCAAAGCGTTCTACATGAAGGTCAACCCCGAGAAACCCGACACGGTCCTCTGCGGCGACCTCCTTGCACCAGAAGGCTATGGCGAGATCATCGGCGGCAGTGTGCGCGAAGAGAACAACGATTTCCTCATCGAACGGTTGCGCAAGGAAGGCGCGAAGCTCGAGAACTACGAATGGTACCTCGACCTTCGACGCTATGGTTCCATCCCCCATGCCGGGTTCGGCTTGGGCATCGAGCGCGTGTTGATGTGGATCTGCAAGTTGGAGCACATCCGCGACGCGACGCCGTTCCCGCGCGTGATGAACCGGGCAAGCCCGTAGCGAGACCGCTCGGTCTGAGGCTCGATAGGTAAACGTTAGTACCAAACTGCCATAATAGTATGGCAGCCACGCCATAGTCGTCGGAACGATGATTTTGGCCGCGGCGAGAACCCTCCCGAAGCGAATAGGCTACCATGCCCTTTACAAGCAGTCAAACGCGCACGGCCTGGAGTATCCGCGTCGAGCCCGAGGGCTTTCAAATTGATTCATACCACGACGCTTCGAAGCAGCCGCACGCCCATTCAGGCACGCCGGGGGACGAAACGGTTACGTTTCCGGGCCTTTCGTTCGAACGTGCGCTGGCCGTCGTCGAGATGCACCTTCGGCAACGCGGCGAAATCCAATTTCAGCGACTCCTGGAGGTGTTGAAACCATGATCATTCGGTTTCACCGAACCATCCCCCGGTCCCAGCTCCTCGAAGAGCTGACCAAGGAGCACGGCTCCACTGCAGCCCTCGAGAAAAAGGCCAAGAAAAACCCGAACAAGCGCGCCATCCTCGAGGAGTGGCGGTTTCACCTCAAAGGCGACCCGAAGGAGCCGGTGAAACTTGGCCAGGTCATCATTTTCCATGACCCCAAGGCGTTCGTCAAGCAATGGACCCCACAAAGATTGGCGTTGTACGAGCACCTCAAGAGGCACCGGGACGTGGAGAGCCTGAACCAGCTCGCGAAGCAGCTTGGGCGGAATTACCGGAACGTCCATGCCGATGCACGGTTGTTGGCAAAGACCGGCGTTATTTCCTTAGAGCGGCATGCCAATCACCTGGTTCCGCGCGCGGTGGCCGACGAGGTCACCGTCACGGTGTAGTTCCCGATTCAGTGTCTCGGGATCGAGCGCGTCTTGATGTGGATTTGTAAACTGGAACACATCCGTGACGCGACGCCGTTCCCGCGTGTCATGAATCGCGCGAGTCCGTAGCGGACCTGCCTGCATCGTCGTGAGAGTGCTACGCGGGTTTCCGATCGTCCCACAACGATGCCGTGGTGACGGTCCTCACTTTTGCCGATTTCACGAGTCGCTTGTCGTGGGTCCACAAGACTCCGTCTACGGCGAGGACCGTCGCCACGTACGGAGCGTCCTTCCGGTTTGCCGATCCCACCCGGGCCAGGCCCTCCGCCCGGTACTTTTCGATCGCGTCCGCCGGCACATCCAGAATCCGCTCGCGCAATTGGCGCAGCAGCAGGTCGAGCGCCGGCATTGAAAGGCCGGTCCGCTCTCGCAACCAGTCGTACCGCGCGGCAATCTCCTCCCAGAGCCAAGGAGGGCTGCGCAGGTCAAGGTCGCCATCGAGGATCAGTTCGCGGGAAGCGCCATCCTTCAGGAAGGCGGAGACGACGACGTTGGCGTCCACGACGATGGGTGCCATCTACCAACCGAGGCGCTTCAGGATCGCCTTCTTGATCTGGTCGCCCGTTCGAAGCGCGTCGCGCTCCGTGACCTTTGACTCCGACAAGAGTTCGTCCCATGGGTGTAGTTCGCGGGCACGGCGGCGGAACGCCTTGCGAGCCACCTCACTCCAGTTCACGTCCGCGTGCTGCTTGATCATCTTGTACGTCGCGGGGTCCAAGGAAAGTGTAATGTTTGGCATACACAGAATTATGTGTTGCACACATACTTAAGTGTTCAGGCGTCGAGGGCGGCGGAAGGACGCGATTCAACACTTGGCGTTGATCAGACACTGGACGCCCGTTACAATGCCCCAGACCCAGTCGACGATGATGATCGCGAGCACGAGCTGAACGATGCCGCGGGCGATCATTTTGTGTTTTCCGACGACGGCGGCGATGATGGTGCCCAATCGTGGAATCACGATGGTTGCGATGAGCAACGCGGCAGCGACCGGCATCTCGAGCACCGGCGACTGCGGGTACGGGGAGATCATCGGCGAAAGTGTGCGCGACGAGAACACCGTCCGGCAAACAGCTGAACCATCTCGCCCGGGTCCACGACGGGTCTTGGATCGAGGTGACCCGCTGGAACAACGCCACGGGGACCATCGCGTTGTCTCTCCGATTGGATTTTGATTCGAACTGCGAGGTCGACGAATGCAACTGCGGCGACGGGTCCTCGCGTCGGACCATCTTGACCGGCGCCACCAAGTAAGAGGTGGCGGGGCCGGCGCGGGGCGACACGAAGCCACGCTCGTCGACCTACGTCCTTTTCGTGACGAACCGGACCACTTGGTTGCGTACGGCGTGGCGGTCCGGCAATTCCCTGTGCTATCAGGGCACTTCGTTGACTAATCGAAGGATGCTGCGATCGGTCGTTAA
>CAYOZB010000199.1:0-5291 GCA_964408365.1 uncultured Halobacteriales archaeon | reverse complement strand
GGCGTTTCTCGACGAAGGCTTTCACGCCTTCGACCAAGTCGGCGGTGCCCGCGAGCTTCTGGATCCCGGACATCTCCACCTTGAGGGCCTCGGCGATCGTCGGTTTCTCGAGGGCTTCGTTGATGACCCGTTTGGCTTCGCGGACCGCAAGCGGTGCGCCTTTGGTGATCATCTGACGGGCCATGTCCATCGCGGCCCGCACTTCTTCGCCATCCGGGACGATCTTGTTGACGAGTCCGACGCGGAACGCTTCCTGCGCGTTGATCATCTGTCCAGTGAAGATCATTTCTTTCGCGCGGGCGACGCCGATCAGTCGGGAGAGCCGGGTGGATCCGCCCCAGGCAGGGATGAGTCCGAGCCACACTTCGGGTTGTCCGTATCGTGCGCGGTCGCTCGAGATGCGAAGGTCACAGGCGAGGGCGAGTTCCATGCCGCCGCCCAAGGTGAGGTTGTTGATGGCGCCGATCACCGGCTTGGGGTAGTTGGCGATGCGTCCGAACGTGGAGTGTCCCAGCGTAACGAGTTTCTCGGCTTGTTGGGGACCGAAATTCTGGAGTTCTTTGACATCGGCTCCGGCGCAGAACGCGTAACTGCCGGCTCCCGTGATGATGATGACCTGGGCGTCGTCGTCCTTCTCGAGCGCATCGAGGTGGCCCTTGAGTTCCTCTAGCAATGCGGGGGACAGGGCGTTGACGGGCGGGTGATCCAACGTCAACACTGCGGCTTTGTGTTCCTTCTTCACTTTGACGAGTTTCGATTCGACCAACTGAATGGTCCTCCTCCCCTTGGCATTTGGACCTGCGGTTTGAAGGCTTTGGTACCCGCCGCGAACCTTGCCACAGGCGTTTCGGGCGGCGGTCAGGTACGTTTTCCGGCAAGGAATGACACGATTGACCGTCGGAGGGCCGGCACGGATTGCGTCGCGATCTCGTGAACGGTTTCTGCCGTCAAGAGGTCGTAGTAGTGGATTCCCTTGTCTCGCATCCGGATGATCTCCTTCCAGGGTTGCGGGATAGAGTCGCGGGTTTCGTCGCTGAGCTGTTTGGCGGCCTCACCGATGATGAGAAGAAGGCGTTCGATTGCGCGTTGGCACTTGCGATCTTCGCTGAAGGCGGTGGCGTCGACACCGCCCAGGTACTCCTCCATTTCTTCAGCGCACGCGACGATGTCCCGCAGACGTTTTTCGTCATTCCCCAAAGCGGATCCCTTCGCGGGCGACGACGCGCTCGATCGACGGGTTCGGAAGCTCGACTATGCGGACCGAAATCCCGAGCAACTCTTCCAAATCCGCTTCCGCTGCTAAGATCGCCAACGCGCCGGAACCCGGTAGTCGTTTGGCGACCAGGTCGAGGTCACTGTCGGGTCTCGCGTCTCCCCGGGCACGGCTTCCAAACGCGGCAAGTTGGTGGAGGCGATGTCGTTCCAGGATTCCTTGGATTGCTACCCGATGGCGGGTGAAAATCGAGTGAGCGGTGGGCTGAGGCTGCGCCAGGATTCTCTTGATCGTCGCGTCGACGGTCGCTGTTCCGAACGCTTGCTGAAGCCGACGCAATTCGGCTCTGGTCGAGTTTTCAAGCCAAACAGTCGTGCCCATTGTACATTATAATGCATAATGTACTATATGTTTGTTAGGAATTCCGGGAATGGTTCCCCTCAGTGGGTAAAGAACCCGGACCCGCTCTTTTTTCCAAAACGGCCTTCCTTCACCAATTTTTCCAACACGGTGGGCTTCCTGATGAACGGGTACTTGCCTTCGGCGGCCTCCATCACTTTGCCTGCGTGGTAGATGATGTCGAGACCGATGTGATCGGACAATTCGAGCGGACCCATCGGCAACCCGGCGCCGGCTTTCATCGCTTTGTCGATGTCGCGTGCCGACGCGATGTTCTCCTCCAACGCCGCGTACGCTTCCTTGAGCATGGCGCCGAGGATCCGGTTCACCAAGAACCCGGGCGCGTCCTTCACCACGACCGGCATCATCGGGTAGCGGTGGTTCCGCAATCCGGCGACGAGGTTGACGATGTCCTCGACGGCCTCGGGATCCGAATCCTGGCCAGGGATCACTTCCACGAGCGGCAACGTGGTGGGCGGATTGAAGAAATGAAGTCCAAGGAAACGTTTCGGTCGCCCCGACGTCGCCGCGAGTTCGCCGACTCCGAGGCTTGACGTGTTCGTGGCGAGGACGGCGCGCGAATCGAGGATCTTGTTGAGTTTTTGGAACACGTCGGCCTTGATCTTCTTGTCTTCCAACACGGCTTCGATGACGAGTTCGCATTTCGACATGTCCTCGAGCTTCGTCGTGCCCTTCACGCGCCCGAACGCCTGCGCGACGCGCTCCTTCGTGTACGTAGGGCGGATCCGTTTCCGCGCAGCATCTTTCTGCTCCGCCGTGAGTTGGACCCCGAGCGTGCTTTCGGCCTGCTGGATCTCACGATCGGCTTTGCCCTCGTGGAACGCCGCGAGGCCGTCGAGCGAGGCACGCATGCGTTGCATTCCTTTCTGGACGAACTCGTCCTTGATGTCAGAAAGGACGACGTTCTTGCCGTTGAGCGCGAACACTTCGGCGATCTGCGAACCCATTGCGCCAGCGCCCACGACGCCGACCGTCTCGATGAACAGGACCAACTTGGACTCCTCAAAGAAACCGGAAGGGGGGAAGGCGCGAATACCTTCCGCCGACGCGGGACGCGGTTTCCTCAGCCTGGACTCGTGGATTCCCGAAGAAGATGGACGCAGAGATCGTTGCGCGTGCTCCCGGTCCCGGTTCCTGGCGGGGAGACCTTGCAACCGTCGCCGCCCAAGGGATACACGATGTAGGCGCGGCCCGAGGCGTCGTGCTTGACCATGAAGAACTCGAACGTCGTCGTGCCGGTCCACGGTTCGCCGATCCGGCCCGCGAAGCGCGGTTCGGTGTCGTTGGCGTAGATCCGGGCGACGTAGGCTTGGAACAGGTCCGCCGCGCCGCTCGCTTGACGATCCATCCACGTCACGGTCGCGGACCCATCGGGACGCGCATCGATCCAAGGCCAATCGTACGCGTCGGCGGGGAGCAGCGCCACCGTCGCGGGCTCGCCGAAACGGACCCCACCGTCTGGGTCGTGCCGCACTTCGAGGGCGCGGGCGTTGCCGCGCACCGTCGTGTAGGCGAGCCACATGCTGCCGTCCGCGCCGAAGGAAGCAGTCGGGACGCCGATCCCCGGCGTGATGGATTCCAATTCCCACGTGGCACCATCATCGACGCTCACCGCCATGTACACGGTCTGGTTTTGCGCGGCGTCCGAATTAACGAGGAAACAGGTGAGCGGGATCAGCATGACGCGGCCATCGTTGCGGGTGACCATGTGTCCGACCCAACAATTCGTCTCCTCTTCGTTCGGAGGCAGCGTGACAACGCCGGGAACGGTCCACGTGCGTCCTTGATCAAACGACTTCGAGAACAACAGGACGATCGGCTGGGCGGACATCAGATCCGAGTAGGTGATGTACAACGTGTTGCCGACGGGTTGGATCCACGGACGATCCCCGTTGCCGATCAAGGGACTCGTGACGTGTGCAAAACGCCAGGTCGCGCCTTTGTCGGACGTGCCAACGACGCTGATGCTCGCCAAGTTGTCGTAGATCATGTACCACGACCCGTCCGGGGTCATCGCGACATCGCAGTCGCCTCCCACGGGCGGACTGGGAGTCGGTTCCAATCGGCGGAACGAGTTTCCGCCATCTTCGGAGACCCACATGGGCGATGGCTGGGTGAAACCGCCATGGGAACACGCCAAGATCAACTGCCCGTCCTCGGAAACGACATGGCTGGTCTCGGCGTCACCACCTGCATCGATCTTGGTGTACGTCGCGAACCGTTCTTCCACTGTTAACGACGGAATGTCGGACGTGACCGGCGGTGCATCCGGAGGCGTCGCGAGGCAACCCGCAAGGAGGAGGATCGCGAGGAGCGCGGCGTGGCGAAGCACGGTTCGGGCCATGGGCGTTCTCGTCCTTATTACATTGAAGGTGAACGTCGGCGCGAGCACATCCATGCGTGCTCCTCGCGACCATCGCGCACGAGCATCCATCGCACGTTTCGTAGTGGCCAAATCTTAAGTACGACCGGCCTTTGTGCGCGTCGAACGCGCTTAAAAAAGGCGCGTTTTGAGCGCGGCGACGGGAGCTCTGGGGTGTAGGCCCGAGCCGCGCGTCGGAGACTCCTCGAAATGGCTGACCTCCAGCTTGGCTACCTGCCGATCGCAATCCTCGGCATCATCGCCTTGACGCTCGTTTTTGCCACGCTTTTCGGCGCCCGGATGATGGGCCCGCGCAACCCCAACCCGCGAAAAGAATCCACCTACGAGTGCGGGGAGATCGCCCTGGGTTCCGGACGCGGCCCGATCGAAATCCAGTACTACATGTACATCCTGGTTTTCCTCATCATCGACATCGAAGCGATCTTCCTGATCCCCTTCGCCGTCGCGTACGCGGACCTCGGGACCGCCGCCATCTGGGAGATGGCCATCTTCGTCGCACTCCTCTTTGTCGGCTGGCTGTACGCGCTCAAGAAGGGCGCCTTGAACTGGGTCCGGTAAAGGGAGGCTAGAACATGGTAGACGTTGGCGCTCAAAGCCGTGGATACTGGCCGGACATGAAGCGCCCGGAGGACAAACTTCCCCCGGACGCTGGCAGCACCCGGCCGGACCAGGTCGACCTTGCGATCCACAAGGAGGTCACCGACAGCGGCAGCTTCCTCATGGGCAAACTCGACCAACTCGTCAAGTGGGCCCGCTCCAACTCCCTCTGGCCGTTCACCTTCGGCCTCGCGTGTTGCGCCATCGAGATGATGGCCGCGTACGGCAGCCACTTCGACGTTGCCCGCTTCGGCTCCGAAGTCGCCCGTGCCTCCCCGCGACAATGCGATTTGATCATCGTGCCCGGCACGGTAATCAAGAAGATGGCTCCCCGCATCCGAAACCTCTACGACCAGATGGCCGACCCCAAGTACGTCATCGCGATGGGTTCCTGCGCCATCGATGGCGGACCCTACCAAGATTCCTACAACGTGGTCAAAGGCGTCGACCTCGTCATCCCCGTCGACGTGTACGTCCCCGGCTGCCCGCCCCGACCGGACGCGCTCCTTGAGGGCTTGATGGTCCTCCAGGAAAAGATCCGACGACACGACCCGCCGATCAAGATCGGCCCCTTCCGCTGAGGTGACCAAGTTGGCGGACGAATCTCCTCAGAAGAAGAGCGAAGAAAAAGTCGAGGCGCAGAAAGCCCTGATCATGACCCCGGGCGAACAGTCCCGC
>CAYOZB010000198.1:0-5305 GCA_964408365.1 uncultured Halobacteriales archaeon | reverse complement strand
CTCTTCGACGCTTCACCGGCGAAGTCTCCAAGGTCGAGATCCGCGGCTCCACCGTCGGCGAGATCATCGAAGCGCTCCTCAAGAAACACGAAGGACTGCGGCCGCATCTTCTGGATGAGAAAGGCAAGCTCCGGAACTTCGTGAACGTGTTCGTCAACGAGACGGACATCCGGAGTTTCAAAGGCGACGCCACGCCCGTCCAAGACGACGACGTCATCATGATCGTCCCCGCCATCGCAGGCGGCGCGGGCAACCTCAACATCATCGCCGAAACCGGCGACCTGTCGCAGGAAGAACTCGTGCGCTACTCCCGCCACCTACTCATTCCCCAAGTCGGCGTCGAAGGACAGAAAAAATTGCGCGGCTCCAGCGCACTCATCGTCGGAGCCGGCGGACTCGGCACCCCGCTCGCCATGTACCTGGCCGCAGCAGGCGTGGGCCGACTTGGAATCCTCGACTTCGACACGATCGACCTGTCGAACCTCCAACGCCAAGTGCTCTACAGCACCGAAGACGTCGGAGCCTCAAAAGCCGAGAAAGCGAAGGAGCGCGTCCAGAAGATCAACCCCCATGTGCGCGTCGACGTGCACAAGGTCAAACTCACCTCGCAGAACGCGTTGTCTTTGTTCAAGGACTACGACGTCATCGTCGACGGCACCGACAATTTTCCCACCCGCTACCTCGTGAACGACGCGTGCGTCCTCTCGAAGAAACCGAACGTGTACGCGTCCATCTTCCGGTTCGAAGGACAAGTCAGCGTGTTCTGGGCCGAGAAAGGCCCCTGCTACCGTTGTCTCTACCCGACGCCTCCGCCTCCCGGTCTCGTCCCGTCGTGCGCCGAAGGAGGCGTCCTCGGCGTGCTCCCGGGCATCGTCGGCTCGATGCAAGCCAGCGAGGCACTCAAGGTCCTCCTCGGCATCGGTGAACCCCTCATCGGACGACTGCTTCTCTTCGACGCGCTCGACATGAACGTCGTCACCCTCAACGTCAAGAAAAATCCCGACTGCCCCGTGTGCAGCGCCAAACCGACGGTCACGACGCTCATCGATTACGAAGAATTCTGCGGCGTCGCCCCGGTCAATGCCCCAAGCGACGCGACCACCATCCGGCCCACGGACCTCAAACGCAAGATGGACCGCAAAGAAGACGTCGTCCTCGTGGACGTCCGCGAACCGTTCGAGTACGAGATCGCCCACATCCCGGGAAGTGTGCTGATCCCCATGTCCGAATTCCAAAACCGGGAACAAGAGCTCGACCGGTTCAAGGACAAGGAAATCGTCGTCCACTGCCACGTCGGCGCACGCAGCATGCAGGTCGCCGGCTACCTGCGACGAAAAGGATTCCAGAAAGTGAAAAACCTCACGGGCGGCATCCGAGCGTGGGCCGTCGAAGTGGATCCCGAAACGCCCCAGTACTGATGCTCGCCTAGCGCTCTACGGCTGCTTCGCCGACGTCGACTTGGTTTCGTCCATCTTGCGCGCCCGGTTCTCCGCATACCCGTACGTGAACAGGCACACCATGCCGCCGAGCACCGACGCGATGCCGAGCGCCCAGAACGCGTCCGCGGCGACGCCATCGACCAGGAGAAAGAACGTGGCGAACACGATGGGCATGAACCCGAGAAGGGCGATACCGGCAATGAACAGCGTCGTGCGGACCCGTTTTTCCACGAGCCGGAGAAGGGTCGTCGCCTTCATATCAGTCAGCGTTTCTTCGCCGACCCCGTGAAGCCGGTCCCCATCACGAAGACCAAGCACGAGTCCTCGCGGCAGATGATGCCGGCCGACGCCAACCCAATTCAAGCGGTTTACGGCGGATCGATCATGAAATATCTCGACGAGGTCGCCGCCGCCGTTTGTCTGAGGCATGCCCGGACGAAAGTCGTGACCGCGTCGATCGAACGGATGGATTTCGACGAGCCCGTTCTCGTCGGGGACCTTCTCGTCCTCAAGGCTGCCCTCATCTACACGGGCCGGTCGTCCATGATCGTTGGCGTACGTGTCGAAGCCGAGAATTTGCTAACCGGAAAAGTCGTCAAAACCGGAAGCTCATACCTAACGTTCGTCGCACTCGACGATCGAGGCCGACCGGTCCCCGTGGCGCCCGTCGAGCCAGCCACGCCGGAAGAGAAGAAATGGTTCGAACGCGGCCGGAAGCTCTACGAGCTTCGCAAGGCGATCATCGCGGCGGAAAAGCTGCGCTGACCTCACGGACCCCATTCGAACCGGCGGCGCGAAAACCGTTCTACGCCGCGACGGTCACCGTCATGACCATGCCGTTGCCGAACTGGCCGGTCTTTCCGGCCGAGTGGAGTGTGCAGTAGACGTGGAACGTGCCGGTCTCCTCGAACTTGTAGGCGGTCGAGGAACCCGTGGCGATTTCGGTGTCTTTCTTCGTGGTCGTCACGGGGTCGCCGACTTTGTGGATCGTGACCGTGTGGCGGTTGGTTCCGTCGTTTTTCCAGGTCACTTCGTCGTTCTGTTTGATCGAGAGGGTGTTCGGCTCGTACATGTTGTCTTTCGCGGAGACCGTTTCGCCGCCGCCCCCCAACATTGTGCAGCCGGAGAACGAGGTCATCATCGCGCATACCAACAAGAGAGCCAAGATCCGCATGGAGCTACCCTAGTCTGCGAATGTCGCATTGCCCGTTAAGAGGCTTCGGTTGAGGAATCCGCGGCGTCAGAAGGGGCGTTTGACGTTGGGGAAATTGTTCCAGACCTTGATGCCGCACCAGTGGTCGCCTTCGCTGCAGGGTCCGATCTTGGGGTCGTCGACGAGGCCCTTTCTGATTTCGCAAGGAGGGCCCATGCGCTGGGTCAGGCGCGGGTGTTTGGCGCGGACCTGGAGAAGTTCGTCCATGGATGCGTCGTAGATCTCGACCTGTGCGTTGAAGCACGTGCGCATCCGCCACTTGTGCATCAAGTGGAGGAGGCTGCCGGTGGAATGGAACCGCACATTCACGGAGTTCGGCAACAGGTAGCAGGCGAATTCTTCGGTCACGCCAAGCCGGATCAGTTCGTTCTTGGCTTCCCATAGCGCCTTCATGCAATCCTCGTAGACCGCCAATGCTCCCGGAGTTCGTCGGATGAGTTCCGGCGTGTAGTAATCCGGCGAAGCAGTGTGCGTGCGGGTAAGCATGGGACGGCTCGCGGGCACCATGCGGTGACGCTGGTCCTGCGAATCGGCGGCGTGGCTGATCTTTTTCTTGAACGAATACGTGGGATGGTTGAGCGCACGCATCAAGGGACTATGCGTGTACGTGTTCAGCGTGTCCAAGAGATGCGGATTCTTGGTCGGGTTGAGTAGGAGGTCGATCGCCGCGTCGTCATTGAGCTGCCCGGGGCGCAGGCCGAGGACTTCGCGCACCGCGTCCGCGACGAGCTCCTCCGCGCCTTCGGTCCACGCGACGAGCTTCGACACTTTTCCGTCAAGTGCTTTGTCGAATTCACGAAGGAACTGTTCCGGGTCGCCACGCATCGGTGCGCGGCCCTCGAGGATCTTGTCCGCGGGAAGCGGTCCTTCACCGATGCGGTCGAAGAAGTTCGGATCGACCTTCTTGACCTCCTCCACCATCCGACGGACCACAAGAGACGTTTCGTAGGGCACGTCACCGCTCTGTTCCATCCGGAGGTATCGTTGGAGTTCGATGCCGCTCACCGTGTGGTACATCGACGTGAAACAAGCGATCGGCAACACGTAGCGCGCCGTTTCGATCGCTTTCTTCGACGCGTCGCTCCGGACGCGTTTCTCGTCATGGCCCTTCACGCGTCCGAGTGCCATCATGAGTTTCTCCATCGGTTGGTAGAGAAGCTCCGATAGACGGTCGTAGTCGGTCCACGCGCGAAGCACCGCCTGCTCGTACACTTTCCGAGCCGCGCCCTCGATCGGGGGCATGAAGACCTTGGCTTCCTTCATCACGACGTAGCGCTGGCTCGATTGCTCGGAGTTGTAGAACGGGTGGCTGTGGAGGAAGCTCCAGACGAATTGTCTGGAGATGTTCTCGAGCCCGAACACGAAGGTGGGATGCTGGAACGGGGTGTGGTGTCCGGCGTCGTAGATGTTCTTCGCGAGCATGTCGCGGATCTCGGGCTTGACGAGCGGGACTTCCGAGACGGGCATGACGCGCGGCAAGTAGCAGGTGCGCGCGGAGGCGACGGAGATGTCGAAGGCGTGCTCCGTGTAAGCAAGAAGCTGGACCTTCGGCTCTCCAGTGACGACTTGCGTCGGTGGCTCGAGTTTCTTCAAAGCGGATCTGGAGTCCTGCCCAACGGGCTCCTTCCGTCTATACTTGCCCGGCGCTTGATAACGATATCTCGGAATGTTCGGGTGGAAGAGGCGATGCTACGTCGGAATCCAGCCCGCGAGCTGCCCGATCGCCAGAATGACGAGCGCGACGCCAACAATCCACATCAGCGTTAGCAAGATGTAATAATACGGGTCTCGAAACGCGTCGTATCCGAGACGGGCCAAGAGCCGGATCATCATCTCAATCGGCCTCGCCGCTCAAAAAACCTTTCGATTCGAACCGTGGCCATGGCAACGAAGAATCCAAAAAACGCCCAAAGCCAGAACATCATGGGCTTTTCCGGCAAATTTTGGAGAGCATTGAGTTCGAACTGGCAGAAGGCGATCAACGCGATGATCCACGCCATGCGTGCGGATTCCTGCGGGGCCGTTGGCCATGGATGATGGGGGTCGAATGCCCGCGCGATCGGCTTGGACACGCGCTGATCTCGTCCGCAGTCGGACATGAACTCGTTGGTAACCCGTTTGCACGACGGCCGCCGAAGCCTTTTCACCTGGGGCAAGATTGCGCCGTCGCTCATGCCTGACGTGCTGGAGGAACTCAACGACGGCATCGCGACGATCACCCTGAACCGGCCCGACCGGTTCAACGCGTTCGACGTGCCGTTCATCACCAAGTTCCGTCATGTCTTCGAATCCACGATCAAGCGCACAGACGTCGATGGCGTCGTCATCGCCGGAGCCGGCAAGGCGTTCTGCGCCGGAGGCGACGTTTCGTCGATGCGCGACCACTTGGAGAAAAATCCGAAAGAACTGTTCCTCGATCTGACTGGCCAGTTCCATCCGGTGATCCAAGGCATCCGTCGGACGCCAAAGCCTGTCGTGGCGGCGATCAACGGCCCCGCCGCCGGCGGCGGTTACGGCTTGGCTCTCGCGTGCGACCTACGCATCGCCGCGCCCGAAGCCCGGTTCCAACCCGCGTACAGCCGTTTGGGAATCGTCCCCGACGGTGGGTTGACGTTTTTCCTTCCACGCATGGTCGGCTTCGGTCACGCGCAAC
>CAYOZB010000197.1:0-5342 GCA_964408365.1 uncultured Halobacteriales archaeon | reverse complement strand
CCACGACCTCGGAGGTCCCGTTCTTCCCGTCCATGACGGCCCTCGCGCTCGGAACCGTCGGCGCCCTCGGTGGCGCACTCCTGATGCTGCGCCGCCGCAACTGAGGCAGGATCATCTCTAGCCGCCCAACCACCGTGGCGAGCGCGCCAAGAATCACATTCGTCGCCGCTGGCCAATTTTTTTCACAGCTTTCTGGAGCGCCGGATCCATGGCCAGCACCAGCCTTGTCCACGGACGATTCTGCGATGCCATACAGGTTCGGGAATCGACATTGCACATGTACACCACGGTTGCGCCCGACGTTTCATAATCATCCACATCAAAGGCGACGTCCATGTCAAGTCGGACGCTTGTACCCAGAAAGAAGATCGTGATCGCTTCCATCGCCGCACTCATAGCGGTGATCTCCGTCGTAGCCCTGGCAATGCCCGGCGCGGCCACTCGGCCGAATCCCGGGACCGTCAAGGTGCACGACGACGCGACCGCGGATCCTGAGCAGCAGAACGAACCAAAGGTCTCGTGTGACTTCTGGATCCAGGGCTTCGGAATGGAAGGCGACAACGGCACCATCATGTTCCAACAAATGTCCCCACCGGACGTCATTGTCACGCCCACTGGAGCCTCGCTCAACTGGACCGCCGACGCGAACGGCGACTTCCTGAACGGACCATACCTGCTCCCCGACGGCCACTACAAGATGACCGTGAGTTCGATCGATGACAAGGACAAGTCCAAGGTGTTCATGGTCGTCGACCCGTGCGTGCCCCCGACCACCACGACCTCGGAGGTCCCGTTCTTCCCGTCCATGACGGCCCTCGCGCTCGGAACGGTCGGCGCCCTCGGTGGCGCACTCCTGATGCTGCGCCGGCGCAACTAAGCAGCACAATCCCAGCGACGCACCCACCGCGGCACGGCCGGGTGGGTGCTCCTCTTCCCAATCTTTTCCCTCCTCGCCGCCTTTCCATTCAACTGATCACCACATGCAAGCCAACCCTGAACCCGCACCCTCGTCGCCCGGCACGGCACTCGTCGGCCTCGCGATGCTCGGCTGGGGCCTTTCGATGGTCCTCCGCCTCGTCCCTCATGAAGACCCGATCGTCGGCGCGGGACTCGCCGCGTTCGGCGCGGCCCTCCTTGTCACCCGCCCGGGCCTCCCGCGTGTCCCGCGTGTGGCTCCCTGGATCTTTGCCGGCCTCGGGATCGGCGCGATCGGAGCCGTCATGGGATTCTGGTTGATCCTCTCCGCCTCCTTCGACCTGCCCAAGATCGCCTTGCTCATCGTCGGCGTCGGCCTCGTTGCCGTCGCCCCCTTCGTGGACCGGAAGGTCCGCCTGCCGGTGCGAGGCAGACCTCAAGTCCCCCTTGGGAACCTCGCCGCGTGGAGCCTCGCGGTCGTCGGCACACCTCTTTTGATGTGGGGACTCCAAGCCGCCTTCAAAGGCCTCGTTGGCACGACCCCGGCCGAGGCGTTCATCCGCATCGCCCTCCTACCCCCCGTGTCCGCCATCCTCTTCCTGCTCGGACTCAACCCCGACGTGAACGGCCAAATGATCGCGTTCGACACGAGGAGCGGACCTCTCATCGTCGACGTCGGAGCCGCCTGTTCCGGCGTCCAGGCCATGGCGCTGTTCGGTGGCGTCCTCGCCCTCTATCTCATCGCGGAACGCCCAGGCGGACGACGGCTGGCCTTCTGGAGCATCATCGGCATCCTCGGCGTCTACGCGGCCAACCTTGTCCGCTTGACGACGCTCATGATCGTCGGCTACTTCTGGGGCGGACCTGCCTTGGAACAGGTCCACGCGCAAGCCGGCTGGATGTTCTTCGTCGCCTGGGCCCTCATCTTCGTCGCCCTGGCCCGCAGCCGTCCCGGTCAACGCCGACGGGCCGCTCCGGTCGCCGCATTGGCTGACTGAGAGCCCCGTAACCCGTCGCCTCGTTCGAAACATATCGGCGGACGCTCCGGTCGGAATGGGTGGAACTCCGCGCGTTCAACCTGCCCGTCGTAACGTTCAATGCGGAGTCAATCGGCGTCCGGCGCTAGCGCGAGTTTCCTGGCGCTGCGGCTCGCGTAGCGGCCACGCTTGACCATCGAATCGACCTCCCTTACGAGGCTCGCGTCCAAGCTTACGGCAACCTTGGTCTTGGGCACGGTATAACCAATGGTATGTCAAAGGTACGAACCTTTTGCCTGGTATTGGACCTTGCCGGGGCCTGCCGACGTGTCTACGTCTCGAGTCGTTTGAGCTCGTCGACGAACAACGTGGCTTCGCGGCGGACGTGGTCGGCAAGGATGGGGCTGATGACGCTCTTGATCTTGCCTGCTTCGATCTGCCGCACGGCATCCGTCTTGAATTCGACGACCTCGTTGGCCATCGCAAGGATCATCGCCGGATCTTCTCCCATGGGTGCGCCTTTTGTGTGGCCGAGGAGGGTCGCGGTGCCGTTCTTGACGCCTCGCAACGCCTGGAACGAGGCGCTGTTCTGGTACGCTTTCTTGATGAGTGCATGCTCCTCGGGATCCAGGAGGTGTGCAAAGAACCGGAAATGCTCGTCCATCGCGGGTCCCCAGAACGCCAGGGTCGAGGCGCGGTCCAGTCGGACGTGGCCGCTCCCGATGTCATCGAGGCGTTCTACCCAGTATTCTGCTTCGCGTCGCGTGTGATCAAAGTACGAGGGCCACACGAGGCTCCGCAGGGCCCCGGAGGATTGGGCTTGGTGGTTGCCTGCTTTGTAGTCGATGAACGGCTGGAACGTTTCCTTGAGGTCGCGCACGAATCCCCGTACCTCGCCGGCCGCCGGAGGGCCACGTGCGTCGAGCCGTTGGACGATCTTCTCGAAGGTCTGGTTGAATTCGATCGCCTGAAGGCGTTCCTCCTTGGCGAGTTCCGGCGGCATCAGGAGGCTGAAGAAGAAGGCGTGTTCTGCCATGAGGTCGCAGGAGTACTTGGCGACCGTCCACGCGTGGTCGCGAGGAGCCACGTTGTTGAGTTCGGGAAGGATGAGTTGTTTCTCGTAGAGGCTCTCGGGTGCTTCCCTTTCGTTGCGTCCGACGATATGGAAGCCGGGGCGGCTCAGGGGTTGCCAGTTTGCCGTGCGCGTCGATCCCCCGTGTCGTTCGACTCGGAAGCGTCGTCGTGTGGATGGTGTCTTTGACTGGAGGATGGTCTTTTTCATGGAAGCACCGGACGGGGTTGG
The DNA here is from genome assembly GCA_964408365.1 of uncultured Halobacteriales archaeon. GTDB lineage: Archaea > Thermoplasmatota > E2 > JACPAO01 > JACPAO01 > JACPAO01. The sequence continues at coordinate 2,147 of CAYOZB010000197.1, read as the reverse complement.
AACAAACGCGTACGATGGGCCGCAAAATACGGGTTCCGGGAACCGAACATGTTGTGGTTGCGAAAGGAAGGGGACGAAAGCGGGGACCCTTCGTGAAAAATGTGGGAAAAACACTCCGGCGGGGTGGGTCCGCCGGAGATCTGTTGAATGGTGCGACGAAGCACGGTTCGATGGGGGGAAAAAATGGCTCCGGCGGTGTGGGGTCCGCCGGAGATCTGTTGAATGGTGGCCGGACCCGCTTAGTTGGGGTCGTGGCGCTGGTTGCGCTGGGTCACGGGGCGGTTGTCCTGGACAACGGTGGAGCCGCGGGTGTTCTGCGGGGCGACCGGGTCGGTCTTTGCGCCGCCTGCGAACATCATGACGCATACTCCGATGAAGAGCAGGATGCCAGCGGTGACGATGCCGATGGAGACCCAGCGGTCAAGATTTGCTTCGAAGTATAGCAGGTACGCGCCGACGAGCACGGTGACGACGCCGACGGACATGAGGATCGCACGGGTTGTGTTCATAATCTTCAGTAGGCGCCCTGTGTTCATGTTGGTGTCCCACAGCTCACATGTCTGGGTCGCATGGACATCGGCGTTACGGGGCCTGTGACGGCCCGGATCGCCTCGGACTCGAGGAAGGCGACGGTCTTCGCGGCCCCAGCGGTCGCCGACGACAACCACGACAATTGGCTCGCAGACCCTTCGAACAAGAAGCGCGTCGTTCGGGGCGAATCGCGCGACCGGGTCGTCCGCAAGAACTGCCGTTACGGGGGCAAGCAGTAATCGCGGCGGCCGCCAGCGTGCGGCCTTCCTCTTTTAGCCTTCAACCGAGCGGACGCTCGTCAACGGGCAGGCGCATAGACCGGCGGGTCAGCCGCCGCCCTTCCCGTCCTTTCGACCGCGCGGTTTGTCATCATCGTCGTCGTCAAATTCGGGGTCGTCAGGTTCGGCGATAGGATCCGTTTCTCCTCCGCTCGGATCGTCCTTCTCGTCGTGGCCGAAGTCATCCAGCGGTTCTGGCATGCTCGGTCCGTCGTTGGCGACCGCGACGACCGCGCCGGCGCCCAGGAGGATCGCGAACGCCAGGACGACACCAACGCTCACCAGCGAGCGGCTCTTCGTGGCCCCAGCGGGCGCTCCGAGGCCCCCTTCGTAGGGTCTTGGCGCAACGGTGAACTCCATCAGGGCATCGGTCGTCGCGGTAGGAGGCGCAGGGGTGGTCGCGACGGTCTCGTAGTGCATCGGTCGGAGGGTCCGGTACGAGAAGTACGCGTAGAGAGGGCTGCAGAGAAAGAACAGTGCGTACATGCTTGTCCAGATCGGGAGCAGCACCGCGGTCGGCGCGACGCTGTCCCATTGGATGAGGCGTGCGTTGAGGATGGCCACGGTCAGCAAGCCGAGTCCCAGCACGCTTTCGATCTTCGTCAACCGCAAGGCGCGAAAGAAAGCGCCCGTGCGCGACTTCTTGCCGCCCGTGAGTTTGGGCGTGCGGACGAACGCCGTCTTGAAGCCCAGCATGCATTTGACGACCGCGGTGATGTTGGTGAACTTGATGGAGAACCACATGCCCTGGACGAGGAACACGTCCCAGATGCGCGCCTTGTAGGTCTGGCGCAAGACGAGATGCAACCGGCTGATCCCGTCGACCAACAGGACGAGCGGCACCAGTGCGATGAGTGCAAGTTCCCGCTGATGGTGGGTGACGGCATCATAGCCCAGGATGGGCCCGAGTCCTAGATAGAGGAGGATGAGGGCGATCGCGGTGACGAAGAATCCGTCGAACCAGTGGAGGTTCGAGACGAGGAAATCGAATTTTTGTCGTCCGCTCATCCTCTTGGAGCGCATGATCATCCAGGTGCGCGTGAAGAGGATCTTGACGTTGCCGAAGGCCCAGCGGTGGAACTGTTTCTTGTACGCGTCAAAGGTGGCGGGCATGAGGCCTTTGCCGAGGGATTCTTCCACGTACAGGGAATCCCAGCCGTGCGCTGCGAGTCGGACGCTCACTTCGGCGTCTTCGCAGATCTGGTCCTCCGCAAACCCTCCGACTTCCTCGAGCGCCTTGCGTCGGAGCATTCCCATCGTGCCGCAGAAGATGATCGCGCTTTGCTCGTTGCGCGACGGCATGATGGCGTGGTAGAAGTACGCCTCCGCGCGCTTGTA
>CAYOZB010000196.1:0-5355 GCA_964408365.1 uncultured Halobacteriales archaeon | reverse complement strand
AGACCCGATCCGCCATCTCGAGGTCGGTCATGATCGTGGCCGGGTTGCTGTTGACGAGGATGACTTCGTAGCCTTCTTCGCGGACGGATTTGCAGGCTTGGCTGCCGGAGAAGTCGAATTCGGCGGCTTGGCCGATCTGGATCGGGCCGGAGCCGATGATCATGACGCGCTTGATGTCGGTGCGCTTCGGCATCAGCGTTTCCTCCGGGGGGACTTGTTCATGCTTTGCGTGAACCGTTCAAAGAGATGCGATGTGTCGCGCGGGCCGGGACACGCTTCGGGGTGGTATTGGACGCTGAACACGGGTCGCTCCGTGCTCTCCACTCCTTCTACGGTGCCGTCGTTCCCGTTGACCTGCGTGACGCGAAGACCCGTGCCGTCCAAGGAGCGGGTGTCGACGGCGAAACCGTGGTTCTGGCTCGTGATGTACACGCGTCCCGTGTCGACCTCCTTGGCGGGCTGGTTCGCGCCGCGGTGACCGAACTTGAGTTTGTAGGTCTTGGCGCCGTACATCAGCGACAACAGTTGGTGGCCGAGGCAGATGCCCATCACCGGGTATTCGTCGGCCAAGGCGCGCATCGTCTTGACGGTGTGCTGGATGATGTCGGGATGCGCGGGGTCGCCGGGGCCGTTGGAGAGGAAGATGCCGTCGGGTTGGAACGATTCGACCAGTTTGCGGTCGGCGTTCCAGGGGACTTGGACGACGTTGAACTCGCGGGCGAGGCTTCGGGCGATGTTGCGTTTGGCGCCGCAGTCGACGAGGACCACGTTCCGGGCTTTCTCATCGAGTTTCGCGTCGCCGAGTTTCCCATCGAGGTGGCGACGGTGCAAGATGGGCTGTTTCGGTGAAACGTTGCCGACGAGGTTGAGTTTGTCTGGGTACGCCATCCGGCGCACTTCTTCGAGGAGGCCCTTTGGGTCGGCCCCGTCCGTGGACAGGGCGGCCTTCAACGTGCCGAAGGTGCGGGTCTTGATGGTGAGGGCGCGCGTGTCGACGCCGCTCATGCCGGGTGTGTTGTTCTCGGTGAGGAATTCGTTGAGCGTTTGCTTGGATTGTGGGTGGAAGGGTGTGCGGCATTCTTCCCAGACGATGCACGCGCGGGCCCAGACCCGGTCGGATTCGGAATCGTCGGGTTGGATCCCGTAGTTCCCGATCATCGGGTACGTGAACATCAGGAGTTGGCCTTCGTAGGAGGGGTCGGTGAGGCTTTCCTGGTAGCCGGTCATCTCCGTCGTGAAAACAAGTTCGCCGAAAACGGTCCGACGTGCCCCAAAGGCGCGGCCGTGAATGATCGTGCCGTCTTCTAAGACCAGGACCGCGGTGCCGCTGGAGCTCCCCATCCGTCTAGACCTTCGTTCGACACGAGAGGCCTCTAGATAAGAGTTGTTCCGACGACGGGACATTGCGACGAAGTTTGATAGGCAAACGAGTCGTGCGAAGCCGCAGTGACCCGCGCTGCGATCCGGTTCGCCTACGACGGCACCAGGTTCGATTCGTTCGCGCGTCAACCGAACCGTCGGACCGTCGAGGGCGAATTGTTGGCCTCGCTGCGAAGTGCCGGCGTGATCCGCGACGCTCGGAGTGCTCGGTATGTGGTGGCGAGTCGCACGGATCGTGGCGTGAGCGCTTGGGGGAACGTTTGCGCAGTCGATACGGGCGCGGATCCACGTTCGTTGGTGCACGAGGTCGCTGTTCCCGTCGGGTTGTGGCTTCTTTCGGCCGTGGCGGTCGATGCCGAGTTTTCACCGCGGACGCATGCCTCGGAGCGGACGTACCGGTATCATGTCGCCAGCCGGGACTTGGATTGGGGTAAAATGCGGGAAGCGGCTCGTCTGTTCGTGGGTCTCCACGAGTTTACCAAGTTTTGCCGGCACGAATCGGGCGTGGGCATGAAGAGACGGATCCGAAGCGTGCGTGTCCAACGGGGGACTGGGACGCGCTCCGGCTGGATCCAGTTCGTGGCGCCGAACTTCCTCTGGGAGCAGGTCCGCCGCATGGTCCATGCGGTCTTGGATGTTGGAGCCGGGGGACGCGACGTTGATTCGATCGCTCGGCAACTCGGGGGCGATGGTCGGCCGGAGGCCCCGTCGGCGCCCGAGCCGTTGGTGTTGGAGCACGTTGCCGTTCCGGTGGAGTTCCCATCGTCGTCGAAAAAACTGGTGGGACGGATCGAAGTCGCGATGCTGGCGGCCCGCGCCACCCATGATTTCTATTCGGGTTTGGCGTCGAGCCTTCCCACGATTCGCCGGTAGTGGAACAAGTAGTGCTGGGCGTAGCCGGCCGTGGGTCCGAAATGTTTCCAGGCGAATTCGCGGATCCGTTCGTGGGTCGCGGCGCGCCGGGGCCGGTAGTAGGTTTCTTGGACGAACCGTCGCACCCACACGTCGGTCGGGAACGCTTGCAAGTGGTCGCATCCGTAGAGTAGGACGCAGTCGGCGACTTTTTCGCCGATCCCGGGGACTTCGAGGAGTGCTTCGAAGGCTCGTTCGTAGGGCATCCGGACGAGTTCGTCCGGCTTGAGTCGTCCATCGGCAACACGCGCTGCGGTTTCGTGGACGTACTTTGCGCGATACCCCATCCCGGTCGATCGTAGCGTTGCCTCGTCAAGGGCGGCCACGGCCCTGGCGTCCGGGAACAAGTGGTATGGCTTGCCGTCGAATTCGACGCGTTGGCCTGCCCGCTCGCAGAGGTTGTCGATGGTCGCGCGGATCTTTGCCACGTTGCTGTTCTGCGAGATGACGAACGACACCAGGATCTCCCATGGGTCTTGTCGCAAGAGTCGGAGTCCCGGGAACATCCGAAGGGCGTTCGCCACGTAGATCTCGGTGGTCGCTTGCGCCACGAATTCGTCGTGGCTCTTGTCGAGTCGGAAATAGTGTCGAAGCGTTGCTTCGGGAATGGGTCGGGCGGCCTGCCAGGCCAGCCGACCGTCTTCTGCCCAGACTCGGATCGGGACGTTGTCGACGAGCCCGACGTGAGCGTCGCCGTCGGCGCGCCATCGGAACGCCTGCCCGGAGTAGAGGGTGGAACGAAGGTCCAGCGGACCCTTGAGAAGGATGCTGGAAAGACCGACGGTTCGTGCGGAAGTCATACTTAATTAGGAAGCGACTGCGAGGTTCCCTGTTAGAAAAACCTTCGCCGTCACCGTATTTAGGCATCAGGGGAAGAAGGGTGAATTCGACTACGAAAGGGGGGTGTAACCTGCTACCACACGCACGTCGGGCTTTGCTGTCTTCGGCAGGCCTGCTCACCATCGTCATTCTCCTGGCCGGATCGTCCACAGCGCTGTTGACGGACGGCCAACTTTCCGCCACACCTTTGCCGATCCTGTCGACAACCTCGAGCATCGTCGAGCCGACCATTACGTCGGTCATCCCGGTGCCGACATCGACGACCCCGGCGACGAGCAGCGCAGCACCGATCGCGACGACGGTCAACACCCAGAACGCGCTACCAACGATGGGAACCGGCAACGCGGCCCAGAATCCCGGAACAACGTCCCCTCCCCCGGCGACTTCAGCAACGAGCGATTCAGGTTCCAGTTCGAACCCGCCGTCGAGCGCCTCGAGCTCCAATAGGGTCGCAAGCTCGTCCGGTCCGGCGTACAACGGTGGATTCTACAACAAGGGCACCGATGGCAAAGGCGTGGGCGGAATCGCCGCTCCCAACGTTGGCGTCGACGGAAACGCCGACGACTTGCTCTCCAAGGCGTACAACATCGAGGATGGCTCGTCGGGCGAGGCGGGCGAGTCGGACCCCAAGACGTCTGCTCAATCCGGTCCCGATCCATCTTTCGCGACCGTCCCTGGTCCTGGGATTGCCATCGTGCTCGTTTTGGTTGCTGCGCTCGTGCTTGTCATCGCGCGACGGCGCCTCCAGTGAGACGGCCCCATTCTTTCAAATACAAGTGCCCCGTACGCGCGGCCTACCCATCCGAGCCCAGCGCCGGGTGGCTAGCCTCGTTTGAGGTGTCCTAGCTATGGCAAAAGCACGCGCACGCACAGCAGCACGCAAGGTCAAAGACAAGTGGAAAACCAAGCAGTGGTACTCGATTCTCGCCCCTGCTGCGTTCAACAAGACCCCGATCGCCGAGACCCTTTCTGACGACCCCAACAAGATCCTCGGTCGCGTGGCGGCGACGACCCTCCAGGACTTGACGGGCGACTTCAAGCTCATGCACGTCAAGCTCGACTTCCAGGTCCACACCGTCACCGGTACCCAGGCGGACACGCACTTCATCGGTCACTCGCTCACGAGCGACTACGTGCGACGTCTCGTCCGACGCAACCACTCGAAGATCTCGAGCGTGTTCGACGTTTCGACGCAAGATGGCGGACTCATCCGGGTCAAGCCGTTCTGTGTGACGGACCGACGCTCCCAATCAAGCCAGCAGACGAAACTTCGCGAAGTCATCGGAAAGACCCTCGAAGCCGAAGCCAAGGACAAGCCGATGTCCGCGTTCGTTTCGGAAATGCTGGACGGCAAACTGGCCGCGAAGCTCTTCAAGGCCTGCAAGCCGGTCTACCCGCTTCGAAAAGTCGAGGTCAACAAGTCCGAAGTGAAACAGCAGCCGACGATCGCCGCTGAACCGGCGCCCGCTGCCGAGACCACTGCGGCCCCCGAAGCCCCGACCCCGCCGGCACTCACGCCCGAAGAAGGCGGAGAAGAGCCCGAAGCGCCGATGGAAGCCGAGACCGCCCAGAAGGCGTAGACGATTCTCTTTCCGGGGCCGCTCGGCGGCCCCGCCTCTCCTCCTACACTACCTTTTTTCTGCGCGGCCGGGCCCGCGAAATTCCCGGGGCAACTTTCCGTCTCCCCCGTGCCCGAGCGTTTCCTCGAACCGCGACGGAACGGATTTATAGGAGGCCTTACTGCACTGGCCCTGTCCGACCCGTAGAAGCGGCGCAAGCCGCGACGCGAATTCCCCGCGGGACTACGGAGGCAATCGCCCATGGCTGACATCAACATCGTCAAGGTCGTAGAGACCGTGCTTGCAGATTCGAAGGCACGTGGACGCAAGTTCACGCAGACCGTCGACCTTGCGATTAACCTCAAGAACATCGATCTCTCGGTGCCCAAGAACCGCATCGAGGACGAAGTCCCCCTCCCGCACGGACGCGGCAAGAGCGTCAAGATCGGCATCTTCGCCTCGGGCGACCTCGCCGCCAAATCAAAGGGCGTTGCCGATGTCGTGATCCAGCCTCAAGAAATGGGCGAACTCGCGGCGGACAAGAAAAAATTCAAGAAACTCGTCAACAGCATCGACTACTTCCTCGCCGAAGCCCCGCTCATGCCGACAATCGGTAAGACGCTCGGTGTCGTGTTGGGTCCGCGTGGCAAGATGCCGCGTCCGA
>CAYOZB010000195.1:0-5378 GCA_964408365.1 uncultured Halobacteriales archaeon | reverse complement strand
TGGCGACCCGGGCCTCGAAGGCGTCCACGGCGACCGGCGGCTCGTCTTCGGGTCCGATCACGTCGCCGCGTTCGACGTCGTTCTTGGCGACGCCTCGAAGCGCCAGGCCCACCGTGTCCCCCGCCGAGGCGGATTCGACGCCTTGGCCGTGGACCTCGATGGACTTGACGAGCACGATCCGGTGGGCGGGCTCGATGGCGACCTCTTGGGCCACCTGGAGGGTTCCGCGTTCGATGCGGCCCACCGCGACCGTCCCCAAGCCCGACACGGTGAGGACGTCCATGATGGGCAACCGCAGCGAACCCTCCGTCGCGGCGGGTCGGGCCTCGAGCGCGTCAAGGGCCGCCTCCAAGGTGCGGCCCGCATACCAGGCCATGCGGGGGCCTCGTCGCGTCAGGTTCTCCCCTTCCCACGCCGACACGGGGATGATGTCGACGCGCGAGAAGTTGAGCGGCGCGAGATAGTCGCGAAGCTCCCCGGCGCGCTCTGCCACCCGGCGGCGATCGTACTCGATGCGGTCGATCTTGTTGAGGGCGACTACGAGTTGTTTGAGACCCATGCTCGAGGCAAGCTGGGCGTGTTCGCGCGTCTGGGGCATGATGCCCTCGGACGCATCCACGACGAGCATCGCGGCGTCCGCGCCGGCGGTGCCCGTGATCATGGAGCGGACGAAGTCTTGGTGGCCGGGCGCGTCGATGAGGTGGACGCGCCGGTTGCGGGTCGTAAGGTCCGCGTAGCCGAGGTCGAGTGTGAGTCCTCGTTGCCTCGATTCCGCGCTGCGGTCGAGGACCCACGCGTACTTGAACGACGCCTTGCCGAGGAGCTTCGCCTCGCGTTCGAAGCGTGCGATCTCCTCCGCGGGCACGACGCCCGTCTCGACGAGGAGCCGCCCGAGGAGCGTGCTTTTCCCGTGGTCCACGTGGCCGATGGTCACGACGGCGACGCGCGGCTTCACAAAAGCGCCATCCGCGTCACACCAGAAACGGCTTCCGGCGCGAGAAGCAAAACGGGTTTACGTCAAAAACTTCGCGTTTACGTGCGCTCAGAACAGTTGCGCGGCGGTGTACAAGCCCGGCCCCATCCCGGCGGCCAACAATGCGAGATAGAGGGCGACGCGGTGGGTCGCCAATCTGAAGTGTGCCCGCGCGAGGATCAACGCCACGACGAGACCGATGCCCCATTTTGCGATCGGAAACCCGATCCCGAACCCGTCGAGGATGAAACGAGACAATGGGATCTGTTCTTCATACCCGGCGGGGGCGATGCCGAGGGGATCCCGCACGGCAAGGTACGTCAGCACGCCATCGAACAACTGCGTGCCCGCAAGCGCCAAGGCGACGGGCGTCGCCCAGAGTTTCGCGGGCTCCCACCGGACGCGTCGTGCGACCAACCATTGGATGCCGAGCAAACAAGGCACGATGATGCACGTGACTCCCAGCAAGATCAGGTTCGCTTCGTGGCGTGTGGGCGACGTAGCGAGAAGGCCGACGACGAGTAGGGTGAAGGCCGTCGCGCCGAGTCCTGTGTTCATGAGCGCCGCGTTTCGTGGCGACGATCGCATGCAGAGGATGCGAAACAGTGCGGCGGTGGTGGCGACGGCCAGGGCGCCGAGACTGAGGGAGTATTCGAAGAGGATCGCGAAGCCTTGTGCCGTCTGGCCGAGCCAGACGCGTCCAAGCAACGTGATGGCGATGAATCCCATGAACTGGAGGATTCCGACGTCCCCGGCCTCACGAAGGCGTGGGTCGAGAAAGAGCAGTAGGCCGTAGGCGCCGGCGGCGAGGCCGAGATTGATCGCGAGGATGACGACGGGCTGGTGGACGCCGATCGCAAACTGGACGATGACGGCCACGACGGCCGCCGCGCCCACCGAGATCGCCAGGAGGGCGTGCTGAGGCAGGTTGAAGGTCTGCACGGCGGGGGTGGAGCCGGGCTGGGGTGGCGGAGGGTCCAAGCCCCTGGGACTGGCAGAATTGGTTCATGAAGTTAATCCGCACCACGACGTGAACCCCGCTTTGGTTCCCGCAGCCGTCCGCGAAAGCCGTCTCTGACCAACAACGTTCTCCGTCAGCCGCCCAATTCCAGTACGCAGATGCTCCCAGAAAGCGATGCCCCGGCTTCGCCGCCAGCGAAAAACGCCTTCGCGACCTTTGGTCGGATCGCGTATCGCGCTGGCGCCGCGCTTCTCATTTTTCTCGTCGCCACGGCGGCGGGCGGCGCAGTCGGCCTGGTTTGGGTCGGGCCGGATGCCGATGGCTGGGAAGCGCTCGGTGCCGCCATCTGGGGCATGCTGGTCGGAGCCATTGTCGGTGTGATCGCGGCTGTGGCGTTCCTCTTTTCTCCGTTGCCGCGCCATGCTTTGACGCGTTGGATCATCGTCGCCGTCCTCGTTGGATTGTTTTTTGGTGCGTTGGGCATCCAAGAAATCTACGATTGACGCGCGCCCGGTGGGAGCGCAAACCTCCAAGACCCCCGACTCGACGCCTCGGAGTACGCGCAGATCGCCGAACGTTCCGGTCGCCAGGTGCTGTTCGCCGAGCGCGATCAGGCCCCGGAGGACCACGTCGTGATCGCGGCCCGGCGTCGCAAGTGACGGTCGCCTCGCTCACATGGTGAGGACGATCTTTCCTTTGACGTCGCCCGATTGGAGGTACTGCATCGCGTCGCGGATCTTTTCCAGAGGGTAGGTCCGGTCGAGCATGGGTTTGATCTTTTCGGCCTCGATGAGGTCCTTCAATACGGCGAGGTGGTCTTTGGTGTTCGTTGCCGGGAGCGGTCCGAGTTTCTGTTTCACGAACGGGCCCATGAGGAGCATGCGGACGAACCGTCCCATGCTGCCGAACCAACGACCTGCCGTTTTCCCGAACTGGTCATGGCCGACGAGGACGTAGGTTCCCCGTGGCGTGAGGGCGCGTCGGATCGCCGACACGGGATGGTTGCCCGGAACATCGACGATCAAATCGTACCGCTCGTCGCGTTTCGTGAAATCGTCTTTCATGTAATCGAGGACATGGTCCGCGCCGATGGACAGTAGCAGATCCTGCTTTGCGTTGCTGTCGACCGCCGTCACCTTCGCGCCGAAGGTTTTCGCGAGCTGTACGACCAACGTCCCGACGCCTCCGCCGGCCCCATTGACCAACACGTTCTGACCGGGTTTCACTTGGCCCTCGTCTCGGATCCCCTTCAGCGCAATGAACCCGGTCGTCGGCACCGCGGCGGCTTCCTCGAACGTCAGGTTCGTCGGCTTGAGCAGGAGAGACTGGGCGGGGGCGGCGGCGTACTCGGCGAACGCGCCGCCGTTGTGCCATTGGTGGCCGCGAAGGCTCTCGCCGAACACCTCGTCGCCTCGCTTGAATCGAATAACGTTTTTGCCGACTTGCTCCACGACGCCGGCGATGTCCGTTCCGGGAATCGGGTTTCGCGGCCGGAAGAATCCTGCGCCCATGATCCGGAGCACGTAGGGCCTTCCCGTGGACATGTGCCACACGTCGGGATGAAGCGACGCGGCGCGGACGCGCACCAGCACCTGGTCATTCTTGACCTTGGGTAAGGGGACCTCTTCGAGCGCAAGGACATCCTCGGGTCGCCCGTATTTGTGCTGGACGATCGCTTTCACGCGTTGTTCACTCCACGGTCGCCTCCGCGGCATGTCAAGGTCCATGCATGAGCCTTCCCTGTGATGGGGCGCCCGCGATGCCGAATGTCGGCTGCACTCGCCTCTTGTTCAAGACACTGGCATCGGTGCTTCAAAGAATTGGTTTTTCTTGGGGAAAATGAGTGGAAGCTCGAGCGATGTCGACGGGCCAACGTGTATCTGCACGGGATTACTGGGAATCGACGTGCGGTAGTACGCCGCGGGCGCGAGCGCGCGGTTGGGGAAGTATTGGACATCCTCGCCGTACCCTCCCTGGAAGAGTTCCAACACGAGGCGACCGCCGGCCGGTACGACCGCATCCAGGGGTTCGAAGTCGATCACAACGTGGATCGGCGTTCCCGGCACGAGCGGTGCCGGGTCCGCGTCGTCGGCGAACCGGAGATCCATCGTCGCCCAACCGAGGAGTTGGCGCGTGGTGTCGTTCTCCGAGTAGAGGTACGCGGTGATGTGGCCTGAGGCGCCGAGTGGCGTCGCGGTCACATTGAGCCGCGGGATGCCAGCAAACCTCAGTTCGTCGCTGAGGGGTTCGGTCCGGAAGAATACGGAAGAGGGCGTGTCTTGGTTCAAGGAACCGGTTCGAACCAGGCTGCGTTGCGGGTCCGGTCCGATGACGACTTCGCCGGGTTCGCCGGCGATGCTGCTAAGTCCGTCGGTGTTTGCGTAGAGCGCGACGATGTGCTCCGGCGGCGGCCACGTTTCTTCCCTTCGCCATGCAAGGCTGGAGTCGGCGACCTGCACGCGCGGCCCGAGGTCGACCGTCCTATCGCCCTTGAGCCAGTAGTCGAACCAGTGGAGCAGGATCTCGGCAAAGTCGACGCGTTGCGTTGGCATGAAGTACGGGTCGTCGACCACCGCGACGACTTCTAAACAAAGGATTGGGATAAATCTTGTTTTCGTCTGGGCGGAACCTGCTGGCGTCGAAAAACCGGTTACGTCTTCACGGCGCGTGCCGTCGTACCGAGGCCATCCCCTAGCTGGTTTCCACGACGCGAGGGAAGGGACCGTTCGATGATCTCAGGTTTCCCGTTGCTTCGTAGGTGACGAACGATCCAAGCCGATGTGTCAGGATCACGCCGTGGAAACTACGAGGATTCTAGAACCTGCGTCATCCGTGCGAATGGGGACCAGGTGGTGGGCCATCCACGTTCACGTTGGGTGGGCCCTTGCCGCCGAACCTAAGCACGACGAATTTTCCTTCGTTGGGGGACGGGTTGTCTTCGCGGTGGACCGTATGGGGCGGGACTCGGACGAAGTCCCCTGGTCCGGCCTCGACGATGTCCTTGGCGTCCACGCCGAACTGGAACCGCAGCCGTCCTTCGATGATGTAGATGTAGTTGTCATGGTCGCCGTGCGTGTGCCAACCGGACGGTTTGTTCGGCTCGCTTCGCACGTAGCCGGCCCAGACGCCGTCGCCGGCGAACGCTTCTTCGCGGATCATTCCTGGCGTCTGTGACGGCGCCGGTCGGCGGGCGGTTGCCTTCACGATCGTGATTCGACCTTGACCCATGTTTCTGGGAAACCCTTCGGTTGGTCAAGAAGCCTCGCCACATCCGCGCTTCCAGCGCAGGTTTGCTGGCCACGTCTTTCCGTGTTGATCGGGGTCACTCGTCGACCAGCACGCCCATACGGAGGATGAAGAACGCCAGCCAGCGCTTGTCGGGAACCTTCGTGTCGGTCACAGTGGTCGCCTCGGCAGACTCATCCCATCTATGAGGACCGGGTC
>CAYOZB010000194.1:0-5447 GCA_964408365.1 uncultured Halobacteriales archaeon | reverse complement strand
TTGGGCCTCGACTGCAAGGTGTTCTTCACCGAATGGAACTCGAGCGAACTCATCCGTGGGGCCACCAAGCGCGGCAAGAAGGAAGAGATGCTCACGCCGACCACGTTCAGTCTCATCCACGCCGCCGACTTCGCGGACCGCTACGAGCGCCAGATCCGGCCGATGTTGCGCGCGGGGCACATCGTGCTGTGCGACCGGTACATGTACACGGCGTTCGCGCGCGACTTCGTGCGCGGCTGCGACCAGGACTGGGTGCGCGACATCTACCGGTTCGCGCGGCCCCCCGACCTCACGTTCTACTTCCGCGTCCCGTTGGAGACGGCGCTGCGCCGGATCATGTCCGGACGGCCCGAGATCAAGCACTACGAGGCTGGCATGGACCTCAACCTCGCCCCGACGGCTGAGGAGAGCTTCCGCAAGTTCCAAGGACTCGTGCTCGACCGTTATGAGACGCTCGCGGACCAGCACCATTTCACGGTGTTCGATGGACGCAAGGGCATCCATGAACTCCAGGAACAAATGCGGGCGGTCGTCAAGAAGGAGATCGATCTCGCCCGGTTCTACCGCAAAGGGGGCGCGCATGTCGAAGCCGTGGTTTAAGCAACCTCCGCCGGGCGTCGACGCCTCCGACCTCAAGGGCATGGTCATCGTCGTCGAAGGGCCCGACGCGGTCGGGCGCAGCGAACAGATCAAGCTCCTGCGACGCTGGTTGGAACAACAGGGGTACGCGTCCGACGAGGTGGGCCTCAGCCGGTCCGCCCTCGCGGGCCCCGAGCTGACCGAGGCCAAGCAAGGAAACGCGCTCCGCCCTCGCACGATGGCGTTGCTCTATGCGACCGACTTCTATGACCAACTCGAGAACCGGATCCTACCGTCCTTGCGCGCGGGCCGCATCGTCGTGGCGGACCGGTACATCTACACCTTGATGGCCCGCGCTTTGGTACGCGGCCTCGAGTCCGAATGGGTGGAGTCAATCTACTCGCGCGCCGTCGTCCCGGACGCCGTCTACTGTCTGCTCGCGACCCCGCAACGGCAGGTCGAGCGCATGCTCGCGCGATACGGTCACCTCGATTTCTGGGAGTCCGGCATGGACATGGGGTTCGCGACCGACATGTTCGACAGCTTCATGCACTACCAGCGTCGCCTCAAGGACGAGTTCCTTCGGTTGCAGAAACGGTTCGGGTTCGACATGGTCAACGCGAGCCGCGGCGTCATCACGATCCACCGCGACCTTCGCGCGAGAGTGCAGCGACTCTTCGACACCCGTGCGCCTCCGGCCTCGCTCCCGGCGGGCAACGGCACGCCGCAGCGGGACGCCCGGCCCGAGAACGAGACGCCTGCTGCTCGTCGACGTTCGATGGAGCGTGGCCTGTGATCGCGGCGGTCGCGGTGCCGAAGAAGCGCGCCCCGAGCCCGGTCGACGAGGATCCGGCTAGATCCCATCCCACCAAGAGTGTCCGGATGGCCACACATGTTTGGCCCACCACCCCGTGACCCGGCCTTGAGGTGCGAGGGTTCATCCGTCATGGCGGTCCAGAGCGCTCCATGCGTCGTGCGACCTGGCTCCTTTGGGCCGCGAGTTTCGTTCTCTCCTTCTCCGTCCTGTTCCCCACAGCGTCCGCGTTCGAGTCCGTGCCACCCGGCGATTCCGTGCACGACCACATCACCGCGGACGCCGCGACGCCTCTTGGTTGGAACTCCACGAGCCTTCCTGGACTGCAGAAAGCCGTCCTCGCTCCCGACATGTCCGAATCCAAGATCAAGCTCAAGGACGGCCACGTAATCGTGCTGGATGTGACGAGCGCCTTCGAGCCTTCGCACCACTGCGACCGCCTGCCGCCCAACCCCGACGACCAAGTGTTCGCGGCCACGTCCTCGTACGTCCGCATGCAGCGGGACGTGGCCCTTTTGATGATCCATGCCAATCAACCAGACCGTGCCGTGGCAGCACTCGGCCGGGCCCTCCACGCATTGCAGGATTGCTACAGCCATTCTGACATCAGTGAGCAGGAACCGGGAGTGCAACTCGCGTTCCAACAAGCTCTTCTCAATGACACACCCGCGCCGGCTGGATTGCGCGTCGCTGGGTTCCAACCCGGGGTGAAGGAGCCTGAGATGCCTGTGGGCGATGCGTACCCGCACGGCCTCTTCGCCAAGGACGGGCCGCATTCCAACGCCGACGCCGAGATTCGTCTTCCGAGCGGTCAGACCAAGTTCGAAACCGCCGCCGCGCTCGCGACCACCACCTCCCGCATGTTCCTCGAAGACTACCTGAGTCGTCTCAACGTCACGGAGAAGGCGAGCATCCTTTCGCAACAGGAAGTGCATTCCTCCGGCGCCTCGTTCATCCCCCCGGTCGGCGCCGCGATGCTGTTGCTCATCATCCCAGCTGTGGTCTGGGTCCGGAGACGACGGTCGGACTAGGATCTCGGAGACCGGCGCCTCAGGTCTGTCTGCGGCCGGCCAAGGTCCTTTTCTGGACTGCCGAGGGTCGAGCAGATCGTCTGCAACTCGGCCACGATGATGTCGTCTTCCACGTCGATGCCGAGCGCGGATTTCGGCGATGTGCGCGGCCGATCCGCAACTCGTGGCGTCTTCCCCTTGACCCGGACCCGTCAAGGTTTTCAGGCGGCGGGTCCTGGTGTGATGATGCGCCGCGCCCAGCGTTGGATGCTCGGCGCGCTCGTGATTGGCCTGGCGGCCTTCGGGACAGTAGCGACGGATGAAGCGCTGGGCGGCCCGCTGGAGCGCTCCAACGTGCCAGTCAATGATGCAGTCTCCGCGTGGCAGAACGCCGGTTTTCCTGCCTATGAGATCGGCGACCTCCTCAGCCAGATGGGCGCCGCATGGTTCGTGACGGTCGCCGTCGCGGCGGGCGCGGCGTGGATGCTGTGGAAGCGCCAATGGGTCCTCGCGACGTGGAGCGTCGGGGTTGGATTGGCAAATTCGCTTGTCGTCACGGGACTGAAGTTGCTGTTTCAACGCACGCGTCCCGGGGACAATGGCGCGCTTGGCTATTCCTTTCCCAGCGGCCATACCTTTGCGGCAACAGCGGCCCTCGGCGCCAGCATCATTCTTGTCGCGGAAGTCCACCGCCGAACACGCGGCAAAGGCCCCCACCGGTTTGGAACCCGGGCGGAATGGGTCGTGGCCCTTTCATTGTGGGGCGTGATGGCCATCCTGACCGGCGTCGGTCGCGTCCTGATCCAGCAGCACTGGCTTAGCGACGTAATCGCCTCCTGGGCCCTCGGATTGGCGTTGGTTGCGGGCATCCTCCTTGTGCTCAGCCGTACCGCTCCTGCCGGCGAGACGGGACCCAAGGTGCCCGAAGCGAACGCCAACACCAAGGCAAAGTGAAGGTGGCAATGCGAGGCCGCGTCCTCCAGGTTCATAACTCCAACCGCCCTTGTTGCCGTGCATGCGGGCACGGACCTGGCAGTGGATCGGCTTCGGCGTGGGCCTTGCCAGTTTCCTGCTTTTCTTTCTTGACGTGCGGATGGATGGGCCCGTATCGGGGGCCGACCAAGGCGTCTACGACATGGTGACCCGCTGGCAGGAGCAGGGCTTCCCGGCCCACGCAATCGGGGACATGGTGACCCTGCCGATCTCCGTCATGTGGGCCGTCATCATTACCGTCGTCGCGACCCTCCTGTTCTGGTTCCTGCGCGACCGGCGCATTGCGTTCTGGGCGGCCGCCAGCGGACTAGCGGCAGGAGCGGTGATCTTCGTGCTGAAGGAGAGCATCCACCGCCCCCTTCCGCCGCGGGTCGCCGGGGCCTGGTACAAGTGGTCCTTCCCGAGCGGCCACATCATCTCCGCCGTCGCCAACGTCGGCTTCCTGTTGCTTCTCGGAGCACAGCTCGTCGTGGACCTGCGCGGCCTCGAAGGCAGGCAGGCAAAGCGCGCCTGGGCCTGGGGCATCGCGGCCTGGGCGACGTGGGCCGTCATCATGGGCCTCGCCCGGATCCTGACGCAAGCCCACTGGGCAGCGGACGTCTATGCCAGCTGGGCCGTCGGGCTGGCCGTCGTATGCGGGGTCCTGCTGGTGGCGCGCCTGCCATGGCCCCCGGGCCTCCACCCAAAAGGCGAGCCCTTCCGGTTCGGTGCGTTCCTGCGAAGCCTGCGCGGGCCGGGGGGCAGCACGTGAAGGTCGCCGTCATCGTGCACGAGGGGAAGGCCCTGGGCGGCGGACCCGAAGACCTTCGGCGCGCATTGAAGGAGGCGGGCATCGACGAGCCGGACTGGCGTGAAGGCGATTCCAGCAAGAGGGCCGGCAAGGAGGCCCGCCACGCCATCAAGGCGGGCGCTGAGGTGGTCTTCGTCTGGGGCGGCGACGGGACCGTGCAGCGCGTGGCCGACGCGGCGGCGGGAACCGACGTTGCCATCGCCATTGTGCCAGCGGGGACCGCCAACCTCCTGGCCCACCACCTCAACCTCCCAAAGGACATCCCGGGCTGCGTCGCGGTCGGTCTTGGCCCCAATCGTCGGCCCATCGACCTCGGCGTCATCAATGACGAACACTTCGCTGTCATGGCCGGCATCGGCGTGGATGCCGTGCTCATGCACCACGCCAAGAAAGGCCTCAAATCGCGCTGGGGGCGGCTGGCGTACTGGCGGGCGGGCGTGAAGGCGGTCCAGATGCCGCACTTCGAGGCGACCCTCAAGGTCGGGGGCGAGGAGTGGCTGCGGGGACCCGCCTCGTGCGTGCTGGTGGGCAACCTGGGCTCGCTCTTCGGCGGCATCACCGTCTTCGACCACGCGCTCGACGACGACGGCCGCCTCGAGTTGGGCATGATGACCGGCGACGGCACCCTCGCCTGGGCCCGCGCGCTTACCCGGACCATCTTCGGCAAGCCCGGACTGTCGCCGTTCCTCCAAATGACCGCGGATCGCAAGATCGTCGTCAAGCTCGACCGTCCCATGCCGTACGAGGTGGACGGGAGCCTGCGCGATCCTGCCGACAGGTTCCACATCGGCGTTGAGCGAAGGGCCCTGAAAGTCTGCGTCCCCTAGGGGCATGTTTTACAAGCGAGCCGCGCCTGTCGAGGTCGATGACGGCGACAGTGGACACGGCCGCCGTGGTGCGGTGGCAGGACCTGCAGGCGGAGATCCGCCACGTCGGAATTCAGCGCGGCCTCAGGTTCGTGGCCGCGTGCATCCTGGCCCCCTTTGGGGCGGCCAACGTCGGCAATGGCCGGGATGCGGGAGGGGTCGCCGCGTGGACCTTCGCGGTGGCGCTCCTCCTTTTGGCCGTGGCCGAGGTCGCGGCCATCGTGCAGACCGGCTTTCACCAACGCGAACGCAAGCGGCTGGAGAAAGACAACCCCGCCCTCGCGCCGCACGGCAAACCCGGCCGAAAGGCACGCATCCTGGGCATCTTTTCGGGCCCCGCCATCTCCACGTCGCTCTACGCGCTCTTGGCCGGCGCCATCATCGCAGCGGCGACC
>CAYOZB010000193.1:0-5462 GCA_964408365.1 uncultured Halobacteriales archaeon | reverse complement strand
TGCCTGGGGAAAATTAGGCGCGGTCCGGGAAGAGCTCGTACACAACAATCTCTACATCGTTGGCTTCGAGGACCGCGTCGCGTCCTCGACGTTGGACCTTGGTCGTGTTGGGGGCCGCAGCGTTGCTGGGGGCCGAGCCGCTTGTTTCCAGAGGGACGCTTTGGAGCAAGTCCTGGAGTCCCCGTGGAGTCAATTTCGCGACCATCGGCCATTACCTCCCAACCGCCTGACGTCGATCCGTCAGTCCTGTCGAGGTAACTCTTCCAATTGCGTGCCGCCCTATTTCTGGGTTTGGTGCAGGAACGTGTACACGCGCAGGACGCGGATGAGGGCGGTGAACAGGGTCAACCCGGCGAAGATGACGAGACCCCAGTAGAGGACCTCCACTTCCGGTCGAACCCGTGCGTAGAGCTCCGCGGTGACGAAGAGGAGGCAGAGGTAGATGATGCGTTCCGGGCGCTCGAAGAATTGGTTCCACAAGGAGCGCGGAGGCGTGCCGGCTTCGTAGGCGCGCGCTCGTGTGTAGCTTGTGAGGTGTTGACCGACCATGCCGGCGCCGAGGACGATCCACCAGCGTCCGGCGCCGTCCGAGGCGACGCCCAACGCGATCAGGATGGCCGCGTCGGCAACGCGGTCTGTGACGCTGTCGAGGAACCCGCCGAACGGTGTGACCTTGTTCTGGGCGCGCGCCACAGCGCCGTCGATGGTGTCGAACAAGGCGACGGCGCCGAGGGTGAGGCCGGCGACGATGTACTCCCCGCGCCAGATGAACCATGAAGGAACAGCGATCAGGAGCAGTCCGAGAACCGTGACGACGTTCGGGGGAATGCGCAGTGCGACGAAGGGTGCAGCAAGCATGCGCACGACGCGTTCGGTTGCCGCACGGTTGCCCCCAAGCACCGGTTGCGCGAAACCTCGCCGACCTAGATAAGCCGGGCGATTGGCTTAACGCGCTTCCTTGCCGACGATGAACGCCTCAAGCAATCGGCGGGCCTCGCCGTCCGTGTACTGGACGGGCGGGTGTTTGAAGAAGTAGCTCGAACCGCTCGTGATGGGTCCGCCGATGCCGCGGTCGAGAGCGAGTTTGGCGACGCGGATCGCATCGACGACGATGCCGGCCGAGTTCGGAGAGTCCTCGACCGAGAGACGTGCTTCGAGTTCGATCGGGATGTCCCCGAACTTCTTGCCCTCGATGCGGATGAAGCAGACCTTGTTGTCCTTCAGCCAGGGCACGTAGTCGCTGGGACCGATGTGGATGTTGCCGTCCGCCAACGGGTCGGCCATCTGGCTTCGGACGGCTTCGGTCTTGCTGACCTTCTTGCTCGCCAAGCGGCTGCGGTCGAGCATGTTGAGGAAATCGGTGTTGCCGCCCACGTTGAGCTGGTACGTCGAGGTGATCTTGACGCCGCGGTCCTCGAAGAGACGGGTGAGGACGCGGTGGAGGATCGTGGCGCCGACCTGGCTCTTGATGTCGTCGCCGAGGCACGGGATCTTTTTGTCCAAGAATTTTTTGGACCAGACCTTGTCGGAGACGATGAAAACGGGAAGACAATTGATGAACGCGACGCCCGCGTCCAAGCAGGCTTGGGCGTAGTGTTCGGCGGCTTTCTGCGAACCGACCGGCAAGTAGCACACGAGGACGTCGACCTTGTGCTCTTTGAGTTTCTTCGCCACGTCGACATGTTTCTCTTTGGCGAGCACGAACCGGTTCTCTTCCGGGTATTTTTCCATGTGGCTCGCGAACCCGTCGTGCACCGGACCCATGTACACTTGTGCGCCAAGCGTGGGCACGTCGCTGAACTTCTTGGTGCAGTTCGGTTTGGAGAAGATCGCTTCGGAGACGTCGCGGCCGACCTTTCGTTTGTCGATGTCGAAGGCGCAGACGACCTTGATGTCTTTGAGCTGGTAGCCGCCGAGCTCGTTGTGCATGAGTCCAGGGATGGATTTCACGCCGTTGGCGTGCTGGTAATACGTGAGGCCTTGGACCAGACTACTAGCGCAGTTGCCCACGCCCACAATTGCAATTCGAATCGAACCCATGCGCCACCCAGGAAAACTCTTGGAAGAATCCGGAGTGGGCGCCGATTCCCGCGTTATAGATAAAGGTATTCGGTTGCAGCGGAGCTCATTCGCGCCTCGACGATACTAGGCGGTCGGCGATTGGCACCAAAAATGACATGGCTTACCAAGCTCAGAATCCGATGGAACCCCGGACATTAGGCCCGGGGGACCGCGGGGCTACGACGCACTATTTGAGGCGTCGGAGGAACTCCGTCAGAAGCCGCACCCCGACCGCCGTCGCGCCCTTCGCGTGGTGATCCTGCTTCAGGTCGCCCGTGCCCTTCTCGGTCCAACAAGTGCCGGCGATGTCAAGGTGCGCCCACTTCGATTTTTGCGCAAAATGCATGAGGAACGCGGCGGCGGTGATGCTGCCACCGTAGCTCGTCCCCGTGTTCTTGATGTCGGCATAATCGCTCTTGACGTGGCCCATGTATTCCTTGTTCACCGGCAACCGCCACAGATCGTCCCCGACGCCCTTGCCGGCATCGACGAGCTTCGCGGCCAACCCGTCGTCGTTCGAGAACAGGCCCGTCATGATGTTGCCCAACGCGACCTTGATCGCGCCCGTCAACGTCGCGATGTCGACGACGTACCGCGGATCGTAGGTCTTGATCCCGTAGCCAAGGGCATCCGCCAAGATCAAACGACCCTCGGCGTCGGTGTTGAGGACTTCGATCGTGGTGGAATCGTAGGCGCGAAGGATGTCTCCTGGACGAATCGCCGTGCCGCTTGGCATGTTCTCGGCGATCGGCATCAATCCCACGACGTGATGCGGGATCTTCAACATCGTGGCGGCGGAGACGGCACCCAGGACGGCGGCCGCGCCGGCCATGTCGTGTCGCATGTGCTCCATGCCCGCGGCGGGTTTGATGCTGATGCCGCCCGTGTCAAACGTGATGCCTTTTCCGACAAGCAACACCGGCGGGCCCTTGCCTTTCTTCTCCAAGATCACCAAACGTGGTTCGTGGACGCTGCCGGCTCCGACGCCGAGCAACCCGCCCATGCCGAGCTCCTGCAGTTTGGATTTTTCCAAGACCTTGACCGTGAAGCCGTACTTCTTGCCCCATTTTTGGGCCGTCTCGGCCAAAACGGGCGGCGTCTTGTCGATCGACGGCCGGTTGACGAGCGTGCGCGCATCGTTCGTGATCCAGGCGACGGTCTCCGCTTCGCGCACGGCGGCCTCGATCTTGCGCATTTTGATCGCGTCAGATTCGAGGATCCACAGTTCCTTGAGTTCCTTCTCCGAATCCTCGTCTTCCTTCGGCTTGGAGCGGTATTCTTTGAACTGGTAGAGACCCAAAACGGCGCCTTCGGCCATCGCGTACCCGGCCTTCGCCGCGTCCACGCCGCCGATGCCCGCACCATGCACGATCGTGGCCATGGAAACGCATCCGCGGTCGCGCGCCACGTTCGCGGCGCGCGCGGACAGTTGCCGTATTTGGTCGACGCCGAACCCCTTCTTGTCTCCCAACCCGATGAGGATCACGCGGGGCGACGGGATCTTTCCTCGCGTCGCAAGCACCGCGACGTCCTTGAACTTCCCCTTGAACTCGCCCAGGGTGAGAAAATCCGTGATTTGGCCTTCGAGAGCGACGTCGACGGCACCGGTCGCGCCGCCTAGTTTCGTGACGCCTTTGAACAGGTTGACGACGATGGCGTCGGCCTTCGCCTCGACGATGTTGCCCTTAGCGACCTTGACCTCAGTCATCCTTTCCTCGGGCTGGCCGAACGGTGGGCGGGTCAAGAGCCTTTCTTGGACGAACGGGTCTTCCGGATTAGGAAATCGACGCCCGGCATTCCCTTGAACGAGGGGTCTCCAGTCAAGAATTGGAGGCCGTGTCGTCTTGCCAAGGCATAACCTACGGCGTCTACGTTGCTGATTACGCGCCCGAGCGAGCGGAACCGGATGCGGACTTCGGCCGCAGCACGCAGAACGTCCCAACCATCGCCCACCGCAGCCCGAAGAAACGGCGCCAGTCGATCGGCCGCCGCCTGCGGCGCTATGCCCTGCGAAACGTGGGCATAGTAGCATTCTAGGAGATTCCAGTTCCCCGTGCGGAAGAACGAGGCCTCGCGGAATCGGCGAGAATACTCCGCATCCCCGCGCATGACCGCGAGAATTGCGTAAGAATCGGCAAAGAAGGGTTTCACAAATCTTCGCCTTCGTCCACGATCGCGAGGAGCTCTTCGACGGAAAGGTCGGTTTCCGTGAAGCTGCCGAAGGTCTCCTCCAGAGTCATCGCTTTGCGAACCTCCACGGTGATATTGTCGTTGAGATGGAGCTCTTTCTCCGCGACGAGGTCCTTGGGGAAAACCACGCCGAGGCTATTGCCGACCCGACGAACGCGGAGGACGGGCATGTAATACATGGCGTATTACTACGTGGAGGCACAAATACTTTTACTGTTTGGTAACGACGTTTGCCTATGGTAGCTCTTAGAAGGTAAGGGTCTTCCCGGTGAGCTGTTTGTACGCCTCAAGGTACCGTTTGGTGGTGCCCTCGACGACGTGCGCGGGCAGTTCCGGCGCGGGGGGCGTCTTGTTCCACTTGATGCTCTCCAAGTAGTCGCGCACGAACTGTTTGTCGAAGCTCGGCGGGGAGGAGCCGGGCTTGTACTCCTTGGCGGGCCAGAACCGCGACGAGTCGGGGGTGAGCACTTCGTCGATGAGGATCACTTTGCCGTCCATCATGCCGAACTCGAACTTGGTGTCGGCGATGATGATGCCTTTCTTCGCGGCGTCTTCGGAGGCGGCCTTGTAGAGCTTCAAGGACGCGTCTTTGACCTGTTCGTACACGTTGGCGCCGACCATTTTGCGCGCTTCGTCTTCGGTGATGTTGAGGTCGTGGCCCTTCTCGGCCTTCGTCGACGGAGTGAAGATGGGTTGGGGGAGTTTGTCGGCTTCCTTCAAGCCGGGCGGCAACTTGTGCCCGCTCACCAGGCCAGTCGCTTTGTAGTCCTTGAAGCCGGAGCCGGCGAGGTAGCCGCGGACGATGCATTCGATCGTGAGCGGGGTGGCTTTCTTGACGATCACGGCGCGTCCCTTGAGTTCCTTGAATTTTTGCAGGTTCGCGGGGAACTTTTCGAAGTCGGTGGCGATGAGGTGGTTGGGGACGATCTTCTCGCTGAACCGGAACCAGTGGTTGCTCACCTGGGTCAAACAGACCCCTTTGCCGGGGATGCCTTTGGGCAAGACGACGTCGAACGCACTCAACCGGTCGCTTGCGACCATGAGGAGGGTGTCGCCGAGGTCGTAGATGTCGCGGACCTTGCCGCGTCGCACCAGTTTCACGCCCGCCAAGTTCGTCTCGCGCACGACCGGAGGAAGAGTGGTCCCCTGCATCACGACGCGCCACTTCGCGGCGTCCTAAAAGGTTTCGGGGCGTTTTCGCTTGGAGCCTA
>CAYOZB010000192.1:0-5521 GCA_964408365.1 uncultured Halobacteriales archaeon | reverse complement strand
CTCAGACATTGGTGGGACGGGCTGTACCGGGTATATGAGTAATAAATATTTGGTGCAGTGGGAGTGGTCGCGCTATGGTATGGTCACACGTTTCCCACGGACGTCGGCCGTGTGAACAAGGTATTTTTTGATTGGACCGTACCAGAGAGTCTGTCCTTCTCCATGGCCGACGGAAACGTTCCTACGATGCAGCCCACCGCGAAGAAGGACGAAATCGCGACCCTATCGGTCCGAGACTGGATCCAGGGTGAGCCGTTCTCGTCCACGTCGGACATCAAGGTCCCGAAGAAACTTCTCGACCAGGTCATTGGGCAAGACCACGCGGTCACAGTCGTCCGGAAAGCCGCCGAGCAGAAGCGGCATGTCATGCTCATCGGTGACCCGGGTACCGGGAAGTCGATGCTTGCGCGCGCCATGACCGAGTTCCTTCCGCGGGAAGAGCTCGAGGACATCATCTGTTACCCGAACCCCGACGACCAGAACCAACCGCGCATCCGCGTGGTCCCGGCCGGCAAAGGCAAGGAGATCGTCGACGCCCAGAAGCTCGAGGCGAAGAAGAAGCAGGAGCAGCGCACGACGTTCATGCTCGTGATCATCGTCGTGATCCTGGCCCTCGCCATCTGGTACGCGATCTACAACGGTAAGATCGAGGTCCTGTTCCTTGGCATGTTCGCGGCGCTCATCCTTTTCTGGATCATGCGCGCCGGCGGCATGCGCAGCGCCGTCGCGCTCGTGCCCAAGCTCCTCGTCTCGCACAGCCCGGACGAACTTGCTCCCTTCGTCGACGCGACCGCCGCGCACAGCGGCGCCTTGTTGGGCGATGTCCGTCACGACCCGTTCCAAGCGGGTGGTCTCGAGACGCCCGCCCACGAGCGTGTCGAAGCCGGTGCGATCCACAAGTCCCACAAGGGCGTCTTGTATATCGACGAAATCAACACGCTGAACCTGCAGTCCCAGCAGCACCTCCTCACGGCCATCCAGGAGAAGAAGTTCCAGATCACGGGTCAGAGCGAGCGAAGCTCGGGTGCCATGGTCAAGACCGAACCGGTGCCTTGCGACTTCATCCTGGTTGCGGCCGGTAACCTCGACGCCGTCCAAGGCATGCACCCCGCGTTGCGTTCGCGTATCCGCGGGTACGGGTACGAAGTGTACGTGAAGAGCGACATGCCGGACACCGAGGACAACCGGAAGAAACTCGTGCGCTTCGTCGCGCAGGAAATCCAAAAGGACGGGAAGATCCCCCATTTCGACAAATCCGCCGTGGCGGAGATCCTCCACGAGGGGCAGCGCCGCGCCGGACGAAAGGGCAAACTCACGTTGCGTCTTCGTGAACTCGGCGGTCTCATCCGCGTCGCCGGAGACTTGGCGAAGGAAGAGGGTGCGCCGAACACCACGCAAGACCACGTCATGCGCGCCAAGTCAATCGCGCGCTCCTTGGAGCAACAGGTGGCAGACCGCTACATCGAGATCCGCAAGATGTACCGGCAGTTCCGCACCGAAGGCGCCGAGATCGGCATGGTCAACGGCTTGGCGGTCATGACGGGTGATCCGTCGATGAGCGAACACTCGGGAATCGTGCTGCCGCTCGTGGCCGAAGTGACGCCCGCATCGAGCCGTGGCGAGGGACGTATCATCGCGACCGGCAAGCTCGGCGAGATCGCGAAGGAAGCCGTGTCGAACATCTCGGCGGTCATCAAGAACTTCATGGGCAAGGACGTGTCGAACCACGACGTGCACGTCCAGTTCGTGGGCGCCTCTGAAGGCGGCGTCGAAGGCGACTCGGCCAGCGTGTCGGTCGCGACGGCGGTCATCTCTGCGTTGGAGAAGGTCGCTGTGCGGCAGGACATCGCGATGACGGGTTCGTTGAGCGTGCGCGGCGAAGTGTTACCCGTCGGTGGCGTGACGGCGAAGATCGAAGCCGCCGCGGAGACGGGTTTGAAGAAGGTCCTCATCCCGGCGTTGAACCAGATGGACGTCCTCATCGAGGACAAGTACATCGGAAAAATCGAGATCCTTCCGATGTTCACGATCTACGACGTGATCAAGGAGGCGACGACCGGGCCGGGCAAGGACGAATTGCTCAACAAACTCGCGAAACTCAACCAGACGCTGGCGGCGAGCCACAGGCGCGGGAAGGAGCCCATGCATCGCGACTTTCCGACGGACCCCGTGAAGGTCCCGGTGAAGCGCAAAGGCGGCGGTGCGCTCCCGAATCCGGACGTCCTCAAAGGTCCCGAATAATTCGGGCCGATGAAGTCGCGGCGGCGTGCACCGTAACCGTTAAGACGAGCCGTGCCACTGAGTAGCGCATGGCTGTTCGAGCCATTACCTTGAGCACGTGCGTTTTGTTCGCGACTTTCCTCGGAGGCTGCGTCGGCGCGCCGCCTTCGTCCGACGAGCGAACGTCGGTCGTGGACATGGACAAGGAAGGAATGCCGCACGGCCACGACATGCCTCACGCGCCCTTCGTCATGGACGCGACGAACTGCGAAGAAGGCGGATTCGTCGCCGCCTACCCCATGATGGGCGAGGGAGCGAACCACGTCGACACGTGGTACCTGGCAGACATCCGCGAAGAGATCGGCGATCCGCTGCGCTCAGGCTACGGAGCGCCTTTCCCCGGTCAGCTCGGTGGACTCAACGGCAACTGGCACCAAGGCTACAAGTGCGAGACCGCGACCGTGAACGGGGAGACGCAGAAGGACTACATCTTCGGCTACATCGCCAACATGATCGAGGCGCCCGCCTTCGACCCCGGCGGCGCGGAACTCCACTTCATCATGGCCGGTCTCGGCTTCGGCAACGGGACGTTCGCGGACACGTTGCGCGAGAGCACTGCCGCAGACATCACGCACGCCTACAACGCGAAGGTCGAGTGGTACGTTCCCAAGGAGCTCCCGCGCTCCGCCGTGTATGTCGAGTTCTCCGATGTGGAGAAGGGCATTTACATGTCCTACAGCGAAATGGGTCTCTACCGCACCGTCGAGCCCCGCACCGTCCGCATCTGGTGGCAAGTGCCGGCCGACGGATCCGACTCCCACATGGGCCACGCCCACGGCGGCGCGCAAGCGACAGAGCCGATCCTCTGGAACCCTGTTTACTGGGACATCAAGACCGAAGGCGGCCGCCAATGGACGACCCCGCAGGTCGACAGCGTGGAAGTCGCCTGCCACCGCGGAATCGACGACCACGGACCGCAAGGCGGACTTTGCCAGCCCACGTTGACGAACATCTACGAACACAAGTCGCTGCAGTTCACCTCCGGCACGGTGCTCACCGATGTGCCGATCGAAGGAATCTGGACGCACTAGGGCGACCCGAGTATCGGAACCGTTAAAGCGCACATCGTGGGTCGGCGTCGCATGGCCCGCCTGGCCCTTTCCTTGACCATCGGTACCCTGATCGCGATCTCCTTCGCTGGTTGCTTGGAGGACGCGCCCGTCCCGATCGACCCCGAATCGCTGCCGCACAGCCACATGATGACGCCCACGATGGGCGAGTTCGTCATGGACATGGGCGTCTGCGAGGAAGGCGGCTTCGTCGCGGCCTACCCCCTCTCGGAGCAGGGCTCGAAGCTCGCGAACGGTTCCTGGACCCGCGCCGACATCACGAAGGAAATCGGCGAACCGATCCGTGACGGCAACGGCCGACCGGTCAATGGCAAACTCTGGGGCAACTGGCACCAAGGCTACCGGTGCACCGAGGTCGACTTCAATGGCGTAAAGCAGAAAGAATTCCTGATGGGCTGGATCGGCAACATGATCGAACCCCCCGCCTGGGATGAGGGCGGCGCCGACCTCCACTTCGTCGTCTCCGGTCTCGGCGTCCAGAACGGCACGATCGCGGACCTGTTCAAGGAATCCAACACGGCCGCCATCAGCATGGCCAAGATCGCCAAGGTCGACTGGATCGTCCCGCGCATGGCCCCCCGCTCCGCCGCGTACGTCGAATACACCGACGTACAGAAGGGCACCTACCTCTCCGCAAGCGAGCTCTACAAGTACCGCGACGTCTCGGCGCGCACGGTCCGCCTATGGTGGCAAGTCCCGATCGACGGATCCGATGAGATGCCCCACGGCCACGCCGAGGGTGCAGAAGGCATGGATGACCCGATGCACGCGGGCCCCTTGCTCTGGCACCCGGTCTACTGGGACATCGTCTCCGCCGGATCCGAGCAGTACGTGACGCCTCCGGTCGACAGCCCGGAAGTGGCCTGCCACACGGGAGCCGGTGACGCCCACGGCGGAGTCGGCGCAGCCTGCCAACCCACGCTCACGAATGTCCACGAGCACAAGGCGCTCACGTTTGTCCAGGGCCACGTCTTCAGCGACGTGACCCTCGACGCCAAGTGGGACCACTAAAGTCGTTCCAACGGGATTCGACTAGAGTTCATCCGCCTACCAAGCGGGTACCGCAACCGTTAATATGTTCGGGTAGACTCGCCAGATCATGGCCCGTCTTTCGCTCATCCCGACGCTAGGCGTTGTTCTGGTCGCTGCCTTCGCAGGGTGCTTGGACAACAGTTCTGACCAAAGTTCGAAGAAACTCTCGGCGGTCGACCCCGAGTCGCTGCCGCACTCCCACGGGATGGAGCCCATGATGGGCGACTTCGCTATGACGATGGGACAGTGCGAAGAGGGCGGATTCGTCGCCGCGTACCCGATGAGCGAAGGCGCGAACCACTTCGACACCTGGTACCTCGCGGACATCAGCGAGGAGATCGGCAACCCGGTCCGCACCGGCATGGGCGCACCTGTCACGGGACCCCTTATGGGCAACTGGCACCAAGGCTACCGCTGCGCGGACCCCAAGCTTGAGGGAAGCGCGGACGCGGAAGCCTCTGAGATTATCTTCGGCTTCGTCGGCAACATGATCGAAGCCCCGGCGTTCGACCCGGGCGGCGCCGACATCCACTTCGTCGTCTCCGGCCTCGGCATCGGCAACGGCACGATCGCGGACGTGTTCAAGGCGAGCACCACCGCCTCGATCAGCCACGCCTACAAGGCCCAGGTCGACTGGTACATCCCGCGCGAGATGCCCCGCTCCGCCGCCTACGTCGAGTTCTCGGACGTCGAGAAAGGCATCTACATGTCCGCCTCCGAACTCTACAAGTACCGCGACGTCGAAGCACGCACGGTCCGCCTGTGGTGGCAAGTCCCCGTCGACGGCAGCGAAGAAGCGCCCAACCACAACCACGAATCCACCGGCGCAGAAGGCATGGACGACCCGATGGCCGAGGTCGTTGCCTGGCACCCGGTCTACTGGGACATCACGAGCACCGGCTCCGAGCAGTACGTGACCCCCCAGGTCGACAGCCTCGAGGTCGCCTGCCACCGCGGCATCCCGGACCACGGACCGCAAGGCGGCGCGTGCCAGCCGACGCTCACGAACGTGCACGAGCACAAGTCGATCACGTTCACCCAGGGCGACGTCATCATGGACGTCACCTTGACCGAGCGCTGGACCCACTGAGCAAGCCACTCGTCTCTTTTCCTCCCCCGGCGCGTCCGGTCTTCCGGCG
>CAYOZB010000191.1:0-5587 GCA_964408365.1 uncultured Halobacteriales archaeon | reverse complement strand
ATATCCGAACCTCTGGTGACTCATCTCATTAGGCGGTTCGGATTTGCGATTTTTCGCACACCTGAACATAGACGGAGAAACCGGAGATAGTCGGTAGTCTGCCTGGACGAATCGTCCATGCGATTTTTTCTTCGCGTAAAATCGGCTCGTGCGATCGATGCAATGATGCGAATCGTCACCGTGTTGCAAAACCCAATATCGACGGGGCTTTGGTGATTCGCCGGATTTTGCAACGAATCCCGGGGGCCGAGTCCCCGGACTCGGCGGGGAAGGGCGAACCCGTATGGCCGCGTTCGCGGCTACTGCATCGGCGGCGGTGATTCGGTGACCGCGGGTGAGGCCGCGGCGGGTCCGTGCCAGGATCCTCCGAGTCGGGACCAGACCACGAGGAGGCTGAGGATCGCACCAAGGGCCATGAGGAGGGCGCCTTCGCGTCGTTCGGCGATGAATTCTCCGGCCATGAAGGTGAGGAAGCCGACGTTGAGGATCCATAGGGCGCCCATTTCCATGGCCGGGGACGGTTTGCCATGTCCTGCGAAGGTGCTCTGGGTCGCGAGGATCAGGTTGGTGGCCATTCCGATGAAGCCGAGGTGCGCGAACAGGATGAGGAGCGCGTGCGGCGGCTCCACTCCGGGCACGAAGTACACGACGACGAAGACCACGAAGAGGATGATGTAGGCGGGAAGGGAGAGGCCGCCCCAGAACTGGGCCGCGGCGGGTCCGGGTCCGAAGGGGTTGATGCGGAACGTGCGCCAGCCGATGCGGCTCATGTAGAAGCCGAACGAGATGAGGTAGCACAGCATCGAGAGGGGGATGATCTGTCCGAGGCCCGCGTAGAGCGCGCCGCTGATGATGAACGCGGCCAGCACGGCGAGGACCACCTGGGCGAGGCCTGGCTTCGTCCATTTTCGTGGGGCGCCGGTGGCGAGCATGAGCTCGACCATGCCGGCAAAGGCGAGGACGAGGTACATGTCCATGGGTCCGGCGTGGGCGCCGATGGGTTCGACGCCTTCGCGGTCGGGGTAGGGGTAGGCGCCGGTCTCGTAGGTGAGGCCCCAGAGGACGCCCATGGTTGCGCCTAGGGAGGCGACGATGAGGGCTCCGAGGAAGAGCAAGTGGACGGTCGTGACGACGGGCTGGTTCTTGAGTTGGGTGATCGCGAACGCGAGGCTCGTGATGATGAGGAGGGCCGCAGGGATGCCAAAGAGTGGAAGGAGAAGGAAGGAGGCGTTGCCGCTGAAGGCGAGTCCGAAGCCCATCACGTAGCCGGGGACGACGATCAGGGCGAGGATGACGAACGTTTTGACGAAGTTGGCGTAGGCGTCGCTCACGGTGCGGTCGCCGGTGTAGACCCAGAACATGGTGGCGATGACGCTGAGGGTGATCCACCCGATGGTGCCGGAGTGGAGGTGCGCGAGGAGTTGTCCGCGGGGGAGGTCTCCTTCCGTGAACACGTTGAGGATGCCGAGGGCGATGTTTGCGAGGAAGAGGAGTCCGGCGCCGATGTACAGCCACCGGATGGAATTCCAGACTCGTGCATCAAAAACGCGTGCGATCAAACCGAATGCCTCGTCCGTCGGATTGGGCACGAGAGAATAAACGCGCCGATTTGGGGCAGCGGGACCCTGCGGCCGCGTCTCGACGTTAGGCGCCGCCGTCGATCATGGGGATGAGTCCCCAGCTGGGTTCGAGGAGGTAGACGCCGGTCTGCATGTCGGGGACGACGAGGTATCCGCGTTGGTCCCAGGCGGTGCTCCAGACGAACGGCACGTAGGGGACGGGTGTTTGGACGAAGGTGGAGGGGACGGCGGTGATGAGTTCGTGGGGTTGGTAGGCGGCGACGATCACGGGTTCGGCTTGGCGTTCTTGGGTGGACACGTCGACGACCCAGACTCCGGCGTGGTACCAGCCGATTGCGAACTGTCCTTGGGGTGTGGCGGCGCCTTCGTGGACGCTGTAGAGGTAGGAGGCCCAGGGCAGTGTGGCGGCAAATGGCGGTCGCCACTGGGACAGGGTGACGGGGTTTGCGGGGTCGGTGATGTCGACGAAGGTGATCTGTGACCATGCGGTCCCTGCGGGGGCGCCGACGAAGGACTCGCCGGCGACGACGAGCAATGCTCGGCCGTCGACGAGTTGTGGGAACATGACCTGTTCGTGCCATCCGTCGGAGGGGAATTTTCCGGGTTCGAGGACGACTTCGGGTTCGTACGGGTTGTTGATGTTGTAGATGACGAAGCTGCCGGAGCGTCCGGTGATGAGGAGCCAGTCGCCGGTCAATGGGTGTCGTCCGACGGTGGAGTCGTGTTGTCCGGGGAGGAAGACGACGTGTTCGAGTCGGCTTTTTTCGCGGTCGAACTTGATGATCTCGGTGCTTGCGGTGGTGATGTAGTCGACTCCGTCGATCTTGACGCTTTGGATGTTGTGGCTGCCGTTGGCGGGGATGGCGTCGACGAATTTGGGGTTGGATTTGTCGCGTACATCGTAGACGTTGACGTGGCTGCCTTGGGCGTTGTCCGCGTTGGTCTGGGGGCCGCCGTTGGGGTCGCGGCAGTTTCCTTTGATGGTCGGGTCTGGGTTGGCGGATGTGGCGACGATCTGGCAGCCGTAGAACACGTAGTCGCCGTCTTCTTTGCTGAAGCGGGCGGTCCATCCGTCGGCGACGGTGGGTGCGTAGCTGATGGCTCGCGGGTTGGCGGGGTCTTTGATGTCGACGATGACGAAGGCGGGTCCTTGTTCCATGCCGCTGACGAGTGCGTAGCCGTCGAACACGTCGATCTGGGTGATGGAGCCGCGGGTACCGGGCGGGAGGATGTCTTGGACCGGGGCGAAGCCCGTCAGATCGAGTCCGTGGCCGTCCATGTGGAGCGCGGGCACGTTGTGGGCTTCGTGGTCGGGGTCGATCATGGTGGAAAAGTCATAGTCGGGCTTGGGCACGGTGAAGGGTGCGAAGATCTTGAACGGCATGAGGTTCGGGGACGCGTCGTCGATTCGTTGGTCGGGTTTGGTTCCGCTTAGACAGCCGGCGACGACGAACACGACGATCAGGGAGAAGGCGATGGTCTTGCCCATGAGAAATCCTCGTTGCGCCAGTCGCCTCGCCGCCATAAAGGGATGCCCCCCGGGCGCGACTGGGCCGCGGAGGAAGCGCAGGACGCGTGCACACCCTCGCGGTCGAATAGGACGAGGCGGCGTCGGTTCCCAAAGGACTTTCAGCCGGGCATCGTGGTGGGACGTTCGTATGAGTGACACCGCCGGTCAGCCGCAGATCAAGCACAAGACGTTCCAGTTCCGGACCAAGATGGAATGGGCCGGCGGACGCGGCGGCAACTCCTCCGCTGAAGGAAAACAGACGTTCCGCGTGGCGAGTCCGCCGGAGTTCAAGGGCGAAGCCGGGGTCTGGTCTCCGGAGGACCTTTTGATCCAGGCGCTCAACGCGTGCACGATGACGACGTTCATTGCGTTCGCGACGAAGAAGAACCTCCCGTTGCAGGCCTATTCGAGCGAAGCGGTGGGGACGTTGGAGTTCGTCGATGGCGGGTTCCGGTTCACCAAGATCGACGTCGATGTCACGATGAAGATCGGGCCCGGTGCTTCGGAGGCGGACGCCCAGGCGATCCTGCACGATGCGCACAAGGCGTGTTTGATCTCCAATTCGTTGAAGGCGCAGGTCAACGTCCGCGGACGCATCGTCCACTAAGACGCCGGGCGGAGCTCCGGACAAATTTTCATCAAATAGCTTATTTTACTTGATTGAACATAACAATAATTGTGAAAATGACGCTTTCGGCGAAACAGCTGAAAGTGTTCGCGGCAATCCCGCGAGACGCGTACGCCACCGTCGCGGCCGTCGCTCCCAAGGAGTCGCCCGCAGAGCGCCAACGCATCATTCGCCGACTCGAAGCCCTCAACGTTATTGATCCGGTCCGCGGGCGTGAGAAATCGGTTCGCGTCGCCGCCCGTCCTTTTCCGGTAGGCCTTCATGCAATCCTCGCATCCAAGCCCCACCTCCTACCCCTCCTTGCAGGTGCGCGGCTTCCCATCCTGGCGGCCCTCGCCGAGACCGGCAGCCCGACCTCCACCGCCGAACTGGCCCGCATCACTCAGACCCATCCGAACACGGTTTATGGGGCTCTGCGCGCGTTCACGCGAAGGGCTTTCGTTGCAAAGTCCGGCAGCGAATACAGGCTCGCGGATCACGTCGTCGACCTACGCCAAGTTGTAAGCGAC
Source organism: uncultured Halobacteriales archaeon (assembly GCA_964408365.1). Taxonomy (GTDB): domain Archaea; phylum Thermoplasmatota; class E2; order JACPAO01; family JACPAO01; genus JACPAO01. Next base: position 1,360 of record CAYOZB010000191.1, on the reverse strand, counting down.
TACGCCACCCACGTACTCCAGCTCCGTCTTACCCAATACCCATTGGTCCGTCCCATCCTGCGAAGCCGGCTTCGACTCATCGTCGAAAGCGATGAACCGGTCCCCGATCTCGCTCCTACGGCACACTACTGGTTCCAGCTACACGGGGCCGACATTCTTTCCGCGCGCCACCAGTACGCGCTCACGCTGGCCGGACAACGTATCACCTCGGCCGAGGCGCTAGAAGACGCGAAGGCCGTCGGCACCTCGCCCCGTACCATGGCCGCCATCACGAGCCACATGAAGAGGAGGCGCAAGACCAATGGAACCTGAACCCTACGCTGAGCGTGTGCGGGCGGGTCCAGCCGAAATGGACGCCACGTTCAGCATGATTGGACGACGCTTACCACGAAGCGTCAATGCGTGGGACATCGGGGGAGGGCCGATGGTCTACCGGGGTCTCAAAGCGGGTACGAAGGATGTCGACCTCGTCGTCGAACGCGCAGAGGACCGCGACGCCATCATTGCCATTCTCGTGGCCGACGGTTATCAAGAATTCGGCAGCTTACCAGAGTACGCTGGTTTTGAAGGCGTCCTACTTCGCAAGCCACAGAGCCTGGGCGTCGACATATTCGTCGTGCGGATCATGCAGAAGTTCTTTCTTTCCGAATCCATGAAACGGCGCGCCGACGCCCCACAAAGGTTCGGAAACCTCGTAATCCACCATTGCAGCAACGAGGACATCTTCCTCCTGAAATCCATCACGCACCGGCCCGACGACGATGACGATGTGCTCGCGCTTGTTGGAACGCCGCTCGACGGCAAGGTCCTGCGCGAGGAAGCGCGTGTGCAACAGCGCCGAATGGGCGAAAATTGGCCTTGGAAGATCTACCATGCCTTGTCAGAGATTGAGAAGCGAAAGGGCGTCCCGATTGCCATCAAATCTGAAATCGTAGATTGATTCCGACATGACTCGATCGGGAAAAGCCTGTGGTCACGACATCGGCTGCGGGGGCGCCTTGGGGGGAAGCGGTGGCAGTTCGCTGGTACAATGTCCGCATCGGGTGGCTTGGATGGGGATCTTGTTGAAGCAGTAGGTGCAGACGCGTTCCGTCGGGTCTGCGGGCGCGGCTTTCTTTTGGCGCTTGAGGCGGTTGATGGCTTTCACCAAGAGGAAGACGGCCCAGGCGACGATGATGAAGACGATGATGTTGTTGATGAACGCGCCGTACGCGATGACGACGTCGCCGGCCGCGCGCGCCTGTTCGAGGGGAACGTCCCCTCCGACGGTTTGGTTCTTGTCTTGGAGCACGTAGTAGCGATTCTTGAAATCGATCCCGCCGAGCAGGAGGCCGACGATGGGCATGATGACGTCGTCGAC
>CAYOZB010000190.1:0-5635 GCA_964408365.1 uncultured Halobacteriales archaeon | reverse complement strand
CTCCCACTTCGCAGGAGATCGTGGAAAAGGTCAGCGAGATCAGCGACATCCTGTTCCGCGCACCCCACGCGTTCTGGAGCTACCTCATCATCCTCGGCCTGCCCCAAGCGCTGCTGCCGATCTTCTGGCAAGAACTCGCCCCCGACTACGTCACCGCGGTCTTCTACGCAGCCCTCCTCTTCAGCATCCCCGCGGTCATCGGAGCCGCCGGAGACCATCGCCTCGCGAAACTGTTCGGAGGCACGTTCAACCGACGACGCAGCGGCTTCCTCGCCGCCAGCAGCCTCTTTTTCCAGATGCTCGTCGTCGTGGTCGGCTACCTCGTCACCTTCTTCCGAAGCGGCATCGACTTCCAAGACGTCATGATGGGCGCCATCACGTACACGGCCGCCATCAAAGTCACCATGCTCTACGTCACAAGCGATCACCGTCTCCTGCGCACTGGGATCGTTGCCCTCGTCCAACCGGTCGCCGGGCTCCTCGTGCTCCAATACATCCACCCCATGAGTGGCCGCGAAGCCGCCATCGCCATCACGCTGCTCTCCATGTTCCTCCTCACCACCATGTTCTTCCTCGACATGGTCGACGCTCCCGTGCGGCGGACGACCGGCGTCTCGTTCAGCCTGATGTTCCGCTACTACATCGACCACGTCAGCAAAGGCACCCTCGCGGCAGAGACCCTCTTCGACAAGACCGCCGACGACATCGACGCCCTCGTCGGCGTCGCCGCCTTCCGGACGGCCAACGGGGTCAAATGCGCCATTGTCGTGCCCGCCGTGCACCCCGGCCCCATCGGCGAGATCGGCGGCAGCAACCTGCCGACCAAAATGATCCAGACCATCGGCCTCACCCCCAACATCCTCGTGCCACACGGCGCGGCAACGCACGACTACAACCCGATCTCCACCCGCGAAGTGGAACGACTCGGCGAAGCCGCCCGACGACTCCTGGACACTATGCCGTTCCACCGCCAAGCCAGCCCGCTTGTGCGCGCGGGCCAAGACGCGCAGGTGTGCGCGCAATACTTCGGCGACGGCTGCCTCCTCACGTACACCAGCTGGCCGAAACCCATCGACGACGTCGACTACGGGGTCGGCGAAACGGCCCGCATGGCGTCCATGATGCAAGGCGCCGCCGACGCCATGTTCATCGACGCGCACAACTCCCTCGTCCTCGGCTCCGGCGCGGTCTGGCCGAGCACTGCTCGGGCCCAAGAGATCAAGCGACGCTCCGCCGAAGCCACTCGACTCGCCAAACAAGCCATCGACATCCAGATGAACGCCGGCTACGCCCAGACCAAGGACGCGTTCACGAACAAGGAAGGCATCGGCACGCAAGGATGCCAAGTCATCGTCACCGAGGCCGGCAAGAAACGCAGTGCGTACATCTTGTTCGATGGCAACAACATGCTCCCCGACGTGCGCGCGCAGATCCGAACGGCGGTCCAAGGACTCGTCGACGAGTTCGAAGTGATGACCACGGACAACCACAGCGTCAACATCGTCTCCGGTGGCTACAACCCGGTCGGGTACCGCGCCGACATCGCCAAACTCGCCCAGGTCGCCCACGACACCGTGGCGGCCGCCATCGCCGACCTGGAACCCGTCGAGGTCGGGATCAAGACCACCCGCGTGCCGGGATTGCGTGTCTTCGGGCACTGGAACACGATCCGGTTCCTCGCCGCCGTCCAGACGACCGTGGCGACCATCCCACGCGCCAGCGCCGTCCTATTGGTGCTTCACTGCGTCCTGGCGATCATGGTGCTGCTCATCGGACGCACGTTGTAGCAACGTCGAAAGGACGGAGCATCCGATGGGTCCGCGCGTGTCCGCCTTCACGGCGGCCGAGGACGTGCCTGGCACGAGCTCCGCAAGCCGCTACCCCCACCCGTGTGGGCAAATCTGGAACATTCCTGATGGCCAACATCCGCAGCTTGGAGTCCGTGGGTTTCATCTAGGGGTCCCCTTTGGGTCTCGTGTTTGCAGGCATCCCAGGGAGCCGTGCCTCCCATACCTGCAACCAAACGTATCCACTAGGGTCTGTGGGCTAGCTTGGTATACTCCATGCTTGGGGTGCATGGGACTCCGGTTCAAATCCGGACAGACCCACTTCCATTTCGTCGTCACGCCGCAGCCCGCGCCCATAGGCGCACTTCGCGACCATCGCGCATCGCGTCGACGAGGCCCGCATCGCTAAGACGCTGAACGTGGTAGCTCACCGTCGAAGTCTGCAATCCACACTCCACGGCCACCTGTTTCAGCGAGAGGCCTGGGTTGGAGCGCACCTGAGCAAGGATGCGCTGCGCGCCGTCTGCTTTGGAAGCTGCCGCACCGCGCTGGGCTGCGGCGCCCACCCCCGCGGGGAAGTAGCACGTGTATCCTTGACCGGCGCGCGCGTCGAGGTGGCCGGCCTTGCGGAGGGCCTGGAGATGGTGGTAAAGAGTGCCGTTCGCGATGCCAGTGCGCCGCAGAAGCTCGCTGAAGTGGACCCCCGGATCGGCCGCCACCGCCGCGACGATGCGGGCACGCTGCGGTTCGTCAAGAAGGCGGTCGTTGTGCAGCCGACTGAAAAGGCCGAAGTAACCGCTGGATTTGATGGTCGGCCATAGCCAATACACGGTCGCCGAGAGTATCGCAAGCAAGCCCATACCGGCCGCCTGGGTCGGCGACCAGAGGCCGGCAACCAGGAGTCCCCCGGGCACCCTTTCTGGCTTGTCGGCGGCCGAGGAGGGAGGGGAGCCGCCGTCCAGTAGCCCGGCGTAGTCTTCGCCGCCAAAGTCATTTTCGTAGGTGGCGTCGTAGAAAACGAGAGTGCGTCCGGGAGTGACGTTGACGGAGATAGCGCTTGACCACGTCGTGCCAGGGCTCAGCATCAAGGGTCGCGCCGGGTCCGACGGGTTCATCTGCGCGGCCTGGTACACGCCGGAAAAGTTCCCGACCTGCACATACAAGAACGGCGTCTTGCAGGCGTCGTCGGGGCACGAAAGGGCGTGGCCCCAATGAGTGACGTGGCGACCCTCAGTCGCGGTGCCCGTGTAGAGGTGCCACCGTTCCGCCACACCAGCAACGGTCGGCCAATTCGTGGGCACGGCCCTTGGCGCCGGGAAGCGTGAGCCGTCCTGCTCGAACTCGGCGAGAAGCGTCACCGTGGTGTTGGTGGTCGCCTCCGGCCAAGGGACCTCCGGAGTGGTGACAAGCAGGCTGTCGCTGGCGGTCTCGGTCCTCTTGGCGATCCACGCCTGGACGGCGTCCTTGCCATCCGTCAGCGTCATCTCCCATTGGAAATACCGCTCGGAGCGGACACCGTACCCTGTGGCCGTCGCCAGGTAGGCGTCTGGCGACCGCTTCAGAAGGTTGGCGGCGGCAGCGCTCTTCTCCGTGACGGCGGAATGCGCTTCTGACAAAGGGAAAAAAACGTCAATCCCCGTCTCGTCCATCCCCCACGCGGCGCGGGCGGCTGTCTTGAGCGGCGCCGGGGGGGAGCCCGGCGTCCCGGCGGCGCCGCGCTCTTGGGAGCCAAGGGTCATGCCGGTGAGCTCGAGAACGAACAATCCGTCCCCTCGGTTGTACCGGTAATCGATGGCAATTTCTTGTTTTGCCTCGTACCGGATTGGATAGGCTATTCCGGAGGCCCACCACATCGTGACATTTTCCCCTTCGAGGCGGACGGCGTCGACGCCTGCGACTTTTTCGATTCCGGTTGCCCTGAAGCTTCCTTCCGGTCGCCAGTGCCCCACGTTGGTGATGAAGCAGCCCGGGAGCTCCACCGTGGCGCCGACGCTCAAATCGCGACCTTGAAGGTCGTCGCCCGCCAGGCACTGGGTAACATGCAGGCCGTCGGGATATTCCCGCAGCGCAATTTGACTGCGGTCCTTGCCGGCCACGAACGGCATGAGCGGACCCGCCGGCCCGAGGGCGGGTATCGAGGAGAAGGTCGTATTGTCGACATCCCTCCCGAGGGCCAGCATCCGAGTAGTCGTCGGCTCGAACCAGACGGTATGGTTGTCGATCTGCCACGCGGGCCCCTGCCTCTCGGCGCAGCAACCTACGTCTGGGTCATCCTCGGCGTTCGAGGCGTCGTAGGCCCATCCTTGGACACGGACCACCTCGGCCGGGCGAACTGCGCCGTCCTCGTCACGCAGTTCTTCAGCGGGTAGCCAACGAACGGTAAGCAAAGCGAAGGACTCGCCCTCTTCGTGGTCGTCGAGAAGCCAGTCACCCCGAAGGGCGGCCGAGTAGCTGGCCTCGTCGCCGATGCGGGCTGCCGGGATGTGAAAAATGGCGCCCTCCATGTTCTCGTTGCCGCTTGCGGCGAAGGCGGTCCCAACCGAGGCCAAGACGGCAAGGCCGATGGCAGCCGCCGCCGGGATGCGACGAGCGGTTCGCTTGTTGATTGGCTTTCGGAAGGCCATACGCGAGGCATGCAGAGCACATGGACGGGACCTTTAAGGCTGACTGGAGGGAACTTCGATTCCTGGTGTCGCCCCAATGCATGGATTCTCGGATCATCGTGTGGACCCGACGAGCCGCCGGGCTGCCGTGACGCCCTGGCGATTGCCGCTCTTGCCAGCAGTCGAGATTGACTGGTGCGAGGGAATTCCGCCTGCTAACGGAACGCGATGGTGGCCGTGTAGTAGGCATCCGGCGCCATTTTCGCGGAGGGTGATCCGAAGGCGTCGTAGGAGACGTAAACGCGGAGGTGCCATTGACCGACATCCGCAGCCCCGAGTCCTTCGAGAATGACCTGTTCGCTACGGTCGCGGTTGCACGAGCCCCCCTTGGGGTCGGGAAGGGGGGCGTAATTCGTGCAGTCGCTTAGGCCCTCTCTGCCCTCGGCGCCCGGGCCGACGACATGCAATTCCAAGTCGGAAGCCGGGACATCTTGGTAGGCTCCTACGAAATAGGACGACGTTGTCCATGCGAGGTCAACTTTCATCGACACAGCACCGGTTGGCACGTCGAAATGGTGTGTGTCGGAATTACCAATGCGAATGGTGTCGAGCCCGGTCGAGACCGCAATCGCCATGATGCCACCACTGATTGTAATGATCTTGAATTCGCCACGTGTGATCGCAGGCGGAATTGGGGCAGGTGCAGGCACGTCACTCGGCCGCGTTTCGTCGATCTGGTGGGTAGCTGCTGCCGCCTTTCCGGGAGCGTCCGTTGCGTCGGAGCCGACGCACCCCGAAAGGGCGAGCGCGAAGAAAATCAAGAAGGCAAGCGGGAGTCTCTTTGTCCGTGGTGTGGTGAGCATTGGGGCGCCATCCTCGTCTATTGGCCGGCTCAATATAGGCTGCTTGGATGGACCTTCGATTCCTGGTGTCGCCCGGTTGGAGCGAACTTAGGATCGTCGGGTGAGGCCTTCCATCGCTAGTGGTACGCGCCCCTCTAGGACTTGACAACTCCTCGGTTGCGAACGAAACAGCGCGTGGACGTTTTCGACGAAACGGCCAAGGCGGAACGAAGCCCCTTAAGGCTGCCCCGGCGCCCTTAAGACAACGGAAACCCCCATCATCGTACGATGTCGGGCCCCCACGCCGCGACGGTCGTCGTCGTCCTCGTCAGCGTTGCGCTTGCAGGTTGCGTCCAGGATCCGTCGATCGTCGACCCGACGACCTCCGCACCGGCGAGCTCCG
>CAYOZB010000189.1:0-5647 GCA_964408365.1 uncultured Halobacteriales archaeon | reverse complement strand
GTGACGGCGCGGCCGACGATCTTCGTGCCTTGTTGGATCGCGTTGACGCCGAACATGGCCCCTTTTCGGTGCATGGCATCGCTGACGTTGGAGCTCGAGACTTTCTGGAACGCTTCCACGAGGCCGCTTTGGGAATATTTCTTGTACAGTTCGGTGGGAAGCGACTTCATCGTGGCGATTGTTTTTTTGATACGCTTCGTGGCCTCGGTCACATTGCCCGCCTTGATGATGGCGCCGCCGACGATGACGACACTGGCGCCGGCCTTGACGACGCCCGGGACGCTTTCGCTATTGAGGCCGCCCGCGACCTGGAGAGGGACATTGACGGCTTTCGCGACCGCCTTGAGGCGTTCGAGCGGGTTCTGTCCGGCCATCTGTTGGTCGACGCCGACGTGGACGTTGATGAGGTCGACGCCGAGTTTCTCGCATTCCTTGGCGCGCTTGACCCAGTCCGTGACGCCGAGCATGTCGACGGAGAGTTTCGCGCCGTACTTGCGTGCGGCTTTGACCGCGTCCCGGATGGTGCCGTCGTCGGCCGCGGCGAGGATCATGACGACCGACGCGCCGGCTTTGCAGGCCATCTCGGTCTCATAGGCGCCGGTGTCCATCGTCTTCATGTCGGCGACGATCTCGTTCTGGGGGAAGTGCTTGCGAAGCTCGCGGACGGCGTTCATGCCCTCGGATTTGATGAGGGGCGTTCCGGCTTCGATCCAGTCAACGCCTCCCTCAACGGCTTCCTTGGCGATCTGCAAGGCTCGTGGCAGGTTCATTTCGTCCAAGGCGACTTGGAGGACGGGTCGGGAGAATCGCATCCGCGGCCGATTTGAGGGGCCGGTTAAAACGGTTCCCTGGCCAGCGGTGCCGTGGGCCGCCGGAAAGTCCCCGGCGAATGAACCATGGGGCAACCGATGGCACGCATTCTTTCCGGCGGGCTGCTGGGAATGGCCAAACTTCGAACTCGACGTTCGCACGTCTTCGAATCTGAGGTGGAGCACGGATTCGATTCGGAAGCCGTTTAAGGGTCACCCGCGTGAACAAAAGCTCTTGGCACGTCGAGAGGGGACGATGTCGCTCCGTTCCGGAGGAGGCCGAGCATGGTCTTAGTGCCGCTCGGCGTCCTCGGCATCGGCGTCGCCTTGGGGCTTCACCTCTCGAAGCGGGCCCGCATCATTTCGATCCCCATGCTCTTCGGGTTCGGATTGTTGATGGGCGGCAAAGCGTTCGGTTTCCTCCCTCACGACGCGTTCCTCGAGAGCACCACCGAGATCGGCCTGTTGTTGATGCTCTTCTACACGAGCCTCTTCGGCAACCCGCGGGCCTTGCGGGACGGCGGACGCATCGGGCTCCCGCTGGCGGCGTATGATCTCATCGTCAACTTCGCCGTGGCGTGGTGGATCGGCGACTTCCTCAACTGGGACGTCCGCGACCGGTTGTTCCTTGCGGGAATCATGGCGACAAGCAGCACCGCGGTCGTGTTGAAGATCCTGGGAGATGAGAACCGGATCAGCCGACGCGAGGGCAACGTCCTCGTGAGCATGCTGTTGATCGAAGATTGGGTGTTCCTCCTGTTCTTCGCGTTCCTCGGGCTTCGCTACGGCGGTCTGCCGGCACGCTCACCACAAGAGATCGGATTGGGAGTATTGGCGTTCGTCGGGTTCCTCGCGATCCTTCGGCTCTTCCGTGCCCAAATTTGGTCACTGAGGTCGCGCGAGATGCAGATCGCCCTGCTGACAAGCATCGGATTGTTGGGCGCGTTCCTCGGCATCAGCGCCGGCCTCCCCAGCATCGGCAGCGCCTTCACCACCGGATTGGTCCTCAGCGGCGAACAAGGCGCACGGTTCAGCCAAAAAGAAGCGCCGTATCTTCGTGACGCGGCGTCCGCGTTGTTCTTCGTCGGCTACGGAGCCATGCTGGGACCGAGCCTCTCGTTCAGCCTTCTACCGCTCCTGGGTCTAGCGCTTGCCGGGATCGTCGTGAGCGAATTGATCGTGCTGCCCGTCATGGCCCGTCGGCTCGGCCTCCGGCGGTCGGAGAGTTTCATCACCGGAAGCCTTCTCTTGCCCCGTGGCGGAAAAAGTGCAGCGTTCGCCAAACTCTACCCGAACGTTGCCGGCGCCCAGCCCTTGTTCCCGCTTGCTGGCCTTTTGGCGATCGTCTTGACTCCGTTGACGCCCATCGTGGCGCGACTAGGCATCGCGCTCAGTGGTCGGCGGACCAAACTCGCGTACGCAAGCCCGAGCGAGTCGTTCAGCCGCTCCGCCCGCGCCGTTCTGATGCCCCATGCGTACGTCGCGCGGCACAACGGCTCCTTCATGGCGAAGATCGTCCTCCTCGAACTTCTCGTCCTGGGCGCACTTTTGGCGTTCCTCACGGTCGCGGCTCCGCGGCCGTGGAACTGGTTCGCCGCCGGAATCCTGCTCGTGTGTCTGGTGGGGTTGGCGCAAAGTCTCAAAGCGGCTGTGACCGCGGGACCTGGTGGCCCACGCGTCAGGATCGGCTCGGCTCCGACGACGGGAGATCGTCGAGCCTTCGAGCAACTGCCCTTGCTCCTGATCGCGCCGCTCGCCCTGTTGGTGCTCCTGGCCGTGTTCTCCCCGTGGGCCGTCATCGCGTATCCCATCCTCCTCGGAACATTATGGCTCGGGGCGCTCGCCCTGCCGTGGCTGCGGCCGAACGCCCGACGTGCCCCGCCCCTCACCCGAGCGTTGGGTGTCAGCGGGATCATCCGTTAGCCGACGGGCCGCCAATTTGAAGGTTTTTTGTACTTGGAACCCTCGTCGGAGCACGGGTGCCGTAGGATTCTTCCGAGCATTCTCGCGGTCGCCATCGTCTCGCTCGCGTTGGCCGCGTTCCTTGCCTGGAAAGGATTCCACAACCTCACCGCTTGGATGGCCGTCCTCACCATCGGCGGGTTTGGCTCCGCCAGTTTGCTGACCGGAATCTATGGCGGTGGCACAACGGTGACGCCGTTCTACGGAGCCGCTCGTTGGCTCATCTGGTTGGTCGCGGTCGCTGGCCAACTCGGACTCGCCGTGACCCTTCCCTCGTATCGGCCGACCGGGTGGAGGCTCTGGGTGATGCTCGTGGGCTTCGCGGCCGTCGCGTTTGGATTCATCGGCCCGATCGTGGTGCTCTTCGGCGGATCGCGGACCGAGCTCCAGCCGTGGACCCGCGGCGACGCGCTCATCTATGATTTTGCCCAACCAGTCGTCGTTGCCATCCTCGCCTTCCAATACTTCAGGCTGGCGAAGGGCGCGTTGCGGGACCAATTCTTCTTTGCACTTCTTCCATTCGTATCGTGGCTCGCGCTGTCGGGTTTGAGCCTGGTCGATACGCCGTCGATCCCAATTTTTGGGTTTGCTGGGTACGCGCAGGTCGCGACACTCGGTCTATTCATGCTCATGCTGGCCGTGAATCTACTCGGGCGCCGAGAAACAAGGTTCCAAGATTCGATCTTGCTCGCATGGTGCGTCATCAGCCTTCTCATCGTCCCCATCAACGCGGCCATGTCTGCCACGATCTACTACGTGACCGCCTTCAACCTCGTCCTGCTGTTCTACGCCATCGGACGGTACCAAATCCTTAGGATCGATTTCCGGCTCCCCACCATCACAGGTCGTTCTCTCAAGGCCGCGGTCGTGCTCCCCGTATTTTTCATCGTTTTGCAGACGGTCGAGCTGTTGACGGAGAACTTGGCCGCGGTGAGCTACGGCGTGAGCATCGTCGCGGGCGGGCTGGCGTTCTTCGGCTTGTCGTACGTTCAGAACTGGCTCACCCGCTCCACAGGCGCACCGAAAGCAGCAAGCGCCTCCCTGGCTTCGTACGAAGCGTATCGGCGCGTCGAAATCTACCGCGGGGCGCTCGAAGCCGCAATCGCGGACGGGGAGGTGGAGCCGCGTGAATTCAAGACCCTTGCAGCCCTGCGCGATTCGTTGGGCATCACGATGGACGAGCACAACGCCCTCGAGCGCGATGCGCGACAAGAAAATGTGAAGCGCGTCGTGAGCCTCGGCTAAGGCCCGAAGACCTTACGGCGTCGCTTTGAGGGGCGCGGCGACCTTCTTCCAGTCCTCGAGGAATTTCGCCAGGCCGATGTCGGTCAAGGGGTGCTTGAGCATTTTCTGGAACGTGTCGTACGGCAGGGTCGCGATGTGGGAGCCCGCCTTGGCGGCGTCGATGACGTGGATCGGGTCGCGCACGCTGGCGGTGAGGACTTCGGTCTTGATGTTGTAGTTGCGGAAGATCTGGCAGATGTCCCGGATCAACGGCATGCCGTCTTGGCCTTGGTCCTCGAGTCGTCCGATGAAGGGGGACACGAAGGAGGCTCCGGCTTTGGCGGCGAGGAGAGCTTGGTTGGCGCTGAAGATGAGCGTGACGTTGACGCGGATGCCTTCGCTGGAGAGTTTCTTGCACGCTTGCAACCCGGCGCCGGTCATGGGGACTTTGACGTAGACGTTCTTGTGGATCTTGGCGAGTTCGCGTCCTTCTTTGAGCATGCCGTCGGCGTCGGTGGCGACGACTTCGGCGCTGATGGGGCCGTCGACGACTTTGCAGATCTCGTGGATGCGGGTCTTGAAGTCGACGCCTTCTTTGGAGATGAGGGTAGGGTTGGTGGTGACGCCGTCGAGGATGCCCCAGGCGGCGATTTCCTTGATGTGGGCGAGGTTGGCCGTGTCAATGAAGAGCTTCATGTCGATGCGTCCTGGACCCGTCGAGGAAGGGGTAAACTGAAAAGGGTTGCGGCGCGGCAAGGCTCCCGGAAAAGGGTTTTGGTGGTCGCTCTTGGGTGCGGATGGACGAGGTAGGTTGTAGCCACGAACGACAGGGCGCTTTGGATGGGCGTCTTGGTGGACTTCGTGGATTGGGAGCCTCACGATCGTGCACGTCGAAGTCGCCGGAAAACATTCGAACTCGGCCGAAGAGGTGATTGCACGGCTCGTCGACTACGGGCCGGTTTCGATGAGCCTCGTGCTTCTCGCCACGTTTGTCGCCGTCGCTCCCTACCCCGCGGGTGTGTGCTGGGGCGTGTCCGTTTTTGTGCTCCTCTTCGTCGTCTCATACCACTACTTGGTCGCGACGGACCTTCGACGACCGCGCGTCGGGCAGTCGATCGCGATTCGCTGGTTCGCGTTCGGCCTGTTGGCCGGTTTCCTTGGGTTCTGGGGCACCCTGGCGTTGGCCGACATGTTCCAAATCGCGGCCGTCCGACCGTGGGGCGTCATCGGGTGGATCCCCGTCCAATTGGCCGCCGCGTTTATGCTGTACCAGGCCGGTCAGGGCCTGCGGGGTCGGCATTCGTTGCTCGTGTCATTCATTGGCATCGTTACCTCGGGGCTGGTCGTGACGGCATCGCACATTGCCTGGAATGACTGGACCGCGATGGTGGCGTTCTGGTAGCCCGTCGTCGAATTGGCCTCTGAGCAAACCAATAAGAACCGGGCCGCCAACGGGACGCGCATGGGTTGGGCGTCGGTCGTCTTGGCAGTGAGCATGTTGACCATCGGGCTAAGCGGTTGCGTCGAGGACGTACCCGTGGCTCCCATCGACAACGAAGCGGAGATCGTCAACACGCCGCTCGCGTTGCCCTGGGGGATGGAGAAATGCAAATTGGCGGTGGCCCTCATCGACGCGCCCATCGCGAAAGTGC
>CAYOZB010000188.1:0-5650 GCA_964408365.1 uncultured Halobacteriales archaeon | reverse complement strand
TTGGGACCGATCCCGACGACGCCCGGATTGTAGTCCGTGCCGATGAGCAGCGCCACATCGACGAGTTGATCGCGCGTCAGTTTCAACGTCGACAAGGTGACGTCGAGGTCGATCACCTCGGGCGACACGTCGACATAGGCTTGACGACCCGGCATCCGTCGACGTCCCGTCACCGACAAGTTGCGGACCAGATGCGGAGCGCCGAAGAGGAGACTGTCGAAGTCCTGCGATCCGCAGGCGTACGCAACACCGTTTCGGGCAAGGAAAGACGCCTCGGCCTCGCCTTCGCTGGGCGCCTGGACGATCGGAAGGCCCATCGCCACGATGAGACGTTTCGCCTGCTGGACCATTTCGGTCGTCAAGGTGCTGGTCTGCTGCGCTTTGGAACGCGCCTTCTCGAGGTCACCGACTTTCAAGGCCGCTTCGTAATCCGCCATCGCCTGACGCTTGATGCGTCGGCGTTCCTCGATGGTCTTCTGCTTCAGCGGATGCGGCGCGCCGTCGAACACGAAGATGGGGGAGATGCCCGAAACGGCCAGATTGGTGGTCCGGTTGAACAACCCGTTGAGATGGCTCGTCACGCGACCCTGATCGTCCTTGAGCGGCGTCCCATCGGGACCCCGGATGATCGCCAAGAACTGGTAGAGTTGGTTGAACGCGTCGATCGCGATGACCTTGCCGCCGAGGGACTCCATCGTGATTTCTTGGCCGGGGAAGACTTCCCCGAGGTCGACGCCCACGGTTGCGCGGCACGAGGGGGCGAAACTTGAGTCCTTGGGTGCCCCGTGGTCGATGAGGCTAAAAGGCGGACTTCTCTCGGCGCGCTCGACGATGCGACACATCACGTACGCGTACCTCGGCCCGGAGGACCGCGCTGGCAAGTACGCCAAGAAGGGAACCGCGACGGACATCACGCTCTTCAACGCCAAAAAAGGCGACGTCCACCTCAACATGGTCACCGCGACCCGGTTCCCCGACAAGATCATGAGCCTCCTCTACGCCCTCGACCTCTCCGACGAAATCATCCTCCAACCCGACAAGATCGACCGCTCCCTCGGCGAAATGATCGTCGCCGCCGAACTCATGGGCAAGACGAAAGGCTTCGTCCGCGCCGAGGGCGCCGTGGACGCGACGCAGCTCACGGGCCTTCTCGCCAAGACCGCGCTCAAAGACCTCACACTCTCAACAGATCCGGAAGCCGTCTTCCGCGAGCAACTCTACGAACGCCAAAGCGACCGACCCGCCGAGCCCCTTGCCATCCCGGTGGACCACGCGTTCCCCGTCAAGGGCGTCGGCACCGTCGCCTTGGCCTTGGTCCGCTCCGGGACCCTCAAACACCACTCCTTGTTGCAGTCATTCCCGACGAACAAGATGGCCGAAGTCCGCAGCATCCAGATCCACGACGTCGACCAAGAGACCGCCTCCCCCGGATCCCGCGTCGGCTTGGCCCTCAAAGGCGCCGAACCCGAAGACGTCAACCGCGGACACGTCCTTGCCCCCAAAGACAGTCTCCAGATCGCCCAGCCCGGCGTAGCGTTCGAAGCGGGCCTCAGCCCGCACCCGTTTTCCAAATGGGCCCCCAAGGCCGGAGCCGTGCTCCACCTGTTCCACGTGCTTCAGGACATCGTCGTCCGCGTCGAGGAAGTCAAAGGCGCCGTGCCCAATCTTCGCCTCGTATTGAAACCCGAAGCCCCGCTCACCAAAGTGCCCCACCAACCCGCGATCCTCGTCGACATCGACAACAAAGCACAACGGCTCATCGGACGCGTCCAACTCTAGGGGCCACTTTCACTCGCCCCCTCCAAACCCAGGTAAACCCCTTCCACCCCTGTCAGTGTCGTGGCGAGCGCGCGAGCCCGCACTGTAGATCCTGCATTCCACATCGAATCCCTCCCCGGGGTCGGGCCCGCGCTCGCCGGAAAGATCAGAACCGCCTTCGGCTCCGACGAAGACTTCCGAGCCGCCTGCGAATCCTTGGAACTCGACCCCCTGTTCGCGGTCGAAGGCCTGAGCGAACGGCGCGCCTTCGACCTAGTCGCCGCCGTCCGACGCTCCGAATCGATGGACCTCGCAGGCACCGAACGCGCACGCGACGTGCGACGCGAACTCGAGGACCAACTCGCCAGTTACGCCCACACCGCCTACGGACGACGCTACCTCCGACTCCTCCCAGTGCTGCGCGACCCGAAAAAGATCGCCAGCCACGCCGAGCACGTCATGCAGATCCGCGACCAGATCGAAGCACTCGACCGCGAAGCCATCGGCCGAAACCTCGACCAGATCTCCACTTTGCGAGAACCCCAACGTGTTCCCGGACTCCACCGAGTCGTCGTCGTGGACACGCAAGAGCAGGAATTCGACCTGCGAGCCCGCGGTTTGGACCGCTGGTGCAGGATCGTGAGCGGGCGCGAAGGACGCAACGAAATGCAACAAGCCGAATTCGTCCTCTACGCTGGGGATGACCGCGCCTCCGTCTCTGAGGCCGAAGCCGTCGTCGACATCGACCCGTCCGCTCCCATCTGGGATTTCGTCCCGGAATCCGAAGCCGAATTCGTCCGACAGAACCAGAAGGCGATCACGGCGCTCGCGGAACTCGCCCGTCTCACCCAACGCCCGTCGATGGCCGACAAATGCCTCACGGCATCCGCACAAGGCCAGGCGACGGCGGCGAAGGACGTGAACGCCGCCGCCAAGTTGGCACTACAGGCGGCGCAGGAGAATTTCCAAGTCGGCATGCAAACGTTGAGCCTCACCGGCGCCCAAGTACTCGAACTGTTGGCGAGCACCCTTCCGCCCGCCTTGGCGGAAGTGCGCACCCGCGCAGTGTTGGCGGGACGCGCCAAATTCAGAGAACTCACCGGGCGCGACTGGGACATTTTCCAAAAAGGTCTCCCGATCCGCCTCGATGATGACGAGATCGAAACGCTCGACATGCGCGCCAAGGCGACCTCCGCGGTCGACCAGTTCCGCCGCAACCAAAAGGCCGCCAAGGAAGTCCACGCCGCACGCGCGACCCTCGAGACGGAACTCCGATACTGGCTTCGCTACGACGTGGACTTTGCCCTCGGCTCGTGGGCGCTCGACGTGGGCGCCAAACCCGCTCGAACGTCCGACCAGCTGCGGTTCGAAGGTGGGCTCCACCTACGCCTGGTCAAATTCGGCAAGCCGCAAGCGATCTCCTACCGCGTCGGCGGCCCCGACCCCATCGCGGTCTTGACGGGGGCCAACAGCGGAGGAAAATCCACCCTCCTCGAACTCATCTCACAATTCCTTATCCTCCACCATTGGGGCCTACCCGTGCCGGCGCAAGACGCGGAGATCCCCGTCATGGACGAACTCATGTTCTTCACCGCCAGCCGCGGCGTCAACGCGGGAGCCTTCGAGACATTCCTCACCGACCTCTTCCCACCCCTGACGCGTCCGGGACGGCGGTTCTTGCTCCTCGACGAAGTGGAAAGTATGACCGAGCTCGAAGCCGCTGGACGCATCCTCGGCGTGTTCCTCGGCGAAGTCCGCCGCACCGGAGGCCTTTGCGTCCTTGTGACTCACCTGCCGACCGAAGTGTTGCAGCACGCGAAGGTGCAGGTCCGGATCGACGGCATCGACGCCGTGGGGTTGGACGAGAACTTCAACCTCATCGTCGACCGCCAACCCAAACTGGGCCACCGCGCCCGCTCGACGCCCGAATTGATCCTCCGCCGGGTCCACGCACGAAGCGACGGCGCGGTGAAGCAGCTCTTTGGCCGGATCCTGTCGCACTGGAACTAAGGGTACGCGGCACGGCGCCGAGCCCCGCGGTTGGACATCGGGTCCTGGGGCAGACCCAATCGTTGGCTGAGCAGTTCGAGCATCCGCTGTTCCTTGGGCGACACGTTTCCGTCCTGTTGGGCGAGCCGCAGTTGCTCTTCAAAGAGGACCAGGCGCTCGGGTCTGGACAACGAATCGAACGGGCGGACGCGCGGGAACACGCGTGCCGCAAGCCGATGGGCGACGCGCTCGAGGGGTTTGAACGCAATGGAGATCGCGATCGCGGCAACGGCGCCATAAAGCGCACTCACTTGGTTCTGCACGAGCGCCTCTGCAATCTCCGAGACTGCAAAAAAAACAGAGACGGGCGCGCCGATGATGGTTCCGTGCTTGACCGCCGCTTTCACCTTGTGGTCGATGTCGAAGAGGTCGTACCGCAGGAGCGCGTAGCTCACGAGGATCGGCAGGGTCAGGCGCCAAACACCGAGGACGAAATGCGCGAAGGATCCCGGTCCGATGAAGAACACGGCATTGGTCCCGATGGCGGCGAGAGCGAGTGCCGACGCAACGGGGAACGGAGCGACGAGGAGGAACCGCCGGATGTCGCGTTGGACGTCGAGGTGGATCTTGCGTCGCGTGTAAAGGACAAAGATGGAGAGCAACACAGGCAAAATGGTGAGGGCGGGCAGGATGGCAAAGGCCCAGCCCCAAGGGGCCCAGGGATAGTCGGCATCGAGTCGCAGCGTCACTGCGGCTTGGACGACGCGCAGGGTCCCGTCGAAGAGTGCGTTCAATGCAAAGCCCGCGTAGATGAGCATCGCCGAGAAGCGCGGGGACTGGTTGGCTGTGTCAAGATAGTCGAAGGCCAAGAACACCGTCACGGCGCTGAACACCACGGTCCACGACGAGGTGAGAAGCACGAGCGGTCCAAAGGACGTGTAGTGGTAGCCGCGCATGTGCGCGAGGATTCCCTCGCCTTGGCCCGCTTCGAAGGTCCAAAGCAGCGCGTGGTCCCAAGCGTAGAGCGCCCAGAGGATGCCGATAGTAAAGATCACGGACGGCGCGCCCCACTTGCTTTTGCCGAGCCACGTCCGGGGCTTCGGATACACGCAGAGGAAATAGACTGTCAAGGGCACGATGGGAAGCAGAACGTACGGGATCAAGCGGTCGTAAAAGAGCGCGGTCGCATCCTCCGTAGCGCGCTGTCGCAAGATCGCCAATACGATGTTGATGCTGCGGAACACCAAGATGGACGCGAAGACGCGGTGGGCGGGCTTGTTGAAGTCGACGAAAAGCAGCCAGGCCGCGACGAGGCCCATGAGGACGGCGGCGAAGGTCTGAGGGAACCATGCCGGGTCGAGAAAGTCGAGCATGGTCCCTCAGCACGTCCGCTGGCTTAGAGCAGCGGCTCGCTGCAGGACCCGCACTCGTCGTCTTCGGATCGCTCCCTTTCGAATTGCAGGATGTAGAGCACACAACCGACCGAGTGGCACTCCATCGAGTCGTTTGCCCGCTGCGGCTTTGGGGATTCCATGCCCGGCTCCTGGATCAGCTTGACGCCGACTGAGAACGTGCAAGGCTGGGTCGCTTGGAACGAGATGACCGTCGTGTTTCCCCACTGTTGTTTGTCCGGGGTGGCCGCGCAGTCGGACGCGATGTGGCTCATCATGACGGCGGAGCGGGATGGGGCCTTGGCGGCAGCGAGGCAGGGGCCGCGGTCGAGGTTGAAGTTGCCCGACCATTCCTCGTAGATGAACGCCTCGGCGAAGACGACCGGCGAGAGGAGGTTGAAGGAGGTCGTGTAGTGCGCGACCTTGCCGGTGAACTTCGTCAGGCTGACATCGAGTTCGAGGCCGTTTTGCCATTCGACGTGGATCGAGGCCGGGGCCGCGGCCACGCCGGG
>CAYOZB010000187.1:0-5683 GCA_964408365.1 uncultured Halobacteriales archaeon | reverse complement strand
TCAAGGCGGGCGACGCGGCGCGGAGCCCGCTCGCGGTTTTCTGTGCGACCTTGATTGCTGCCGCCGCGCCGGTCAACGCGATAGCGCCACCGACCGCGGCGGTCTGAACGCTCGCGGCGCGGGTCTGCTTCTGTTGCTCGACCACGATCAATCGGTTCGTGTCATCGTTTTGCCGCAGGAGTTCGCGCTCGAAGTCCGGGCTGAATTGCGGCGCGAATGCGTAGGGCGACGCGTCGGGTGCCGGGGCGACGTTTCGGGGCAAGCCGTCGGCTCCGGTGACGCTGGAGAACCCCACGTCGGCCGGGGCGACGGGAAGACCCGTCGCGGGGTCAAAGAAACTGTAGGCGCTCGTGACGCCGGGACCGGTGGCGGCTTCGCCACCCCCGGTTTGGGGCGCGGCGGTTTCGGACGAACCGGTTTCCTCAGGTCGGGTAGCGAAAAAGTACGCCGCGAGTGCGCCGCCTCCGGCCACGAGAACCCAAACCAATCCGTCCGTTTTTGCCATTGGTTGATCACGCCGGTTGTGCGATCTCAACGATCACGAGTTCGACCTTGCCGGTCGCCTCGGCGTTCGTGTTCAGGATGAGTTCCAACGTGTCCATGCCTTTCGTGCGAAGGGCTTGGCTTCCGTCGCCGAACACGTCGAAGTTCACGACGACGAAATCCGATTGGATGCTATCCAACTCAAAGTCCGCTTTGTTCTCTTCCCGCAACGCGTCATACGGTTCCTTCGCGCGGTGCGTCTTGGTCCCGTCTTGGAGAACACTAATCGAGTTGATGAGGGTCGGGCTCGACGGCACGATCAAGATGGCTTGAATCACGTTGCCGTCAAGAAGATCAATCGGTTGCTCCCCCGCGACGTTCTGCAAGTCCTTACTGATCGTTTTCTGGATCACGAGGGGAATCCTTCCGACGGTCTGCCCTTCGTTGATCACTTCGCGGGCGAAGATTTCCAAGCTCGCGCCCGTAATGGTGGTTCGGTCCCCGGTTTGGAGGGGTGCGACGCTTTCCCAGGTGATCAGGAGTTCCAGGCTCGTGAACAAGTGCGTGGGGAGCAAGCCGAGATCGAGGTACGCGTAGCCGTCCCCGGGCGCGTTGTCCTTGTACGCCAACAGGTTCAGGCGGCGAATGTTCTCGAAACTCAGGGTGCGGACGGTGAGTTGTCCGCCGATCACGAGTTCCAGGCGCTTGACGATCTTGTTCGCCGCGCCCGCGATGAAGACGCCATTGGTCCCGCCGCTCAACGCGCCGGTCTTGGTCCGGAGGCGAAGGCGGGCGAGGAGGTGCTGTCGGGGAATGTTGACGCGGGTTTGATTGCCCGGGTCATAGGCGATCTGCTTGTGGAGGCGGGAAATCACGCTCATGGATTCACCCGGCCACGTGGAGGCTGGCGACGATTCCGGCGCTCCCGACTCCAACGCCGATTCCGACGAGGATTTGCTTGCCCCATCCGGC
This sequence comes from uncultured Halobacteriales archaeon, assembly GCA_964408365.1. Taxonomy (GTDB): domain Archaea; phylum Thermoplasmatota; class E2; order JACPAO01; family JACPAO01; genus JACPAO01. The sequence goes on along the minus strand of CAYOZB010000187.1, from coordinate 4,228 downwards.
GTTATCGGTCACGACCGCGCTTGCGACGAGCAACGCGAGTCCCGCTCCGGCCTTGATCGCGGCGTCCATCTTCGGGTCACGGTGCATCTGGAACCTCATCGCTGCCGTGTGCGCTGCTACTGCGATTGCCGCTCCCGTCGCTGCTTGAACCGCTACCATGTGTGTCCGTGTCTCCTTCCGTTTTTTTGGTCCCGGTTTCTTCGGGCCAGAGATCGACTCGGAAGGCGACAACATCTACCCTTGCCGCACCCACGCGGGGGGCTTCCTTGTGCTTCTGAACGCTGTGCCATTCAAGGTCCTTCAAATCCTTGAACACCGGAACACGCCAACCCTTGTCCCGGCACTTGCCGCAACCCCACGCGACGCGTCGGCTCACCATTAGCGGGAACCCCCCGCATGGCCCCGCGTGCCCAAGCTGAGTTTGAGGGGAAGGACGGGGCCGGTCTGTTGGCTCCAGAACGCAAACTCGCCCACGCCGAAGCGTTTCATTTTCTCCACGCCTTCTTTTCCGAAGAAGGGAGTCAACGCGTCTTCATCGCCTGGGAAGGGTCGGAAACTGATTCGGTACGCGCCGCCGCCCAGGACGAGCGGAATCTGAGCCAAGCGGTGCGCGACGAACACTTTCGCCAACAAGCCCGGCGTCTTGTGTCCCAATTCCACGAGGTCTTGGAACGCAGGGGGACAATCCTTGAGAAACTTGCTCGGAAGGATGTTTTGGATTTCGTCGCACACGACAACGGCTTTACTCAGTTTCATGGCGACGCGGCAATACTCGTTGAACGCGTCCAACCGCGTTTCTTGACCGACGCTTGAAGGCGGGGAAGGCCATACGACGAACGCGGCGTCCCGACCCGCGCGCTCCATTTCCGGGGCGGATCGCACCACGCGGGCCACGTCGGCGTAATCGGGCGGGGCCCCGTGGCGGGTCGGAGCGCTCCAGTAACAGCCGCGGCCGACGGTCTGGGTCCACCACTTTACGAACGTGGTTTTCCCCGTGCCGTAGTCGCCCGTGACGAGTGCGGTTTGGCCGGGGTGGAGCTGGAGCTTCACAATTCACCCCGCCGAACCAATGCGCGGACGCGTCGAACGAGCCAGTAGACGCGTTCAGGGTTCGCGTCCACCCACCGCTTGACGAACGGGCGCAATGCGAGCCATTGGAGCCCGAACGCTTCTTCGCCCACGTCGTCCAACAATCGAAGGAGGCCGTGATCAGTCGTCGTCAAGGCGGGGTCCTCCTTGCGCGCCGCGTAGGATCGCGTCCCAATACGCGTCCCCGGTGGACCCGTCGGGTCGGGCGGGTCCGGGTTGGTCGGGTTTCGGGTCGGGGTTCTTAGCGGGTGGGTGGGTCGGGTCGGGTTGGGTGGCCGCGGGTCGGGTGGGGTCGGGTTTCAACGCGCTTTTTTTCTGGGCGATGATGAAGGCGAGCGTGGCGCCGCTGACGACGAGCGCGGTCAACGGGTGGTCCTTGGGCAGTTGCGGCAAGTAGTGGCTCAGGCACGCGTCCGCGGCTTTGCTGAATCCGCTTGCGTGGACTTCCTCGGGCCGGAGTTTGTCGTCGGTCTTCTCGGCGAGGAAGAATCCGTTTGCGAGGGCGCTTACGCTTTGGTCGATGAACGGCTCCAGGCTGATCTCGACCTTCGGCGGGGTCTTGCCCGCGTCGGGGCCCGAGCCGGTTCCGCTTGAGCCCGGGTCGGGTAGGAGGGGACCCACCGAAAAGGGACGCTCGAACGTGACGATTTCGGGGCCCGGGTTCGGGTCGGGGGTCGGCTCGGGTTGGTCGGCCGGTCGGGTCGGGTGGGCTTCGCCAACAGGAGAAACGGGTGGGTTCGACCCGCCCGACCCGGACCCGGAAAGGGGACCCGACCCGTCGGGTTGTGCGGGTGGGCTCGGGTCCTTGGGGGCGGGTAGGAGGTTGGCTCCGGATCGGTGCGCGTGGTGCGCCGCGTCCTTGGTCAAGGCCAAGTGTGCGGCGAGCGCACCCTCGTTTCCGAAGCCTTCCTTGCATACGGGGCAGGAGAATTCAGTGGTCAACCCGGCACCCCCGCTCGGGTCGGGCTTCGGGTCGGGTTCGGGGTCGAGGCGTTCATCGGGTCGGGTTGCGGGGCGAGCCAACGTCTACCCTTGCCGGGACCATGCGGGGGGCTGTGTGACAAAAACTCCCGGGAGTTGGAGAGGGTCTTCCAACCGCCGGGTGGGTGGCTTCCGTTGGGTCGTTGCCGGGTCCTTGGCGGGTTGTCGTGTCGTGGTTCCGGTCGTGGTTTGGACACGGTGTTCACCGAGTCGGGGGGGCCTGTGACCGGAAACGGGGCCTACCCAGATCGTGACTCTCGCGGCAGGTTCCCTAAGACAACTTTGGTTGTGTATTGGAATCTCCCAACGCCAAGCGTTGACGCTGCCGAAACGGCTTGCACGAGCGCCAGTGAATCGCGTTGAAATGCGCTTTATCCACCTTCAAGAACGCGGTTTCGTTTGTCCAAAACCCGCCGTGTTCATGTTCGGCGGTCGCCGCATTGGACACCGCAAGGTTATTCGCCCGGAGGGAATCCTTGCGGATCGTCGGCGGGAAGGGGCCCGGCAAGACGCGTTCGTTTTGCCTCCACCCACCTTAACCACCCAACCCGGTCCCTTCCCGCTGCCCTCTCTTTGTCGGCCAGGGACCCCCCGAATGGTCCCGCATGGTCGCCCGGTGCCTTGGTGGTTCGCCGCTCCACAACCGGGAGTTCGTCGGCTTGATCAGAGGGCGCGCGGACTCGTTTAACCCCCATTCGTTCGGCTCGTGACTTTATCAGGTTCTTAGGGGGACCCCGGGTTATGGAATGCTTGGAGGCTTTTGGAGCGCAGCCCCTTCCGACACAAATCCTTTATAGCGACTCCTGGGGTCATTTCCGTCGGGGCTCGCGTTGAATCCACGTCGTTTCGTAGCGTTCCCCCTTCTCATCGTTTTTCTCCTCGTTTCCGGTTGCGTCGGAGGCGGATCGGCAGCGAAGAAGATCGAACCGTCCGCGGCAAGCCAAGCGGCCGTGGATGAGGACGTCGAGACCGGACAGATCCTGGGACGCGTACTCGACGACGAGTTCCAACTCCTAGGCGGCGTCCTGGCGCGCGTCGACGGCACCGGGTTGAGCCTCACGACCGCCGATGACGGCGTGTTCTTCTTCCGCGACGTCCCGACGGGAAGCCACGACGTCATCCTCGCCAAGCCGGGCTACACCTCGAAGAACGTCACCGTGGACGTTCGTGTAGATGAGCGCGCGAAGGTCGAAGTGTTCCTCATCCGGGCGCCGAACCTCAACCCCTACATGGACGCCGGGTTCCAGTTCCGCGGTCAGATCAACTGCAGCGGACGCGTCAACGCCAGTGACACCGACGCGAACCCGGAGTGCGGCGCGGTGGAGCCCCAGTTCGACATGGGCCGCACCACGTTCCTCAATTTCCTCCCGAACATGCGTTGGACACTCATCGAGGTCGAGTGGACGCCCAGCATCCCCGCCGTGAACTCCGAGTTGACGTTGGCGATCCGTCCCTTCGTCGGCGAATCCTGGCGACAAATCGAAGGGCCGTCGCCGATCAGTGTCCTACTGGGTCCGCACGATTGGGCGTCGATCAAAGAGTACGCGAACCGCGACTACCCGAAGAACGGCGGGCAACTCCAGCTCTACATGTTCCCGGGAGAACCCGTGAACCAGAACGGCGTGGGAGCAGGTGCCGCCCTCGCGCAGGATTTCACGATCTACTCGACGTCCTGGTATGGGCAAGGACCCGATCCGGAGTTCACGCGACTCGCGCCGGGGTAGCCTAGGCGGCCGATTCGCGTTCGTGGTCGAGGGTCTTGCGGATCTCGTCGTAGACTTTTCGTCGGAACAAAAAGCCCCAATGGGTCAGTCCCGTCACGCGGACGTTCCGCGCTCCCTTCATGATGGCGTTGTCCGGGGGGATCACAATCCCGTCGGTCGGACTGTAGATGGACGTGTACTCGACGCCAGTGGATTCCTTGCCGCGGTTCAGTTCCGCCAAGAACTCGGATCCGGGAAAAATTTGGCGCACGACGGTGGCGAGAGGAAACAGGAACGACGTGTACGTGCCGTTGTGCGGCGTGCCCAACGTGACGAGGGAGTGGACCTTCCGGTCGCCGCCGAGGTATTTGATGAAGTACCGTGCCGCCAAGCCGCCTGCGGAGTGCGCGATGATGTCGACCTGGCGGTGTTTCGGGTCGACGACGGCCTGCTCG
>CAYOZB010000186.1:0-5820 GCA_964408365.1 uncultured Halobacteriales archaeon | reverse complement strand
CGGCCCTACAGCAGCGCAGCGAGTACGTCGGGCTCGACCCGGCCTCGCTGCCGCTTGTTGATTGTGCTCCGTCGTGCCGCGCCGATTCCTTGTTGGTCGAATGGCAAGCCGCCCATCCGGACGCAAACGTGCTGGATTCCAAGCCCCGTTACCACGAGGGCCGGCTCATCGGCTACGACGTGACTTACCAAGAATAGCCGGAGCCGAGCCCGGCAAAATCGTACTTTTATCCCTTCTGGCCCTCCATTATATATCGCCGGCTACGGGAGCGATGTTTCGATGCGCTCCCCTGCCAAACCCCCGACGGGCGGCCTCACAGGCCAACGAGGCGAGAAACCGGATTTGCGTGAACTCACCATCTCGCTGGGTCGCTCAGATCTTTACGTCAACCTCTCCAAACACGTCGAGAGCGACAACGGACACATGCTCTTTGAAGCGATCCTCACCGACGAGAACGGATCGCGCGTCATCTACGTCGACAAAGACGACATCGCCGAGTGTCTCAAGGATTCCTTCGTCCTGGGCGGCATGGCCCCAAAATGAGCGTGGTGTGAATGGCGATCGATCTCAAGCACATGCTCAAAGTGTACAACTACGTCAACGACGACAAAAAACCAAAAGTCAACCTCAAGTTCCTGGGCATCTTCGCCGCGCTCGTCATCGCGATCGGCGCGCTCGCCGTGTTCACCGTGCAGATCCAGCCGGCATCGAACCAGGCCGACCAGTACGCGACGAAAAGCGAATACGTCGGCCTCACCCCTCTCGAAGCCGAGTCAGGGCTCTCCTCCGCCACGGCGGATGCGCGCCTCGACGCCTGGAACGCCCAACACCCCGACGTCGAGATTGTCCGCACCGAGCCGGTCTACGATGGGCCGCGTCTCATCGGCTATCAGGTCACGTACCGCGAATAGGCTCCGCCGACGTGCCCAAAGCCGCAGGTCGACGCAACGCCGCATACAGCGGGAACCGTCTCCACGTGAACTCCTCCGACACTTTGACCCACTCGGTCACCACTCCATCCACCTCCTCCAGGATCCGGCCGGACTCATCCGGCTGAAGAGGCGCGCCTAGGCGGTACACGTGAAGGTGATCCCAGTCGTACCCTTGCCCAAGGAGCTTGTCTTCCTCGGGGAACAATTCGGCGTGGATCATGCGTTCTTCCTTGTCGAGGGCGTCCCACTGGTCGGCGGCGCGCATCCAGGGCTCCTCGGTCGGGTTGGATGCAAGGGGACCTTGCTTGACCCGGAACCGGAACCCGTGCGCTTCCACGTCGTCCAAGAGCCAGAACAGGAGGCGTCGGCCATTGCGCGTGACGATCCAGCGACGCGCGAAGAACCAATCCTCCAGTCGACGCGCGGAGAGTTCAATGCAGGCCATTCCCCGGTCGCCGGTCTCGTGGACGACGTAGGATTTGGCGCGCAAATTGGGGGTGTTCAGAAGCTCGTCAAACAGCATGGGATGGTCAGCCACGGCCTCGTTGTTTGCACGATCTCCTTTTGAACGAGTTTGGTAACGACGTTTGCACAACCGGGAACGCAGCGGGAAAGGAGATATCCACACCTCCCCCTTGGGAGACCATGGAAGGTGTTGGGCGCGGCGGCGCCGTTTTCATCATTGTCCTCGGGCTGCGTCCAGGCAAGCGGCGAACCCCTGGTCACCCAATCCCCTGAGCCGATCGCCCCGCCGACGGTCGAAGTGACCGATGCCCTGGGTGCCGTCGAAGGGTCGGTCGTGGACAACTCCGTGTTTCCGTTGGAAGGAGCGAACGTTTCCATCGAGCCGGCGTCCTCCAGCGGCACTCCGCTCGCGACGCAGGTAACCGGCCCCGACGGGGGGTTCGCGTTCTCCTTATTGGAGCCCGGAGCCTACCGCGTGATGTCGACCCATCCCAATTATGGCGGCGGGTCCGCGCTCGCGTACGTCAACGCGGGCGAAGCCACCCGGGTCAATGTGATCCTGGCCGACGTCGCCGGCGACGTGCCCTATTTCTTGCTCTTTCTCGAGACCGGGTTCATGCCCTGCGCGTTCTCGGTTGTCGCGTGGGCTGATTCGTGCGCCGCGCCGGTTGCCTTCGGGGAGCAGGTCAACCGGTTCACGTACAACATCTCGGCCGGCCACTCCTACATCGTCGTCGAGACCGATTGGCAACCAAGATCGGTCACGATGGACCACGACTTCTGGGCCCGCAACCAGACCCCCGAAGAGGAAGAGCCAGACGATTATGTGGCGGTCGGCCGGGGCTTCGGCCAACCCATCCTACGGGTCGACTTCTGGCCGGAGAAACCGTACATCCGTGCGCTCGACGCCGCCACGGGGACGCCGGTCCTCTTCCCAGCGACGGATCACGATTTCCAGTTCCGCGTCGACACCTGGTACGATGGCCAGTATCAGCCCGAGATCAATTCGGCGGGCTCGGCGGCCTGCCCCTACAACCCACTCCTCGGCTACTGCACTGGAGTCGGGCTCCAGCTCGAGCACCGGTTCCAGCAGTACACGACCGTCTTCATGAACGGCGCCCCGGAAGGGGTCGAGGAATATTCGGCCGTGCCGGATCAATGACATGGATCGCGAGAGATCCCTTCGCATACCTTGAGCACGCCCCGCTCGCCACGTCGACGCTCCTTGGCAAAAAAACAAGAAACGGACGCGGGCGCGGAAACGGTGAATATGTTGGGTCAAGGTCAGCAGCGTTACTCTTGATGGGCCCCGGCGCGGCGTCGCGGCGAGAGGCTGAAGCTCTATTCAGTATCTTTCGCAAGGACGGACCATGCGCCTTCCCCGATGCGGGTTGGGTCGCCCGTGTCTAGCCCCACGATGTAGCCCACGACGTGGAACGCTTGCTGACCGTGCTGCTTTCCGTAAAGCGGACTGGGGTAGGGGTTGGGCGCATCGACCTGGAATCCGGGCGACCATTCGCCATCCGGCCAGCTAAACTCGGTGAGATTCAGGATCAGCGGAGATGACCCGCGCGCAGATTGTTGTCCCACCGACTGATACCCATTACCGTTTGCTTCAGTTCGGACGGCCCCGAACTGAAAGATGAGGGTTGAAGTCGCAGACTCCGTGCTGTTCCACCAGAGCGCGGCGACAACTTGCAGGGGCTCGCCGAACACCGTGCTGTTGTTGGGGTTGTTCGCGGAACCCGAAGACGGCGCCACAGAGCGGCATCCGCCGGGCCCGCTCGGCACGCAGTTCTCGCTTCCAATGTCACCTTCGTAGTCGATCAGAACCCGGATGGTTTTGGGCGTGGAATCGGACGGTTCGGTGCCGCCGGTCGACTCTGAAAACTCCGGAAAGGCCGAACCTTCGCTTGCGTTGGTGGGCGCAGGCTCCCCTGACGGGCCCGAAGCACAACCGGCGAGCAGGGCTGTGAGAAGTACGCAAGCGACCAGTTGTTGAGCAGAAAGCATGGGAATCCTAGGACCAAACCACCGAGTCGTCCTAATACAGTTTCCCGTGAGAGCCCCGGCCCCCGGGTTCAAGCCGCTCCCTGAAGTCTTAGGTCTTCGCTAAGTAGCCGTTTGGCGGCCAAGGCGCCTGCGAGCCCGCAACGGTTTCGAGCCCCACGGCGGCATGGGAGAAAATCTTAGAGCCACCGGGGGAAGTCGAATCCCCGACCGCTCGCTTACAAGGCGAGTGCTCTACCGACTGAGCTACGGTGGCAATGTGGGGGGGCGCCCCATGAAAACAACATGGGGCGCGCTGTTACGCGTCTGTTGTTGTTGTCTTCGGCGCCGGCATCGCTTGGCCGAGCTCGCGGGAACGCTGCGTCGCGACCTCGACGGCGTCCATCAGGATGGCGCGGAGGCGGTTGCGTTCGAGACTGTGAAGTGCGGCGATGGCGGTTCCGCCGGGCGAGGTGACGAGGTCTTTGAGGACCGCGGGGTGGAGTTTGAGGGTCTCGGCCATCTTCGCTGCGCCGACCACGGTCTGGATCGACAATGCGGAGGACACGTCGCGGGACAACCCGACCCGGACGCCGGCGTCGCTGAGGCCTTCGATGATCTGGAAAATGTACATCGGGCCGCTGCCACTCAATCCAGTCACGGCGTCGAGTTGGGATTCGGGAAGTTCGACGACCATGCCGATCGATTCGAAGATCTTGCGCGCCTCCGCAACGTGCGCAGGTTTGGCGAACTTGCCGGCGCACAACGCCGTCGCGGACTGTTTCACGATCGCTGCCACGTTGGGCATCGCGCGCACGACGGGGATCTTGCGTCCCACGATGGCTTCGATTCGGCTCGTGGGGAACCCCGCGGCGACCGAGATGAGCAATTGGTCGTCGCGCAACGAGCCGCGGATCTCATCAAGCACGGATTCGAGGATCTGAGGTTTGACGCCGAGGATCACGATGTCGGCGTCCTTGGCCGCTTCCGGATTGTTGCTGGTGAGTTTGATGTCGAGTTCCTTCGCGAGGGCCGAGGCTTTCTCGCGCTTGGGGTGGGAGGCGACGAGCTTCGCTTTCTCGCCCCACCCGCTGGCAAGGATGCCGCGCAACAGGGCGGTTCCCATGTTGCCGGCTCCGATGACTGCGATCTTCTTCGCCACCATGTCGAAGCGTTCGGGGCACGGAGGCCGTCGTCTAAGAGTCTATCGTTTGCTGAAAGGCTCTAAACGGCGGTCCCCCATGAACGCCGCGTGCGCGTGGTCCTCGGTGGCACGTTCGACCGGCTACACATCGGACACGAAGCCCTGCTTGCCAAGGCGTTCGAGGTCGGCGACGAAGTGTTCATCGGCCTCTCGAGCCAGGACATGGCGCAAAAGGGCCGCAACCGCAGCGTGACTCCCATCGCTCTCCGGAAGCGTCGAGTCGAGGCGTTGCTTCGACGACGCGGCTGGAATGGTCAGGTCGTCGAGATCAAGCATCCCTTCGGACGCGCGCTCGAGGCGCGCTACCAAGGCATCGTCGTTTCGCCGGAGACGTTGCCGCGCGTAGTCGAGATCAATCGGGAACGACGCAAACTTGGCCGTCGCATGTTGAAAGTGTTCACGATCCCGTTCTTTTACGGGAACGACGGGCTTCGCATCTCCGCCACCCGCATCGCGTCGGGCGAGATCGATGCGAAGGGACGACGCAAGAAACCGTTGCGGATCGCGGTCGGCACGGAGAACACCGTCAAAGTGGCGGCCGTGCGGGACGCGTTCGCCGCCGCCTTTCCCAAGTTGCGCAGTCAGGTCCGGCTTGTTCGCGTCAAATCCGGCGTGCCGGAGCAACCGACGGAAGATGAGACGTTCGCGGGCGCGGAGAACCGTGCCCGCGCGGCGATGCGAAAGCAACCCAACTCTGATTACGCGGTCGGCATCGAAGCTGGGCTCCTCGATACCCCCTACTTCACGAGACATTTCGACGTGCAGTGCGTGGTGATCGTCGACCAGCAGGGCGGTGTCTCTGCCTCCCACGGCGGCGGATTCTACTATCCTCGCGACGTCGAGGCACAAGTCCTTCGAGGCAAGACCGTGAGCGCCGTGTTGGGCCCCATCGCCGGTGATCCTCGACTTGGAAGCACCACAGGCGCCGTGGGATTCCTCAGCAACGGTGCACTTTCGCGCCGCGAGCTCACACGTCACGCGACGCTTCTTGCCTTGGTGCCTCGCATCTCGCGTTCCCTGTACCAGGAATGATCAGTTGCCGACGTTGCTAAGCAGTAGCGGATCCCATTGAGCCAACAAGATCATGGCGATCAGGAAGAGGAATGGAATCGCCAGGTTGTCGTGGCGACGCAGCGCGGTCTCCGCACACATCGCGACGACCGCGGCCGCCGCGCCATAGTAGGCCAAGAACCCTGGGAGAGCGAACATCGGCAACGCGTCGAACCGCAC
>CAYOZB010000185.1:0-5884 GCA_964408365.1 uncultured Halobacteriales archaeon | reverse complement strand
GGGTTGACCGCGCGGTCCGTGAAGCCCTGGTTGTAGAAGATGGACGCCTTGATGTCCTTGGTCTTGAGCGTGAAGTTGCGTTCGGTCCAATAATCGTCGTAGACGCCCCGACCGTAAGTGGGCGGCGTGACGTGCTCGATCATCTCTTCCTGGTCGCACGCCCCCGCGGCCGCGTTGAGGACAAAGTCGGGGCCGCGCTCGGCGTCCCCGGGCGGCGGGGCGCCTTCGAGGAGCTCGTAGGTGAGGGGGTAGAACCGGTTGGAGTAGGGGACCCCGTTTTGGTACATGTTGCGCCACTGGTGGGTCACACCGGCGACCGTGACGACCGTGACGAGGTGGGGCGGGGCCATGATGAGGGCCTCGTGCGGAGTGGTGCCGACGTAGCTCACACCATACATCCCGACCTTCCCATCTGACCAGGACTGGTTCGCGATCCATTCCACGAGGTCGTAGGTGTCGCGTTGCTCCTTGGCGCCCATCATGTCCATGCAACCTTCGGAGTAGCCGGTGCCGCGCACGTCCGCGACGACGACCGCGTAGCCGCGCGGGACGAAGTAGGTCCGGAACGCGCTTTCGACATCGAGGGCGCCCATCGTGCCGTGGTCGTAGTAGGGGCTGTTGATGAGGATCGCCGGCCAGGGGCCCGGACCTTCAGGGAGGAAGACTTCGGAGTAGAGTTGGATGCTGTCGATGGCCGCCTGGATGTAGTGGCGCGTCTTGGGGAGCATCGCGAAGACCGGTTTGGTGAGCGTCGTGTTGTCGAACCCGGTCGCGGGTTCGGTGTTGAAGACCGGGGCGCCGGCGAGCCGTTTCGCGCCAGCTTGGGTCTCAAGATCATCGCTGCCGGCGAGGCATCCGGCGAAGACGGAAACCAGGAAAACCGTGGCGACGGACGCGGCGAACGAGCGGCTCATCGACGCGTCAGGCCGGGTCGTTCTTCTTAATCCTTCTCGTCGCGCGATGACGTGCTGCGCGACGCGTGAAAACGCGACTCTTGCGCCCCAAACGCCTATATATGGTTCCCCATTTTGGGCCGCCCCGAAGTTCTCCGTCGCGAAACGTTCGGAACCACGGGGAGGAAAGTCATGGTCAAGGAAGAAATCCTCGCGAAACTGCGCGTCGCCGAAGAGGACACGGCCAAACGCGTCGCCGCCGCCAAGGACCGGGCCAACGACATCCTCAAGGGCGCCCGTCGGGAAGCCGAGGAACGGATCACCAATGCCCAGGGCGAGGCCCGTATGGCCGAAGACATGGCGTTGGCCGAGGAAAGGAAGCGGCTCGAGAAGGAACGCGACAAGATCCTCGCGAGCGGCGCCCAGGATGAGCAGACGCTACGGGCATCGTACCGGAAGAAAGTCGCCCAGCACGTGACGAAGGGCCTCGAGAGTTTCGAGAGGTCCGCCTGATGTTCAAGCCAGTGCCGATGGCGAAGGTCGCCGTCGTCGGTCCGAAGGCGAAAATGGCCGCGACCATCGAGGCGCTTCACCGGCTGCGAGTGATGCACATTGAGGATTACACGGCCGCCGATGACGTATTCGACCTTGGCTCCCCGTTGCCGGAAGGATCCAAGATTAGCGAACGGCTGGTTCGTGTCCGGGGCGTCATGAAGGGCGCCGGCATGGAAGCCCCCGCGGACGCTCGGCCCTTCACCGTGGATAACCTCAAGGCCCTCGAATCCAAACTCATCGAGGTCGAAGAAGACCTCGTCCAACTCGTCGAGAAACGCGAAAAGGCACGCGACCACGCCAAGAGCCTCGAGGAACAACTCGCGACCCTCCGACGCGTCGAGAACCTCACCCTGCCGACGAAGCTCCTCTCAGGGTACGCGTCGCTCGCGACGGCGACCGGGTTCGTCCCGGCCGATGCAGACCTCGGCACGGTTCGGTCGGTCTCGTCGGACATCGAAACGCTTGAGAGCGTCGAAGCCGAGGGCACGTTCGTGGCGGTGTTTGCCCCCAAGAAGACCGAGCGTGCTCTGCTGGACGCGCTCGCAAAGGTCGGATTCCAACCCATCGAAGTCCCAGCCCTAGCCGGCACGCCACGCGAGGAGATCGCGCGGCTCACGGATCAGATCGACGGGGCGCGCGCCGAGTCCACGCGGCTCGACGAGAAGATCGCCACGATCCGCGAACGGCACGCGTCGGCGTTCTTCGCCCTCGACGAGCACCTATCCATCGAAGCGGACAAGACGACGGCGCCCGTACGCTTCCGGACCACGGACCACAGCTTCATGGTCGAAGGCTGGATCCCGTCCGGGGAATTCGCCCGGCTCGAGCAGGCGTTGGCCCGCACAACCCAGAACGGTGTTTACACAACGCGCACCCAACGCGCGTCCCGCACCGGCCACCCTCACGGCTCCCACCACGAACATTCCGAACACGCGGGGGAAGGCGCCACGGAGGAGGTCGTGCCCGTCATGCTCAAGAACCCGCCCCGGTCGGGCGCGTACGAGCTGCTTACCGACACGTATTCGCGGCCCAAGTACGGAGAACTCGATCCGACCCTGTTCATGTACATCGGATTCCCCTTCTTTTACGGCGTCATGCTGGGCGACGTCGGCTACGGTCTCGTCCTCCTGCTCATGGTCGTTGGAGGCGTCTTCAACGCTTTGTACAAGTTCGTCGGCTTCCAATCCAAGTGGCACCTCAACCGCATCTTCCTTCACGCGAGCCTCATGAGCATCCTGTTCGGACTGCTCTACGGTGAGTTCTTCGGGTTGGAACTCTTCGGTCCCCACGGCATTGTCTCGCATTACGAGACCCACCTGGGCCCGATTCCCTACCCGCTCGCGCGGCTCGAGTACGTGAAGCTCCTTCTCGCGTTGTGCCTCTTGGTGGGCTTCTTCCACTTGGCCGTCGGCTTGATCCTGGGGATCCGCAACGCGGCCGCCCACCACGGCATGGGCCAGGCGATCAAGCACCGTGGCAGCTGGCTCGCGATCCTCATCGCCGTCGGCATCGCGGGCGTCGCCGTCATCCCGGACACGTTGCAACTGGGCGCGGCCGAGCACGCAGAGGGCGAAGGTCCGGCGGAGCCGTACGACCCGATCGTGGCGAACCCGTCGCCGTTCCTGCTCGTGGCGGCCGCCTTCTTCCTCGTCGGCGTCGTGTTACTGGTCATGGGCGAAGGTGCCATCGCCTTGCTGGAATTGCCCACCATCGTCTCGAACCTACTGTCGTACTCGCGGCTCTTGGCGATCGGCCTCAGCGGCGTCGGCATCGCGCTGGCCGGCAACAAGATTGCCGCCGGATTGATCGACGGCTCGATCTTCAACCTTCCACTCGTCCCGGGGATCATTGTCGCCGTTTTCGTGCTCCTCATGTTCCACAGCCTGGGCGTCGTCCTCGGCATCATCGGACCCGCATTGCACGCGCTCCGGTTGCATTACGTCGAGTTCTTCACAAAATTCTACGAGGGCGGCGGCACGCCCTACTCTCCCTTTGGCGCTCAACGAAAATACACGCTACAGGAGGTGAAACAAGCTTGATGCGGAAAGTATTGCTCAGCCTCGCAGGACTCGTCGCCGTCGTATTCATCGCAGGAATCGTCTCCGCGCAGGACGCGGGTGCGGACAACGAACAGACCGTCGCCGCTGCGGAAGCAGCCTCGAAGGGCCTTATCGCGGTCGGCGCCGGCCTCGCGGTCGGCCTCGCCGGAATCGGCGCGGGCCTCGGCGAACAAGCCATCGGTGCGGCCGCGGTGGGAGCCATGGCCGAAGACCCCAAGTTCTTCGGAAAGGGCCTCCTGATGACGGTCATCCCAGAGACCATCGTCATCTTCGGTCTCGTCGTCTCGCTCCTGCTGCTCTTCGTCTTCTAGTCGAAGGGCCGCCTCTCTTCCCCATTCTCTTCCCTCCTCCTCCCACTCACAAAGAAAGAAGGAAGCTTCCATGGGACTCGAAATCGTCCTTAACCAGATCCAGACCGCCGGCCAACAAGAGGAATCCAACATCCTCGAGCAGGCCCAGTTCGAGAAAGAGCGGATTCTGCAGGAGGCGCAGGTCCGCATCGAGGCGACCCGCCAACAAGCGCAGAAACGCACGCAGGCCCGCCTGGAGGGCCTCCGCCGCGAGCTTTTGAGCGCCGCCGAGTTCGAGTCCCGGCGCCGGATCCTTGTGGCTAAGCGTGAACTTGCCGAGGATTTCCGGAAGCAGGTCCAGGAAGCCGTCGCGGCCGTGTCCGCGCCGAAGAACCACGCGCTTGTCTCGAAGCTGGCGCAGAAAGCCGCCGCCGAGCTTCCGAACGGGACGGTCCACGCTAAGCGGAACGACGTCGAAATCCTTGTCAAGGCCGGCTTCGAAGCGGGACGCGAGGCGACGGGTCTTGGCGGCTTCCAGGTCGAGAGCGCGGACGGTTCCGTGGTTCTCGATTACCGCTACGAGACGCTCCTCGACAACGCTTGGAAGCAGATCCTGAGCGAGAACCAGAAACTCTTCGAGGCATGATCGGACATGGCCACGGTCAAGACGGTCTCAGTTCCATTCATCGGAAACCTGCTCCAGCGCGGCAACTACGCCTACGCCAACGCGCGCGTGCGGGTCCGACGCGGCAAGCTCTTGCCGCGCGACACGTACCAGAAGTTGCTCAAGATGGACATCCCGGAGATCACCCGGTTCATCGAAGCAACGGAGTACGGTCGGGAGATCAACGAGCTCGCGACGAAGTTCCGGGGGATCGACCTCCTGGAGAACGCGCTCAACGTCAACGAGGAACGCAACTACGCCGAGGTCAAGGCCTTCACGAAGGGCGAGGTCGGGGAACTCGTCAAGCGCTACCTCGCCCGGTGGACATACTGGAACCTCAAGACCTTGCTGCGCGGCCGCCACTGGGGCGCGCCGTCGCAGGAGATCGTCCGCGAACTCCTCATCGAGAACCGTGATGACCACGAATTCTACCAAGCCCTCCTCAACGCCGAAGGACCAGGCCTCAAACCCGTCGTTGAGGCGCTTGCGACCAACCCCTCCACAAGCAACGTCGCCAAGCTTTTGCGCGACGCGGAATCAAAGAGCAAAGGCGAAGGCTCCTTGCTCCAAACCTACGAGGACGCCTTGGACCGCGCCTACTACGCGAACCTCCTCGAGACGATCCCCACGAACAACCGCGACAACCAGATCTTTCTCCGGTTCGTCCGACACGAGATCGACATCCGGAACCTGCAGCTCCTCTTGCGTTTGAAAAGCAGAACCGACTCGCCAGCCGACATCCTGGACCTCATGATCCCCGGCGGCAACGAACTCAAGGGCCCCGAACTCCGACGCCTCGCCGAGGCGCAGAACCTCGACGACCTCCTGGAACGCCTCAAAGAATTCCGGATCCACGAACGCGTCAAGGACGCCCTCGCCCAAGCCGACCCGAAAAAAAGCCTCACGCCCGTGATGCTCGCGCTCACCCGCAGCCTGGGCGATTTCGCGCAACAGTTCGGCCACCTCAACCCGCTCTCCGTTTTGCCGATCGTCAACTACCTCATGCGCAAGAACCTCGAGGTGCGCAACCTCCGAGCCATCGCGCGCGGCAAACAGTCCGGCCTGAGCGAAGACGAGATCGAGAACCTCCTCGTGGTGATCTGATGGAACTCGCGATCGTCGGCAACGACCTCTTCGTCCTCGGCTTCCGCCTCGCCGGCATCCGCAAGACCTTCCAAGCCTCCGACACGGGCACGCTCAACACGGCCGTCCGTGAAGCGATGAAAGACCCCGACGTCGGCATCCTGGTCATGGAGACGCGCGACGTCCACCGACTCGACCCACACGTGCGTCGCGACGTCGAAGCAGCAGTCCGGCCCACCCTCGTCGCCATCGGCGTCGAGGAAGACACGGGCCTTCGAGAGAAGCTCAAGCAAGCAGTCGGCGTCGACCTGTGGAAATAACGATCCAAAGAGGAACCCC
>CAYOZB010000184.1:0-5910 GCA_964408365.1 uncultured Halobacteriales archaeon | reverse complement strand
TTTTTGCAGTGCGGGGCTCACCGCGCCGGGGGATTCGGTGATGCCTTGGGCGATCTCGGAGAGGAACCGCCATCCGTTGTCGGGTTCTTTTCGTCGCGCTTCGACGAGCCAGTGCATGATGCGGGTGTTGACGCTCGCGGAAAGCACGCGTACGTACTCTTCGAAGCGTCGATCCCGAAGCTGCACCTCCTCTTGCACCATGCGGCCCAATCGAAGTGAGCCTTCCACTGCACTTAAACACTTTTTATTTTTCCAGTTAACCAAACTTTCAGAGAATTGGTTTTCCAGAATTCTAAAAAGCTTTAATTAAGACCGGTTCATACGACGACTGGCAGAGGGGATGGGATGGCCGGAACACCTCTTTTGGACGGGAGCCGGATAGAACGCTCCTCTGCCGCCTCCCCTTCAACCATCGCTCAGTGCGAAGCCTAGGGATGGGATCGCAGGGCCTCTTCCCCCACCGCCACCCGTCGCGTACATCGGGTGGCGGTGTCCGGGGATTTTACAACACAGCTAACAACAACAGTCAAGGACGGACCGCGGCAGAAGGAGGGTAAGACGCGGTCCGGTGCTATGGGCAGAACCCACGCCGAACGTGTCCGCCGCCATAGAAATAGATTCTCAGACAGCGATTCCCGGCGGTTCATTAATGGGACGCAGCATCGGGGCGCGATGCCGCGAATCGTGATCCTCGGCGGCGGCTTCGGCGGATTGACCGTTGCGTCCGAACTGGCGGCCCGCAAATTCCGAAGCGTGGAGATCACGCTCGTCGAACAACGACCCA
The DNA here is from genome assembly GCA_964408365.1 of uncultured Halobacteriales archaeon. GTDB lineage: Archaea > Thermoplasmatota > E2 > JACPAO01 > JACPAO01 > JACPAO01. The sequence continues at coordinate 5,126 of CAYOZB010000184.1, read as the reverse complement.
ATTACGTGATGGGCCTCGCCAAACTCTGGGCTCTTGACGGACGACGGCCCCTCGACGCCGGGCGACGAGATTACCACGACGTCGAACCGCGTGGAGTCCGTTTGGTCCGCGGCACGGTGCGCAACATCGACCTCGAGCGACGTCGTGTCCGCGTGGACCGGACGGAACACGACTACGACGTCCTCGTCGTCGCCCTCGGATCCGAACTGGCGCCTGACAACGTTCCCGGGTTCGCACCGACCATGGACCTCTACTCCGAAGAGGGCGTGGAGCACTTGCGCCGCCAACTCGAGACCATCGACAAGGGCCGCGTCCTCGTCATGATCTCGTCGATGCCGTTCAAATGCCCGCCCGCGCCCTACGAAGCGGCCCTGCTCGTCGACGCGTTGCTTCGGAAACGGGGCGTTCGAGAAAACGTCGAGATGCGCCTCTCCACGCCCGAACCCTACCCCCTGCCGGTCGCCCCGCCGGAATACGGCAACCAACTCTCCGCGCTGTTGGCGTCCAAGAACATCGACTACCAACCGAAGCACACGCCCACCAAGATCGACGCCAAGGCCGGCGCCGTGCACTATGAAAACGGGGGAAAATTCGACTTCGACGTACTCCTGGGCGTCCCTTCTCACCGCGCGCCCGCCGTGGTCCAGGACGCGGGCCTCATCGACGAGACTGGATGGATTCCCGTCGACGCCGCCACGTTGCGCACGAAGCATCCGAACGTGTGGGCGGTCGGTGACATCGTCTCCATCCGCCTCCCCAACGGCAAACTCCTGCCCAAAGCCGGCACCCTCGCCGCGAACCAAGGCTACGTCGCGGCGCAACACATCACCGCCCAGATCCAGGGGCAACCCACGACAGCCAAGTTCGACGGCCGCGGCGTCTGCTACATCGAAACGGGCGACGGCAACGCCATCCCCGGCAACGGCTCCTTCTTGGCACAACCCCAGCCGACATTCGAATTCGGCCCCGCATCCCCCAAGGGTTTGCAGGAGAAAGAGAAATTCGAGAAAGATCTCCTGCGTCGATGGTTCGGATGAAACGACACCCAGCCCTCCAAGACCTCTCCCGCGACCATTTCCACGTCTTGTTTCGATGCCAACGCCTTCGACGCGCACTCGCCAACGCCGACGCGGACCTTCGCCCATTGATCGACGAGTTCTTGCTGTTCTTCGACTCCGACATGTCCCCCCATTTCGAAGAAGAGGACCGACTCGTCGTGCCGCTTGCACTCACCGACGAAGGTCTGCGCGACGTGGGCCGACGGACCGTCGACGAGCACAAAGAGCTTCGAGACTCCATCGCTGGTCTCCGACGGACAAAGGATGCGGCCGCATTGAGAGCGCTCGTCGCGACGTTGGAACCCCAGATCACCGAGCACGTGCACATGGAAGAGGCCGAACTCTTCGAAGGCATCCAAGCACGACTTACGGAAACCGCACTCCGCGACCTAGGAAAACAATCCGCCGAGTTCCGACGAAAACACCGCGCGCCCGAAGCCAGCGGTCCGCGCCGCGGCAGAGGATAAACCAATCCTGATGCCGACTTGGCAAATCAACCCATGAGAATCCTGACCGGGTCACGCGGAGGGCATCTCGGCCACGCTTGCATGATCGTCGCAATAGTGACGAGTGCCGACCTTCTGCGTCGCGGGTTCGATGCAAGGATTGCCCTCGCACATCCACTTCGAGAACCCTCGTCGCGTATTCTCTGCGTCTTCGCGCTCAAATCCGCGCGCCATTACCGCAACCAACGATGTTCCACCACAAAAACCTCTTCGAACACGCGCCTCGGACAATTCTCACGGAACACCGATTTTGTGCAACCATCCCTTGGGCAAATAAACCCCCAAAATCGCGACAAAGGCCTCGGCCAACCTGCTTAACTAGTTGGAGCCCGTCGTAACGAATCATGGCAACCCGCCACGTCACGCTCGGCTTCCAAGTACTCGCCCTCGCCGCGATCCTCTTCATCGGCGCAGGCGCCTACTATTCCCTCGAAGTCCCCACACTCGTCGGGTTCGCCCTCATGGCCGCCGGCTTTTTCGTTGCGTCCACCGCGCGACAAGACGACGGACTCCACTGGGGCCGCGTCGGACTGGGACTTGTCGTCGCCTACATCGGAATGATGCCGTTCTTCTTCGAAGTGTTCTTCCCCCTCCAAGGCGCCACCTGGTACTTCGTCGCCGTCCTCTCGTACCTCGCCGGACTCCTCGCGACCGCCGCCGGATGCTTTCTCGCCCTACGCTACGGAGCCGACACGACCACACGCGTACTCACCCGCGCAGGCGCCGTCGGAATCACACTCGCGGGACTCCTCTGGATTCCCCTCGACATCACCGGACAAAGCTATCTGTGGACACCGGGGAACCTTGCCACCTTCGTCGGCGGACTCCTCATGTTGGTCGGCTTGATCCGACTCGACACATCGCCCACAGCCCAACCGGGTCCTAGCAAGGCCTAAAAGGAAGACCCTCGTCCGGGGCGCACCCCGACTCAAAGCGGCCGTAATGTAGTGGCTAGCATTGAAGCCTTCCAAGCTTCCAGCACGGGTTCGAATCCCGTCGGCCGCATAACCTCTCCAATGGAGAGAGTCCTGACACATTGGCTGTTTTGCGCACTTTGTCGTCCGTTGCAAAGTTGGACGCGCGCCGAGATCAACGTCTACGTGTCCCCGGTATTCGCGCACCAAAGCCACCATCTGCATGGCCCCTCGGGGCGCGCTCGAGTCGCGATCAAAGTCGGCGTAGGAGCCGCGGCGTGAGTGCCCAACGCAAGAGCGCGCCTCCGGGTTGTGCCGTCCCTTCGAACCGCAAGGCCACGATCGCGCCTTTCTTGAATTCCACGCGTGGCTTCGCGCCAACGCCGCCCAACAGGATGCCCGTGAGCTCATGCAAGTGGGGTTCATGGCCCACCAACGCGATGGTCGACCGTGCCGGAAGCGTCGCCAGCCATGGGACGACGATCGCCATCTTGGCGTCGGGCCGCAGTTGGGATGCGACCCGGAAAGCGGGCCACTTCGCCGTCTCGTTGAGGATCTTCGCGGTCTCGTCGGCGCGCACCAAGCCGCTCGAGAACACGCGCGACGGCGGATCGGTGGCGTCCGAAACCCCCTTTGCCGCCCGTTGGAACCGTTTCTTCCCCTGGGCAGTCAACGGTCGCAGGTCGTCGTCGGGCCACCGTTTCGCGTCCTTGTCGTGCGCCACGGCATGCCGGACCAACAACAGCTCCATGGCTTCGCCCCATGGGCGAAGAGGAGAAAAAACGTTGGGCGCCCTCTTCCGAGAAGCCGGACGCATCTGGAGACGCCCTCCACACGGCACGGGTTCGTCGCGCGTTCGGATACCCAAACTTGAATGACCGGGCAGGTTTTCCGGTGCCGGCTGACCTCTTGGCCCCTCGAGCGCTCCAAACGACGCGAAGACCCCTGCACGGGGCCGTCCATGCAGGCGGACCGGGCATCCGCGTCGCCGCGATCGACATCGGCACCAATGCGATCCGGTTCGTCGCGGCTGAGATGACCGGACCCCGGCACTACCTTCAACTCGAGAACCATCGCGTCCCGGTCCGCCTGGGCCGCGGCCAAAACGACAAGGGTCGGCTCGACCCCGTGGCCTTCCGCGCCGCCTTGGTCGCCTTGGCGCGCATCGCAAAACGACTGCGACAACTCGGCGTGCTCCATTACCGCGCCGTCGCGACCTCCGCGGTCCGCGAAAGCGGGAACGGAAAAGGATTCGTCTCGGCGGCCAAGCGTCGTTCCGGGCTCCGGATCGAGATCATCTCGTCGACGGAAGAGATCCGTCTTGTCCACGTGGCCGCTCGCACCCGCCTCGATCCCTCGGTGGAGCCTTACATCCTCGTCGACATCGGCGGCGGCAGCGTTGAGATCGCGTTCGCCAAGGGCGGGGAGCTGGCTTGGACGGAGTCGCACACCATCGGCGCCGTCCGACTTCTCGAGGAATACAGTGGCGAGGCCGCGACACCGGTCAAATTTCGGCGTCTCATCGAGGAAGGTCTCGAGAGTTTCCGACTTCACAACGACCGACCCGAGGGTTCCGTCCGCCTCGTCGGCACAGGCGGCAACATCGAGGCGCTGGCACAGCTCGCGGATTCCAACGAGGACGGGCTAGGCGTCCGCACCTTGAGCGTCTCCAAGCTCGACGACCTCATCCAGAGCCTCTGCAAACGCGACGCGGCGGCCCGGGCCGAAGCGTTCGGCTTGCCCCCCGACCGCGCCGACGTGATCCTGCCTGCTGCCCTCGTTTTCCGGCACCTGGCGCGGTTCTTCAAGACGGACGAAATCCTCGTGCCCGAGGTCGGCGTCAAGGAAGGGCTCCTGCTTGATCAGGCCCAAGCGTTGCTCGCCGGGCCGCAGTATGAGAAGGACAAGGACGCCCTCCTTCACCACGGCGTCCTCGCCGTCGGCCGACGCTTCAAGTTCGACGAGGCGCACTGCCTGCATGTCGCCGACCTGTCCGGCAAACTGCTCGACGCGCTCCAACGACTGCACAAACTCCCGAAGACGGATCGGCGCATACTGTGGGCGGCCGCGTCCCTGCACGACGTGGGCAAATACATCGACGAGCGCAAACACCACAAGCACTCCGCGTACCTCTTGCTGAACACGGAAATCCCCGGCCTCTCCTCCGCGGACCAACGCATCGTCGCCACGGTCGCCCGCTATCACCGCAAGAGCCTGCCCGACCGGAACCACGACCCGTACAAGCACCTCACCTCCACCGAACGACGTCGCGTCGACAGGCTCGCCATGATCCTTCGCATCGCGGACGCCTTGGACCGAGAGCACCTCCAGCGCGTCAAACAGCTCGACGTTCGGATGCCCCGCCGGCGCGTCCAACTCCGACTGCACGGAAAAGGCGACCTTCTCCTGGAGCGTTGGAGCGTCGAGCGAGAATCCGCGCACTTCGCGAAGGTGTTCCGGCGAGACCTCGTCATCGAAACAGGAGCCGAGAAAAATGGCCGCTGAGCCGAAGATCACCAGCAAACTGATCGCCGTCGAAGGACTCGATGGGTCTGGGAAATCCACCCAGATCCAACTCTTGCACCAATGGCTGTTGGGCCTCGACTGCAAGGTGTTCTTCACCGAATGGAACTCGAGCGAACTCATCC
>CAYOZB010000183.1:4319-5948 GCA_964408365.1 uncultured Halobacteriales archaeon | reverse complement strand
CCCGACGCCCTCCGCACCGGCGAGCTCCGAGCCACCGTCAGGATCCAGCCCCGCCGCATCGTCGACAGGTCCTCGCCCCATCACGGGAACCGCCCTTCCCGCGCTCGGGCAACTCGCGGAGATGCCCGGCGGCCACGTGTCCGCGATCGAATATGCCAGGACCGACCCGAACCGGCTCTACCTGGCATCCGACGTCAACGCGATGGGGATCTGGCGAAGCGACGACGCGGGCGCATCGTGGCGACGCGTGCTCTCCGATCGCGGCGAACCGAACGCCCATCAGACCTCGCTCGCCATTGGTCCGACCGATGAAGACCTCGTCATTTCCGCCGACCTGCATGGAAAGATCTGGCGAACGACAGACGGGGGCGCGTCCTGGTCCATCGTCCACGACAACCACGAGTCCACGGAGCTGTGGACCGTCGCCATCAGCCCGTCGCAGCCGGATCGGGTGTTCGTGGGTGCTCATGATGGAAGCCTGCGAACCAGCACAGACCGAGGTGCGACCTGGACGGTACACGAACACGCGTTCACGGAAGCCGTCGGCAGCATCGTGGTCCATCCGCAGGATGCCCAAAAACTGTGGGCCGGCGGACAAAGTGGCATCCACCGCTCGCTCGATGGCGGTGCGACATGGACCAAGACCCATCCCGCGGGCGGATTGCCCTTCCCGCAGATCGTCGACCTGTCCATCGCCACCGACGGTTCCGCGTTCCTCGCCACCACCACTCTGGGTGTGTTGCGTTCCAGCGATGGCGTTTCCTGGTCCGGCGTGTTGACCGGGCATGCCCACGACATCGCGTGGTCTGCCTCGGATCCGCGTGTTGCCTATGTGACGACGATCCGTTCGATCCAGTACACCGAAGACGGAGGCCTCACGTGGAATGTTCGCAGTGGGGATCTGCCTGTGCAGGACGGGCGCCTGGCGGTCCATCCCACGGATCCAGCGAGGAGCGTCTTTGGCAACAATGTGTGGCAGTGGCAGTTCCACGGCGACGGCACGTTCCCCGACTTGTCCGGGGAGGGCATCTTCGCGACGACCGACGCTGGAAAGACCTGGAAGCCTTCGGGCGAAGGATTCGTTGACCTCGACGTGCTCGCGGTCGCCATCGACCCGCAGGACCCGAACCGGATCTACGTGGCGACCGAATGCAGCCGCGGCCTGTACCGGACCGAGGACGGCGGCGCATCGTGGCGACTCATCTCCGGCGGCCCGCAGAACGACCTCTGGGACATCGCCCACTACGCGATGCAGCTCGCGACGACGCCTGACGGGCGGCTGCACATGACGGGACGTTTCGGCTATGCCCAAACGGACGACCATGGCGCGTCCTGGACGTCGAGTCTCGGCCGACGACACTTCCACGGCTTGACGGTCAGCCCGCACGATCCGAACGTCGTCTTGATGGGCACGTCCTACGACCACGATGGATCCCAAGACCCCGCGTATTTTGCCGGCAACCACGTGCTCCGTTCGACGGACGGGGGGAAGCATTGGGCCGACACGTCGGGCCTCCCCGTCGCGCCGGCGACGACCATCCAGACGTTCGCGTTCGACCCTTTGGATGAGGATCGCGTCATCGTGGTGACGTCAAGCCACGACATCCTCGAAGGCGGCCCGGATGGCGA
>CAYOZB010000183.1:0-4219 GCA_964408365.1 uncultured Halobacteriales archaeon | reverse complement strand
GCGTCATCGTGGTGACGTCAAGCCACGACATCCTCGAAGGCGGCCCGGATGGCGAAGAAGCCGCGTTGGGCGCGTTCCGTTCATTGGATGGTGGCCGCACGTGGACGCCCCTCGACCTGGGTGGGGGCAACGTCCAGGCAAACGGAGTCACGTTCCAGGGTGGGCGCGTGTTCGTCGCGACCGACTTTGGAGTCTTGACATCGCAGAACGGGGGCGACTCATGGAACCCCACGGGTCTCTCCGTGCCGACGATCCGCGTCCTTGGCGACGTCGCGGACGAAGCCGCGCTGTATGCGGGAACTTGGGACGGGCTCTACGCGAGCCACGACACGGGCAAAACATGGACCCGCGTACCATCCGTACCGCCAGGCCGTGTCAGCGACCTCGCGATGGATCCAGAGGGTCGAGTGCTCGTCGCGGTCGTCAACGAGGTCGGCGTCTGGAAGGGCGTACGGGTCTAGTTCCATTCCAATCCAAGGACGTCGAGCGCGGCGTTGGTGCGGGACGGTTCGACGGTGGCGAGCGCGAGGCAGGTTCCATCTTTGCATGTGTAGAGGTTGTAGAACGGGCTGCCCGAATCGAATGCGCAGATTATGCGCTAAATCAGGGCCTGTTTATGCGCGGCCCTGGACTCAGTCCGCATGACGGGCGACCCGAACGGCCCGTAACCCTAGCGACGAACACGTCGGCGCGGTGCCCCTAGCTGCAGCACGTCCAACGGAGGTAACAACGCGCCCGACCCGCTCAGGAATGGTATGGCCGCCAAGGGGGACAACACGGGCGCACACGGCACGTCGGACGCGGCGAATCTCCGGAGCCATGAATCTCGGTTGGCTCGAAGGAACGCCTTTTGTAAGACGGGTCGTGATGGTTTTCTCCGTTCCAATCCAAGAACGGCCAGCGCCGCCGCTTTGCGAGACGGTTCGACGGTTGCGAGCGCGAGGAACATTCCATCTTTGCATTTGTAGAGGTTGTAGAACGGATCGATCCCGCGCATGAAGGCGGGTCGACTTTGCCGTGTCAGGTCGGCGGAGCGCGCCAACTGGCTGGCGGCCAATGCGGAGCCGGCGACACTGATCGGGATCCGTCGTCCCTTCTCGGTCCTTCGTGTCTCGTCAAGGGCGGCGAGGGTCGTGACGGCTGCCCAGAATGTGCCGAACAGGTCGGCGATGCCTACCGTCGGGAACTTGGGGTCGTCAGGGTCCAGCATTCCGGCGGCGGCTTGGTAGGCAAGGTCGTGGCCGTGCCGACCGGCCAACGGTCCACGCGGTCCCCAACCGGAAAGTTCCACGTAGACGACGCGTGGATTCCATTTACGGCACGTGGCCCAGTCGATCCCAAGTTTCTTTGCGGTGCCGGGCCGGAAGGATTGGACGATGAGGTCCGCCCGTTGGATCATGGGGGCGACGCGACGTTGCCCCGAGGGGGTTCGAAGATCGATGCGATGCAACGTTTTTCGCGCGTTGGAGGCCGCGAACAGGAAGCCCATGTCCTTCGCGGCCAACGGGGCAATGTGTCGGTTCGAATCGCCGTCCGGCGCTTCGACCTTGGTGACGGACGCGCCCAAGTGGCCCAGAAGACGCGTCAAGTATTGGCCGGGAAAATGGGGGGCAAACTCCAGCACGCGCACACCGCGCAATGGCCGCATGAACTTCGCGATGAGGCGGCTTCTATGAAACGCCGACGGCGACGACCGAGGCGGCGGAGTTCACGGTCTTTAGGCGGCGAAGTAGTCGGCGTCTGCGTTGAGCGTGAACTGCATGGCTGCGAGGTTGCAACCCGTGACGAGCAATTGGTAGGTTCCGGCCTTCAATGTGGTCTTGAGTTCCAAGGTCTCGGCGGGGTCGCCGCTCGTCCCGCTGCCGACTTCTTCTCCACCCGGGCCGACGACGAAGAGGTCGATGTCGAGCGAGGTGGGGGTCGTGGCGGCGAGTTTGATCAAGGCGCGGCGGACCTCGCTGGGGGTGCCGTCTGCTTCTTTGTCGACGAGGACCCAGTCGAACGTCATCTGGTCGACCATGTCTTGGCCGACGTCGCCGCATCCCGTCGCTGCTCCGGCTGCGTCTTGGGTGCCGACGAGGATCATGCCTTCGAAGGACTGTTTGTCCGTGCGAAGAAGCGAAGTGGTCATGGTGGCTGGCGCCGCGCCGGGTTTGATGCCTTTTCCGGAAACGGGGTCCGCTTCGGCGGCGGTGGCGTCGAGTTTTTCGGTGCAGCCGGCGAAGGCGACGGTCACGGTCAGAACCAGGCAAAGGGCAGCGGAACTTCGGCTCATCGTGGCGGACGGTGAAGGTGCCTGTTAATGAACGCTGTGGCCAGGTCGCGTCAGTAAGCCACATTTACCCTCCCCGATGAGGGTTCATGTAGGCCTTCTCACGGTACGTGGGCCTGATGCCCGCGACCGTGCAAGAAACCCGCTTCCCCTCCGACCTGTTGAAGTTCCTCAAAGAGATCAAGAAGAACAACAACAAGGACTGGTTCACCGCCAACAAACCGCGGTACGAAGAAAACGTCAAGGGGCCCTGCCTCGCCTTTGTCGCCGCCGTAGGTCCGGGGCTTCAGAAGATCTCGAAGACGACCGTCGCCGATCCGCGTCCCGTCGGCGGTTCCCTTTCGCGGATCTACCGCGACATCCGGTTCTCCAAGGACAAATCACCGTACAAGACCAACGTCGGGTTGATGTTCCACAATTGGCACAACGACGAAACCACACACCTTCCCGGCTTCTATCTTCACCTCGAACCCGGCGATTCGGGTGTGTGGGCGGGTGTGTGGCGTCCCACGCCGCCTCTTTTGCAAAGCATCCGGGATCGGATCGTCGCGAAGCCGGAGGAATGGAAGAAGGTCACGAAGGGCCACGAATGGTCCGACCACGGGGAGAGCCTCAAACGCGTCCCACCCGGCTACGATGCGGCGCACCCGTTCTCGGAGGATCTCAAGCGGAAAGATTTCCTCGTCGGGACGTCGCTCACCGACGCGCAGGTGACGTCGGCCGAATTCACCACCACGTTCCTGGACGCGTGCAAGGATCTTGCGCCGTTCAACGCGTTCTTGTCAAGAGCCATGGGCACCGAATGGTGAATGCGGGCTCCGAGGCGCCCGTCCGCGCGCCAGTCGGGGAAGTTGCCTATTTTCGCCGCAACGCAACTTGAACCATTCGAGGAATCGGCCGGCTCTGCCGTGTCCACACAATCTATATTATGTTGAATTAACATAAAGCAGATTGGTGCAACGATGGCGAAGCTGAGTTTCCCCGACCCTCCGCTCGATTGGGTGCCCCGGCTGGCCCGCGGACTGCAGGGCCAGCGCGCAGTGGACCGCGGCGTACTCGAAAGGCTACTTTCGCGTCCGGCCACGTTCGGTGATCTCAAGCCGTTGCTTCGGGGTAAAGGCGACAACAACCTCACGCAGGCGTTGCGCCGGCTCCGCCGCGACGGCCTCATTCGCACCCGCAGCAACATGGCCACGGACCCGCCAATCGATCATTACGAGGCCACCGAGCTCGGTGTCGCAGTCTTCGCTGCCCTCGTGCGCGAGGACACGCTTGCTGAACTCGCGAAGACGCTCCACGAACGCCACGCTGTCCCTGCGCCGTAGTCCTTCCGGTTTTTCGAGGGTGTGCGATGCCACGGTTTAGCTTCGAAGAAATCCAGCAAATCCGCAAGCACCGGCTCGAAACGACGGGATACGTTGTCCTACGGCCAGGGAACTGTTTCGGGCTCAAACCGCAGGACTTCACGAAAGCAGCCGGGCGCAGGCTGGTCCCGCTCGGAGCCGACCAACCCCCCGTGCACCCGCTCCCCAGGTCCTGGGTGCTCGTGGTGCTGGTTTGCCCCGGCGACGACCTCACCGGCTTGGCGACATGGGGAGCCAAGCTCACGCGCGCCGACCTGCACCGTGTTTGTTTTTACGAACTGCGAGGCCAAGATGCGCGCGCTTCCTACAAACCATGGGTCGCAGCCGGACTGCCATATCCTCCTCGCGAGCAGGTCGACGACGTCCGGGAGTTCAATCACGTGTTCGCAAACGAGTTGAACATCCGGATCCTGTTGGACCACCCTTTATGACGAATGTCGGACGCGTGGTCTTCTACGCGCACCCGGAGTTCGACCGCAGGGCAATGGAGGGCTGGCACGCCTCCACGCGGCCTCGCCTCGTCGCCTTCAAAGGGACGTGGGCTGAATTCCACCAGCTATACGGCTTCCACCACGGCGACCGC
>CAYOZB010000182.1:0-5956 GCA_964408365.1 uncultured Halobacteriales archaeon | reverse complement strand
CCTCCACGACGAGCGGACAGGAAGTCATCATGCCCGTGACCGTCGTCGAAGTCCCGCCCCTTCACGTCGCCGCTGTCCGCGGCTACGAACAAACCCCCTACGGTCTTCGCACGAAGACCGAAGTGTGGGCCGAGAAACTCGACAAACTCCTTGCAGAACGCGTCAACCTGCCGAAGAAACCCTCCACCGAAGGCTGGAAGGAAATCGAAGCAGGCTGCGACGACCTGCGCGTCCTCGTCCACACAACGCCCGACAAGGTCACCGGTGTCGACGGCAAGATCCCCGAACTCATGGAATACCGCATCGGCGGCGGCGACATGAAAGCCCGCCTCGAGTTCGCGAAGAAGATCCTCGGCAAGGAAGTCGACGTGTCCGACTGCCTCAAGGAAGGCGACATGGTCGACGCGATCGCCGTCACCCAAGGATACGGCTTCCAAGGCCGCGTCAAGCGCATGGGTGTCAAACTTCTCTCTCACAAGAACAGCAAACGCCGACGTAACATCGGTACCCAAGGCCCGTGGCACCCGAACTGGGTCACGTCCACGATCCCCCAGACCGGTCAACACGGCTACCAGCAGCGCACCGAATACAACAAGCGCGTCCTCAAGGTCGGCGAGAACGGCCAAGAGATCACGCCCCGTGGCGGATTCCCCCACTACGGCATCGTGCGCAACAAGTACGTCCTCTTCCACGGCAGCCTACCCGGCCCCGCCAAACGCCTCATCCGGTTCCGCGACGCCATCCGCTACACGACGGGAGTCGCCATCGACAAACCGCAGATCAGCTACATCTCGACGCAAAGCAAGCAGGGGGCGTAAACCATGGTGAAAGTCCCCGTCCTCAAACCCGACGGCTCGAAGAAGGGCGACGTCGAACTCCCAGCGGCGTTCAGCGCAAGCAACCGACCGGACCTCGTCCACAAGGCCGTCCGCGTCGCGCAGAGCAACCGCCGCCAACCCTACGGTGCAGGAGCCATGTCCGGTGCGATGCACTCGACCAAGTCCGCCGGTAAGGGAAAGGGAATGTCGCGCGTCCCCCGCATCCAAGGCAGCGGCCCCGGTGCCCTCGCGCCCCCGACCGTCGGTGGCCGACGGGCACACCCGCCCGAGTCCCGACGCGTCTGGACCGAGAAAATCAACAACAAGGAACGCATGCTCGCGATCGAGAGCGCCATCGCCGCGACCGGCAACCGCGCCCTCGTGACGGCCCGCGGTCACAAGATCGGTGACAAACTCGCGCTCCCCGTCGTCGTCGACGCTGCCTTCGAGAAGATCCAGAAGGCCTCGGAGATGCTCGCCGCGTTCGACAAGATCGGCCTCAGCGCCGACCTCGAGCGCGCCAGCGAAGGTGTCCACGTCCGCGCCGGACGCGGCAAGCTCCGTGGCCGCCGCTTGCGCAAACCCACCTCCATCCTCGTCGTCGCCGTGGACCCCGCCATGCTCACACGCGGAGCAGGCAACCTCCCCGGCGTCATGGTCGTCGCACCGAAGGACCTCAGCGCGGAACTCCTCGCCCCGGGCGGCATCGCGGGCCGGTTGACGGTCTACACGGAAGGCGCCCTCAAATCATTGGAGGCGAAGAAGTGACGCGAAAACTGACGAACCCCTACGACGTCGTGCTCCACCCGCTCGTGACGGAAAAGACGATGTTCAACATGGACAAGAACAACACGTTGGAGTTCCTCGTCGCGCTCCACGCGACGAAGCCCATGATCAAGAACGCGGTCGAGAAACTGTTCGACGCCAAGGTCGCCCGCGTCAACACCCGAATCACCAAGGACGGCAAGCGAGCCGTCGTCAAGTTCGGCGAAGGTTCGAGCGCAGAAGACATCGGCATGCGCATCGGGGTGTTCTAGATGGGAAAGCGTCTCATCACCCAAAAGCGCGGTGGCGCACGGCCCCGCTACCTCTCGCCCAGTCACCGGCACGTCGATGACATCCGCCACCCGGCACGCACGGGCGACGCGAAGGTCGTCGACCTCATCCACGCGCCCGGCCGCACCACGCCACTCGCGCTTGTGCGGTTCGAGGACGGCACGGAACAGTACGTGCTCCCGCAAGAGGGTCTTCGCGTCGGCGGCACGATCCGCTACATCCGCGAACAGACCATGTCGATCGGCGACACGACCATCGTCAGCAAGATCCCGACCGGGATGCCCATCTTCAACATCGAAGGCAGCCCCGGTGACGGTGGAAAATACATCCGCGCAGCAGGCGCGTTCGCAACGGTCATCGGCCACACGCCGAACGGCACCGTCGTCCAACTCCGCTCCGGCCAACTGAAGACCATGAATGCCGAGTGCCGCGCCACGATCGGCAACGTTGCCGGCGGCGGCCGCGGGGACAAGCCGTGGATGAAGGCCGGCAAGAAATGGTGGGGACTCCGCTCGATGGCCCAACGCTGGCCCAACGTGCGTGGTACCGCCATGAACCCCGTCGCTCACCCGCACGGTGGCGGTTCGCACAACTACCCAGGCAAACCGACTTCGATGGCCCGCGGCACGCCCCCGGGACGCAACGTCGGAAAGATCGCGCCCAAGCGCACCGGGCGCAAGAAGGTGTAAGCCATGGCACAACAGATCCGAGCATCCCCCGGCGCAGCGCGCCGACGCATGCGCAAGGCAGCAACACTCATTGAAGCACGCAAGCGAAAGGAGTTCACGTTCCGCGGACTCACCCTCCCGGAACTCCAGGCGCTTTCGGCCGAAGACCTCCTCGACTACCTTCCGTCGCGCGCCCGCCGCACACTCCTGCGCGGGTACACGAAGGAAGAGATGCACTTGCTCGAAGTGATCCGCGCGACGGACCCGGCGACGCCGGTCCGCACGCACGAGCGTGGCATGATCATCACCCCCGAAATGGTGGGGCACGTGATCGCGCTCCATGGTGGGAAGGAGTTCGTCAACTTCCAGATCCAGCCCGAAATGATCGGGCACGCATTCGGCGAATTCGTCTTGACGCGCAAGATGGTCAAGCACGGAGGCGTCGGTGTCGGTGCCACCCGAGGATCGAAGCACTTGCCGCTCAAGTGAGGTCGGAAAAAATGCCATACTCTCAACAACTCCCGGAAGAGAAGGCCGCTCGCGCCTACGGACACGAGCTCCGCACCTCCTGGAAGAACGCCATCAACATCACGCACGCCATCCGCGGCATGAAGGTCCGTACCGCCGAGGAGTACCTCGAAGCGGTCATCCGCCTCGAGAAACCCGTGAAGATGGTCCGACGCAACCGCAAGATCGCATCGAAACCCGGCATCGGCAAGGGCCGGTACCCCGTCAAGTCGGCCGACCGCACCCTCAAGGTGCTTCGCAACGCCATCAACAACGCCGAGTATCAGGGACTCGACCCTGACAAGATGGTGATCATCCACGCGCAGGCGTACAAGGGACGCATGCTCAAGGGGTTCATGCCGCGTGCGATGGGCCGCGCGACGAAGAAGAATGAAGAGACCTGCAACGTCGAGATCTTCATCCAAGAGAAGGAGGAAGCCTAACCATGGCCGTCCAACGCAAATTCGTCCGCGAAGCAGTCAACCGCCTCATGATCCGCGAGTTCCTCGAGAAAGAAACGGAACGCGCCGGGTTCGGTGGCATCCAGATCCAGCGCACCCCGATGGGAACGCGCGTCTCGATCCTCGCGGAACGACCGGGCATGGTCATCGGCCGCAAGGGCTCGACGATCAACATGCTCACCGAAGCCCTGAGCAAGCGCTACAAGGTCGAGAACCCGCAGATCGAGGTCGTCGAAGCCGGGCGCAACGCGTCCCTCAACGCCCAGATCATGGCGATCAAACTCGCCGAAGCCCTCGAGCGCGGCTGGCACTTCCGACGCGCAGGCCACTCCACCGTCCAACGCGTCATGGCCTCCGGCGCCAAGGGCTGCCAGGTCATCATCAGCGGCAAACTCACCGGACAACGCCACCGCACCGAGAAGTTCCAGTCGGGCCACCTCAAGTACTGCGGTGACACGAAGGACAAGGTCATGGACATCGGGTTCGCCGTCTGCAAGAAGAAACTCGGCGTCATGGGCTGCACGGTCCGCATCATGCGACCGGACGCCGTCCTCCCCGACAACATCACGATCTACACCCCCGAGCAGGCCGCCGCCAACCGCGCGAAGGCCCCCGCTCAGCCGGCCGCCGCCGCCGACATGGCCCCACCCCCGGCCAAACCGTCCGAGGCGAAGCACGAGCCGGAGAAGAAACCCCGCGCGCCGCGCGTGAAGAAAGAGAAAGAAGCCGCTCCGAAAGAAGCGCCCAAGGAAGCCGCCCCGAAGGAAGCCGCCGACAAAGAGACGGTCCCTGAAGGCGCCGTCGCCGGAGGCGAATAATCATGGCGTACGTCAAACCCGAAGAAGTCCGCAAGATGAACGGCGACGAGCGCTTCAAGACGCTCACGGATCTGCGCAAGGAACTCCAGCACGAACGCGGAGTCGCCGCCATGGGAGGCTCCCCGCCGAGCCCCGGAAAGATCCGCCAGATCCGCCGACAGATCGCCCGCATCCTCACGATCCAGCAAGAGGAACGCCTCGGCATCCGTGGCCAGAAGGAAAAGAGGCAGACCGCCCGGCCGAAGACCGACCCGGTCCCCATGCCGCCAAAGGGCCAACCCGCCCTGGCGCAGCAGAAGGCCCACGCCTACCGGCTGCGTCAACAGGCCAAGCAGGACGCCATCGACGAAGCCAACGCCCCGAAAGTCCCGCCGAAGGCCGCGAAGCCAAAGTCGACGCCGCGCGCGCCCAAGGCACCCGAAGCCAAGAAGGCCGTCGCTCCTGAGAAAGCCGCCGCGAACAAGGCGGCCAAGAGCGCGGCATCCAAAACCAAGAAGGAGGAAACCCGGAGGAATGGATGAGTAAGATCTGCGACACGTGTGGGCTCCCCGATGAGCTCTGTGTCTGTGAGGAAATCGCACGCGAAAGCCAAGAGATCCGCATCTACGCCGACAAGCGACGATATGGAAAGGTGATGACGATTGTCGAAGGAATCAACCCGCAAGACATCGACCTCGACAAGCTCGTCAAGGAACTCAAGGCCAAGTGCGCCTGCGGAGGAACCCTCAAAGAAGGCAGAGTCGAGCTCCAAGGCGAACACCGAAAAAAGGTCGCCGAGGTCCTCAAAACAATGGGATTCCCCGCCGAGGTCGCTCCCTGAGGGACGCCCCGCTCCGGCCTCGTTGCGCGACCTGCGCGACGAATGGCTTGGACGCGAGGCGGAGGTCCTCGAGGCCCCGGACCCGACCCTGGTCGGATTGTCCGGAGTCGTCGTGGACGAGTCCCTCAACACCCTCGTCCTGCGCGCGCAGGACGGACGCACCCGTCGCGTCGCAAAGGCCCACACGGTCTTTGCCCTCGTGACGGACCGGGGCCGCGTCACAATCCCGGGCGACCGGATCCGATTCCGGCCCGAAGACCGAATCAAAAAAGTCAGGTGAATCAGATGGCAACGACGACAACGAGCCCAAAAACAGCCGCCGCCCCCAAGGCGCCGACGACATCCAAGGCCTCCCGAGACATCGGGATCGAGGTGCCGGCGCCCAAGACGAGCTGCAGCGATGACCTCTGTCCGTTCCACGGACACTTGAAGGTCCGAGGACAGCAGTTCGTCGGCAAGGTCGTCACCAACAAGATGACCGGCTCCGTCATCGTCGAGAAGGAGCACGCCCGATACGTCTCCAAGTTCGAACGGTACGAGCGACGCACGAGCCGCTACCCCGTCCACGCGCCGCCCTGCCTCAACGCCAAGATCGGCGACGAAGTCCGCATCATGGAATGCCGCCCGATCAGCAAGACCATCAGTTTCGTCCTTGTCGAAAACCGCGGAGGCTCGAAGTAGATGAAGGGAATCGCAGGCCGCTCCACCCGAGGCCTACCGAACGGCGCCGTGCTCGACTGCATCGACAACACCGGCGCGAAGAAAGTCGCCATCGTCACGGTCCCCAAGACCCACACGACCCACCGCC
>CAYOZB010000181.1:0-5988 GCA_964408365.1 uncultured Halobacteriales archaeon | reverse complement strand
ATGGAGAAATGCAAATTGGCGGTGGCCCTCATCGACGCGCCCATCGCGAAAGTGCAGCCGCATGTCCCGGAAGGTTTCACCGTCATGAGCGCAGCGCAGGTCGTCGCCGAAGAAGGCGGCGCTCCCGTGTCCCCCGCGAACCCGGCAAGCACGGGCAACCTTGGCATCGAGATGTTCACCTGTGACGCAGGCGTCGGCCTCAACGGTACGGTCCCGGACCTTGTCTACGGCAGCCTGTTCACGGCCGTCATCCCGCCGCCCGCGATGCGTGTTGCGGGCGCGAAACACCACTTCGTGAAATGGGACGTGTTGATCCCGGACGCGGATCGACGCGCCGTGTTGGTCGAAGCGGGTGTTCCCGCGAAGGATGGCAAGGCCTCGTTCTCGTCGTACGAAGCGGTCGGCGCCGGATTCCAGTTTGAAGGCTCGATGACGCTCGGGAACGAAACCTACACGTTCAGCGGCGCGGGCGCGATCCCCGCCGAGGATGGAAGCTTCGTCGAGTTCACGCAGACCCCGGATGGTTTCGTGTATTGGTACACGAAGTACCTGTCGGTGCCGACCGTCGTCGGGCCGATCGACGTCGTCGTGCCCGCGACCGGCTTGGCCGCGGAGATCCTCGGACCTGGTCTGAAGAATGGCGCCGGGTTCCAAGGGATCGTGACGTTCTCCGAGGGAAAGATCACGGACACGTTGCCCAAGTAAGGCATCATGGTTCGCCGGCGCCTCACGGTGGCAGGTCTTCCTTCGGCTCTTGCGATTGACTGGAGCGTAGCTGTTTCTGCAACTGGTACATCGTACGCAGGGCCGCCCCGCCAAACGTAGAGACAAGCACGAGCAGGGAGACGTACACGAAGAGTTCCGCGGCGTTCGGGATGGGTTCGCACAATTGGTTCGCGGGGCAACCGCCTTGCGTCGAGGGCGTCACGGCGACCGCGATCCAGAAGAACACGACCGACGCCGGCGGCACGATCCATGGGGCGGGCGACAATGCGCCCGTGACGAAGAACAGTAGGACCCAGAACGAGAGTCGCAGGGGACCTTGGGGGAGGGCGTTGCCCGTGAACGTGATGGCGACGACGACCGCTCCGACGAGGATGAGGGTGCTCGCGACGTCGCGCGGACGGTAGAATTCCACGGTGTGACGAGCGCCGGGGCGTCCCAATAAGGGCTTCTTTAATGGGTCACGACGCGTCGTCCGCGGCGACCGACGGCTTTCTGGGCGGCTTCGATGATGTGCTTGTGGCCGAGTCCGTATTTTTCGATGAGGTCGCGGGCGGAGCCGGATTCGCCGAACATGTCGTGGACGCCGACGTATTCTTGCGGAACAGGGTAGCGGCGGGAGAGGGGTTCGGCGACTGCGCCGCCGAGGCCGCCGATGATGTTGTGTTCTTCGGCGGTGACGATGGCTCCGGTCTCGCGTGCGCATTTTTCGAGGAACGCTTCGTCCATGGGTTTGATGGTGGGCAGTTCGACGACGCGGGCGGAGACGCCTTCGGCCTTGAGTTTGCGTCCGGCTTCGAGGGCTTTCTTGGTCATGATGCCGCACGCGGCGATGGTGACGTCGGTGCCGTCGACCAACGTGTAGCCTTTTCCGATCTCGAAGTCGTCGAATTCGGTGAAGAGTTCGGGTTCGTCTTCCCGTCCGATGCGCAAGTAGGTGGGTCCTTGGTGGGCGATGACGGCTTCCATCGCCTTGACGGTCTCCGTGGCGTCGCTCGGGGCGAGGACGGTGAAGTTCGGGAGGCATCGCATGAGGGCGAGGTCCTCGAGCATCTGGTGGGTGGCTCCGTCGCCTCCGACGCTGATGCCCGCGTGGGTGGCGTAGATCTTGACGTTGAGTTTGGGGTAGGCGACGCTTTGGCGGATCGTGTTGTAGACTTGGCCGGTGGCGAAGGCGGCGAAGGTGGCGGCGATGGGGATCTTGCCGCAGGTGGCGAAGCCGGCGGCGACGCCGATCATGTTCTTTTCTTGGATTCCCATGTCGAAGAACCGGTGGGGGAACTCGTTCCCGAACCGCACCGTCTTGGTGGAGAGGGCGAGGTCGGCGTCGAGGACGACGATGCGTTCGTCCTTGCGGCCCATGTTGATGATGGCTTGGCTGGCGGCGTCGCGCGTGGTCTTCATCTTGGGTTCGTTGCCGCCGAGTGCGAAGGGGGAGAGGGTGACCATGCTTAGTTCACCCCGAGGCTGGTCTCGGTTTTTTGGATCATGTCGTTGAGTTCCTGCATGGCCTTGCCGTATTCGTCGTTGTTCGGCGGTCGTCCGTGGAAGCTCAGGGAGCCTTCCATGAAGCTCACGCCTTTTCCTTTGACGGTCTTGGCGACGATCATCGTGGGTTGGCCTTTGACGGTCTCGGCTTCGTGGAGTGCGCGAAGGATCTCGTCGGCGTCGTGTCCGTCGATCTCGATGACGTGCCAGCCGAAGCTTCGCCAGCGTTTGGCGACTTCGCCGAGGGAGAGGATGGTTTCGGTGGGTCCGTCGATCTGCAACCCGTTGCGGTCGATGATGGCGCAGAGGTTGTCGAGTTTGTGGTGGGACGCGCTCATCGAGGCTTCCCAGATCTGTCCTTCTTGGGTTTCGCCATCGCCGAGCAAACAGTAGGTGCGGTACTCTTTTCGGTCAAGGCGTGCGGCGAGGGCCATGCCGATGGCGCCGCTGAGTCCTTGGCCGAGGCTGCCGGTCGTGAATTCGACGCCGGGGACCTTGATCTCGACGTGTCCTTGGAGGAGGCTGTTGGCTTTTCGGAACGTCTTGAGGAGTTCGCGGGGAAAGTATCCGGCGTGCGCGAGGACCGAGTACATGAGGGGGCTTGCTTGGCCTTTGCTCATGACGAACCGGTCGCGGTCAGCCCACTTCGGGTCCTTGGGGTTGTGCCGCATGTGGTGGAAGTAGAGGCATGTGAGGACGTCGGTGGAGGAGAGGGAACCGCCGGGGTGTCCGCTACCAGCATCGTACACGGTCTGGACGATGTCTTTGCGGATGTGCGCGGCCGTGATGGCGAGTTCCCGCAGAAGTTTCTCAGTGTGATGTTCGGGGATCGCCATGGGGGGCGATTCGCGGCGAGGGCCGGTTTTGATAAAAGCATTTGCGCACGACCCCCGACCGCGGTCGCGGAGGGTCGGCACAGTCGTTCGAGAGGAAGAGAGGGGTCGACGTGCGGATTTTCATCCGCTTGGCGGCGCCGCGGTCGGAGCCGGCAATCCCAACGCGTCCCGCATCGTGAGTGCGATGGCTTTCGCGAGCGGCGGCGGGACGGATTCGCCGATCACGTCGTATTGGATGTCGCGTCCTCCGCGGAAGATGTACGTGTCGGGGTAGCCCATGAGTCGTGCGTGTTCGCGCACGGTAAGGAGTCGGTCTTGGGTGGGGTGGATGAAGCGTGCGTTGCCGGTGACGGTGGGTGCGATCTCTTCGGCGTTGAGTCGTCGCCAGTTGCCGTGGGTGCGTCCGGTGCCAGATTTGTAGGAGTAGAGCGCCTCGCCCGCGCTCGAGCGTTCGATGCGCGCACGCTTGTCGGCGCTTAACGGGTGGGGGAGATGGTTGATGTCTTTGTTCGTGCCGGGCTTCGGTAGGTCGCCGATGGTGTCCTTGACGAGCAGGGATTTGCCGGTGACGCGGGGCGGATCGATCTTGAGGTTGGAGATGAAGAGTCGGCGTCGGTGGGAGGGTGTACCGTAGTTTTCGGCGAAGAGTTCGTTGAAGTGGATCTTGGGGAAGCCGACTTTCTTGAATTCGGTCTCGATGGCGCCGCGCAGCGGGCCCTCGGCGACCTGGAGGACGTTCTCCATGACGAAGAACTTGGGTTTGACGAGGCCGACGAGTCGGACGTAGTGGAGGACCAACCCGCCGATTTTATTTTTGTACATGCGGTCGAGGGGGTTTTCCTCGCGCACCGCGCTGCCGCTTGTGTAGGGTTCGCAGGGCGGTCCGCCGATGACGACGTCGAAGGGATCCTGGAATCCCAGTTTTTGGATGTCTTCGACCATGAGCTCGACGTCGGGTAAGTTCTCCGCGTACGAGGCCGCGACCGGTTTGAAATTCTCGACGGCGCGAGTGGTGGGAAGTCCGGCCTGGTGGAAACCGAGACTGAAGCCGCCGCAGCCGGCGAAGAGGTCGAGGATCCGTGTCAATTTGGCCGGCGCAAGTCGTTGATGCTCAAGTCCTCTCCGATGGAAAATACCGCGAGAGGTTGTTGGACGGAGAGGTCGGCGGGCCGAGGACCCAGCCCGCCGACGATGGTTGCGGACTTAGGCGCGTCGTCGGCGGCTGAAGGCGAGGCCCGCGATCAAAGCCACGACGAAGCCGGCGAGCGGAAGGCCCGGGGCCTTGCCTTTGGGTTGGACGTTGTAGCTTTGGGGTCCGAATCCGCTGTCGGCCTTGCCGGACGAGGAGCCTTTGCCGGAGGTGTTGTTGCTCGTGGAGTTGCCGTCGTCGGGGTCGGCCGGGTCGGTGCTGTTGTCCGTCGCGTTGTCGGTGGCGTTGTCATCAGCGGGCGCGTCGGCGACGGGTTCGGCCTCTGGGGCGGCGGGTTCAGGGGCCGGGGTGGCGCCGTCGACCCAGTATTCGACGAAGGTGGTTCCGTCGACGACGAGGTTGAACGTGTACTGGTAGTTGCCATAGAGGACGGGGCAGCTGAGGCTGCTGCAGGGCGGGATCGTGTAGGTGAGGACCCATCCGAATTCTCGTGCCTCGAGGCCGTCGGTGCGGTGGGTTTCGTTGCCGTGGGTGTGGGGCCGCGCGTCGGGGCCGTGTCCGGGGAAAGTGCCGACGTAGCGGACGTCCTTTTTGTCGCTCTGGCAGTAGTAGGGGTCGTTGTAGCGGCAGTCGATGACGAGTTTGGACGCGCGGGAGCCTTCGACGAGGTTCCAGCTGAAACTGCCGGAGCCGGGCCCGAAGATGGTCGTCGAGCTGGATTTCATGGAGAATGAGTGGCTGATCCACCCGGTGACGCCTTGGTCTTCGACGACCTTCGCGGAGGGGTCGACGTTCGCGAGGGGGATCTCGATCTTGAGTCCGTCGCGGGAGTTGAAGGTCCCCGTGGCGGTCCAGGTGCCGGGTTCCTTGACGAGCGGGGCTTGCTTGGACAGAACGACGGCTCCGTCCTTGACGTCGAAGTACTGGTGGAGGAGGGTGCCGCGCGCGGTGGGTGCGGGCTCCTCTTCGGCCGCGGCGGTGGCGGCGGCGATGGTTGCGATCACGAGCAGTCCGAGTACGGTCCAGGGGGTTGTGGTCCTCATGGTGAGAGTCACCGAGTCCGAGGAGGCCGGACCACAGCATATGAGTAGCGTGGAGGCAGGTTGTAAGACAAGCCTGAGCGGCCGGGGGATAGGCGAGGTCATAAACCGGCCCCAATTTCGGCCGGCATGTGGTCCTCAAGGTCGCTCCGTCGATCCTGTCGGCCGATTTTTCTCGCCTCGGTGCCGAACTCGAGGCCGTCGAAAAAGCGGGCGCGGACTGGTTTCACATCGATGTGATGGACGGTCGGTTCGTGCCCAACATCACGATGGGTCTTGTCGTGATGGAGTCGATCCGCAAAGTGACGAAGAAGCCGTTTGACGTTCATCTCATGATCGTGGAGCCGGAGCGGTACGTGGAGCGGTTCCGGTCGGCCGGTGCGGATCACATCAATGTGCACGTGGAGGCGACGACGCATCTTCACCGCACTTTGAACCAGATCCGCGACACCGGGGCCAAGGCGGGAGCGGTGCTCAACCCGGCGACGCCGTTGTCTGCGGTCGAGAACGTGGTTTCTGATCTGGACCAGCTCATGCTCATGACCGTCAACCCGGGCTTTGGTGGACAGAAGTTCATCGAGTCCGTCGTGCCAAAGATCCGGGCGGCGAAGGATCTTCTCAAGAAGAACGGGGCCGGTCGGCCGTTGGAGATCGTGATCGATGGTGGCGTGGATCCAACCACGGCCCGCGTGATCGAGAAGGCCGGGGCGACGGTCGCGGTGGCGGGCAACGCCGTGTTCAAGAGCGGCGA
>CAYOZB010000180.1:0-5990 GCA_964408365.1 uncultured Halobacteriales archaeon | reverse complement strand
GCGTCCGGCCAGGTCGCCGTCGCGAACGCCACGTCGAAGCTGGCGGCGTGGATCGACCAGCACGCCGGCGCGACCGGCGACGTCAACGGCGGGGAGCGATGACGGCCGCGCCAAACAGCCGAGATCGGTCCGCCGAGGAATAACTCCCCACATAACTTGACAACGTGGGATTATTCTGGTACCATGACTGTGTCATCGCGAGACATTATCTTTCCCGAAAGGAGGTGATACGAATGCAGTACGAGACACCAGAAAAGCTGCGGGATGCAGTCATCGACAACGGCAACGTCCTGACCGTCAAGGTCGGGGAAGTGCGCGACGCCTTCAAGTACGGGCGGCTCGGCAAGCATGTTCGGAAGGAGATTTCGAGCAAGCTCCACGGGCTAGGGATCGCACATTACCCCGTGGATGTTCCTGATTGGCAGGAGAACCCGATTCGGCTGTTCCGCATGGGTACGCCCATCGCGGACCTGCTGGACGCGGCTCACGACGAGACGCCGGAGCACGACGAGGAGCTGAAGGCGGCAGTGAGCGGAGGCGCTGCGGATGTGCTCAACCAGATTCGAGCGTTGGTCTGCGCGTAGACGAACCTTGATGATCACCTGACGGCGGGCGACGGCCCGCCGGCTTTTCTTTGCCGCTGCCCAGATGCCCAGGCGGGCTGCTGATCCGGCCGGACGGGTCGATCGCTACCTCCGCAGACATCGGAACCGGAGCCGCGCGCAGGTGCGCCTGAGGAGCGGCGCAAATCGTCGATCGTCGCAGACTCGACCGGCCCATGGTGCGTCGGTGGTCGTGCGTGAAGCAGCGAGCAAGACGCGTTTGCGGCAGCCAATGGGCCGCCGTAGGCGGCCATTCCGGGCCCGTCACGCCCCGAAATGAGCTCTCGATCGAAGAGTCGTGGACTCATTTCACGCTCAATTTCTTCAACCAACGCCCAAATAACCCCAAGGCTCTTGACATCGCCGGCCCCCCACGTGCCATAGTTCCTTTGCACAGAAGGCTCCTATTTTGGAAGGAACGGCACGTGGACGACAGGAAACGCGAGGCATTCGCGCGATTGGCCGAGAAGCGGACTAACGCTGTGCTCGAAAGGATTCGACTCCTTGGGAACCTGAGCAATCCGTACGCGTATAGCTACGGCGAAGAGGACGTCAGGTTGATCTTCACCGCGATCGAGCGGGAGCTGAAGACGGCGCGCGCCAAGTTCCAGAATCACCGGAAGCCGCAGTTCAAACTGCCGAGATAGGGGAGAACGGTCATGAGCGGGACGATGGACACCAAAGGTGGGGACAAGTCACGGAAGCTGTTGATGAGCTTGCTCACGGCCGACTCGGAGGATGAAGTCATCGCCCTACTTGGGCGAGCCGGATACTGGGGCGACCGGGCGGTATGGCGCCTGTACGGCGACCAGGAAGACAATTTCAGCCCAGCCGGAGCTCAGCAGAGCAATCCAGAGGCTGCCCTGGTGGAGAAGGCTGTCAACGCTGTGGATGCAGCGTTGATGGGCCGCGCGCTCGCGGCGGGCATCGATCCGCGGTCGTCTAAGGCTCCTCAGACGCCCCGTGAGGCGGTAGCAATCTTCTACGAGGGGGCCGCTCCCCAGGACATCCCGGATTCCCTCGGGACGATGGCGAACTGGAGTCCGGGGAAACGCACTGAGGTCTCCCGCAATATCACGATCGCGCTGACAGGTAAGCGCGGCCGCAAGCCATCGATCTCGCTCGCGGATGCCGGCGAAGGCCAGTCACCCCAGTCGCTGCCGAAGACGATCTTGTCGCTCCTCCACGGCAACAAGAAGAGCATTCCCTTTGTCCAGGGCAAGTTCAACATGGGCGGAACGGGAGCTCTGCGGTTCTGTGGCTACCACAATCTCCAACTCGTGCTCAGCAAGCGCCACCCGGAGATTGCCGACGAGGACGGCTCGTCGTCTGAATGGGGCTTCGCCATCGTCCGGCGTGACAACCCTTCCGAAAGCACGCGCGTGTCGACATACCGATATCTCGCACCCGTCGGCGCCGTCGAAAAGCCCCAGAAGGGGGAAGTCCTCCGGTTCGAAGCCGACGAGCTCCCCATCTTCCCTGTCGGTCAGGACCCATACGCCCGAGCTTCGCGTTGGGGCACGCTTCTGAAGCTCTACGAGTACGACACCCGCAACGACACCCACTTCTTCATGAAGGGCGGTTTGCTCCAGCGGCTCGACATGATGATGCCGGGACTGATCCTGCCCATCCGGTTGCACGAGTGCCGCGCGTTTGGTGGCCGGACAGAGGGCAGCTTTGAGACGACACTGACGGGACTTGAAGTACGCCTTCGTGCGCAGGAGGCCGACGAGAAGGCCGGGAACTTGGAGCCTGGCTTCCCAGACTCTGGGACGATTTCCGTAGCTGGTCAGACTATCGGGTACACGATCTACGCCTTCCGACGCGCGGAGGAGCCAGGGAAGAGCGACCGGCATGAGAGCTACAAGACGACTGAGGGAATCCTGTACGTCGTGAATGGCCAGACGCATGCCGTGAAGTCGCACGCCTTCTTCGGGCGTTCGACGGTTGGACTCGGCTATCTGGCAAGGTCGCTCCTCGTCGTTCTCGACTGCACCGAACTGGACCCGCGCATGAAGGAGGACCTCTTCATGAACAGCCGGGACCGCCTCGCCGATGCCCGTCTCGCCAGACGCATCGAAGAGCAGCTTGCCGATCTCCTGCGACGGCATCCGGGGCTACTCGAGCTGAGGAACCGACGCCGTCAGGAAGACACCGCGGCGCGGGTCGGCGACTCGAAGCCGGTGGAAGAGATCCTGCGAAATATGCTCAAGAGGTCGCCGTCCCTCGCACGCCTCTTCTTCCCGGGGTCAAAACTGTCGAACCCCTTTAGCACGGTAGAGGTTCCTGTCGGCAAGAAGTTCAAGGGAAAGCTCCATCCAACCTACTTCCGATTCCGCGACCGTGAGTACGGGGCGACATTGGAGCGCATCGCACATCTGAAGCAACGTGCACGCCTGACGTTTGAGACGGACGTCGTGAGCGACTACTTCCGACGGTCTGCTCGCCGCGGCCACATCTCCGTTTCCGCGACCGTCAATGGTAAGGACGTAGTTGTCGACTCGAATACCAATCTCTACGAAGGATTCGCGCACGTGAACCTTGACCTCCCGGCTGAGGCCAAGGACGACGACAAGCTGAGGGTGCGGGTGAAGGTCGAAGACGAGACGCTAGTCGACCCCTTCGTGAACGAGGCGATCCTCCGGATCGGCCCCGAGGCGACTCAGCACCCAACGAAGGAATACGAGAGGAAGAAGCGGCCTGAAAAGGAGCCGGCGGGTGAGACCGAGAAGCGACCTGCGGGCATCGACATCCCCGAGCCTACGCCCGTGCATAAGGAGGAATGGGAGAAGTACCGGATGGACCGCTTCTCTGCCGTGCGCGCGATCAACAGTGAAGCCGTCGCCCAGGGGGAGGTTCCGGGCATCGGTGCCTACGATTTGTTTATCAACATGGACAACGACTTCCTACTGGCCGAGAAGAAGGCCCACGCCAAGAACGCCGAGATGATCCAGTACCGATACAAGTTCGGGATGACACTGTCGGCTATCACCGCCATTCGATACGCGGGCGAGCATGGCCAGAACGGTAATGAGAAAGAGGGAGACGATATCGACCCGGAATGGTCGCCCGAAGACCTCGTCGCCGCTGCAACCGATGCCCTGGCTCCTGCTCTCCTGCCGATGATTGACATCCTCGGTGAGCTCGACGAGGAGGAGGTAGCGACCCTTTCAGGGAGCGGGGTCGGGGATGATGTTGCGGACGACGCCGCCTAGGGGCGGACGCGGTGGATGAGTAGGTACTCGTGCGTGCGGCCGCGCTCCGGCTGAACGCGGTAATACCAACGCCTGTTCGGGACTTCGCGCCGCGTCGGGTCGGCGCCCACCGCCTCATATCCCGCTTCGTCCATGGCGTTCATGTACATCGGCAGCTGGCGTTCGACCAAGGAGAACGAGAGTAACTGCACGATGCGGGCATCTGGCAAGAGCAGCCGTCTGATATTCGAGAACGTGCCGCGGATAGTGTTGAAATAGACCGTCTCCCCTTTGGCGGAACGCCCGCCCATGGTGTAGTACGCCTCTCCAACGCCGTCGCTCAGATCTGAGAGCCAATAAGGCATGGCCGTCTCGCTTCGACCTCCAACCTGCCAGCGGTGATAGAGCACGTGCACCGCTGGGTATGGCGGTGACGTCAGGACGAGCTTGAAACGGCGTGTCAGGCGGTTCCAGGGACGACCGCGCGCTATCTCCGCGGCATCCCCATGCCGCACGATGCGGCGCCGGACGAGCTGGTTCGGAGACACATCATACCGGCTGGCTTGCGTCGCCAGATCGTGAAGCCCAGCGAAGTGTTCATTCAAGGATCGAACGAGCTGGTCCCGCAGACGATCGGCATCCACTGGTGCCTGGCGGCCGTCGATGCCCCACTGTCCAACGTGCACCAGTAGTGCCCTCGCAGCTTCGCGCTGTCGCTCCAGTGGGAGAGCTCCGGCTGACAGGGCGAGTGGGGCCAGCCTATTGATGTGGTCTATTGGTGCGTTATGCAGACGAGCATCTGCAAGTGGCAGAGGAGGCGCGTCTCCTTCCGCCCAGGCGCGCAGAACGTCTTCGTCGCGTCGATAGAGCGGCGTCGTCTTTGCGCGCGTGAGCAAAATCGCGAGTGCATTCAGGTCCATGGCAGCAACTTGGCGCCCATTGGCGAGCGCCTCTACGGCCGTCGTGCCGCCGCCGACGAAGGGATCCAACACCCACTGGTCCGGCCGGGTGAACTCTTGGATGGCAGCACGCGCGAACTCTGGCGAGAAGCGGGCAGGGTACCGGTAGAGGAGGTGGGTTAGGCCAGCGACTCGACTTGTCGAACGAATCGCTGCCTCCACTCTCTCGCTCACCAGGGCATCCTATCCCTTATCGCTAGCGTATGACAACGTCATACTAACGGGATGGAGGATTGCCGGTGCGGTGCGTGACCGCCTGATGCCGTGGCTCATCGACAACATCGCTCCGAGCCTCATCGTCGCGGCGATCATCGCCATCGCTGGGTTCGTCGGTCGGCGTTGGCTCGTCGATCTCTGGTCCCGCCGACCGTGGCCGCCGATACGCCGCGTGCCGCGCACGCCGGCCGAGACGCGGCGACTCATCGCGCGCCGCCCCGACGGGTGGGAGTACATGCTGCTCGCGGCGTCGCTCTACCAGGAGATGGATAAGCGCGCAGAGAACTACCGCGATCACAGGGCTCGGTACGTGAAGACGTCTGATGTCGTGGTGACCGATGATGACGTCGAGTCGTTCCTCGAGGGCGAGCGCGCGAAGATCATCAACATCATCGGCAACTGGTCGAATCTGTTGAACGGGCCGGCTCTGGAGGCCGCTATCGGCGCTCCCGGCGAGCCGGCCGACCCCGTCGAGATGGCCCACTTCGCGGATCGCATGGGAGCGACCTACGTCGCCGTCATGGACTGGGCCGCTCGATTACGGGGATCGCGTCACCCGCTGCGGTACCGGCGCATCTTCGATCTCGTCGCTCGATTCATCGACACGCCGATCGAGGAGTATCGGGCGTGGGTGTTGCGGATGGTCGAGACGCTGGACGGGTTTCCCGCGCGGATTGCCGAACGTCGCCGGATGAACCCACCGCCGCCCTTGGAGACCGTCGAGCTGACGTTGACACTGACGGTCGATCCCGAAGCGTTGCGAGCGTACGAGGCCGAGCGTCAGCGTCTCGTGCGAGGCGATCCCGATCCCGACGACGAGGACGACTGATCGGCGAGTACGCGCCAACTGAACATTGGTCCTGGGACCGCCTGGCCGAGATCACCGGCCAGTTCCTGTCGAAAGGCCAGCTGGTCGACATCGAGGGCCGTCTTCAGACGCGCCAGTGGGACGATGACGCCGGCAAGGTCGTGGTCGCGTCGCTCGAGATGCTCTCGGGCCGCTCGAAGAAGGAGTACGC
>CAYOZB010000179.1:0-6068 GCA_964408365.1 uncultured Halobacteriales archaeon | reverse complement strand
GGGCCGACGCTGCGCTTCGGCCAGGGCGACAAGGTCATCGTGGAGTTCGAGAACAACCACGTGCACCCCCACACGATCCACTGGCACGGCCAATACGTGCCGGCCGCCTCCGACGGAGCCCCCGGAAGCACGCAAGACTCCGTCACGCCGGGCCAATCCTACCGGTACGAATTCATCGCAGCGAAAGCGGGCACCCTCTGGTATCATTGCCACGTGGACACCCAGTTCCACATCATGCAAGGCCTGTACGGGGTCGTCATCGTCGAGCCCCAAGACCAACGATGGGAACCCGTGAACATCACGCAAGACCGCGTCCTCGTACTGGGAACCCTCAAGCGCAGCCTCGTGGAAGCGACCCCGGAGCGCATCAAGAATCCCCACGCCGGCCACATGAACCTCGGCGGTTGCGGCGCCACGGGCGAACCCGGCTGCCAAAACCCGGCCGTCGACGTGACGCCCGACACTTGGTTGATGAACGGAGTAAGCGCCCCGAACACGTTGGAGCGGGAGGACACGTTGTTCATCGTGAAACCAGGAGACCGTTTGAGACTGCGAATCTTGAACGCGGGCACGACCGTGGAAACCCTCCATCCGCACGGCCATGACTTCCAGGTCACGCACACCGACGGGAATCCTCTCAACCCGGCGGCCCGGTATTGGGTCGACACGCTGCTGATCGGGCCCGCGCAACGCTACGATGTGGTCCTCGAAGCGGAGGAGGGCCGTGAAGGCGTCTGGGAGTTCCACACGCACGTCGAGACCCACAACGTCAACGACAAACAGTACCCGGGCGGCCAGGCGACCAAGATCGTGTACGAAGGCTTCGAAGACGAGTTGGAAGCCTTCAAAGCCGAGTTGCACGGCGGTCAAAACTACACTCAGCCCACGACGCTACCCAAGGATTTCAGCAACCGCACACGGAAGAACCTCGACGCGGTGCCAGATGCGCACAGTGCCTGGAATTTCCCCATCGCCAAGCCTTGTGCGGTCAAAGAATTCCGGTTCACCGCCCAAGTCGACACCACCGCGATCGGGCCAGCACAGAACCTCAACGATGTGCGCATCAACATCACGGGACCTGACAACAAGACCGCCAAAGTCGTAACGTTGGGCAACACGCGGTTCCAAGAGTGGGTCGTACCCCAGACCAAGGCGAAGCAGGAACTCCTTGTCGGGTTCTACCGCACGCTCGCCGAGGGGCGCGCCGTGGACAGCGTGATGGAGCTCACCGTCACCATCGACTACTTCGACGATCTCCAGGAGCACGCGGAAGCGGGCTCGCCTTGCAAAGGCGTCCCCGATGATCCGAATTTCAAATTGACGCCGCCCGCCGAGGATCCGCACTAGGCCCGAGGCGCCTCGGAATCCACTTGGTTTGGCTTGGGGATCCAGAACTTGGTCTGCCGCATGTCCTTTAAGTGACCCTGCTGCCCCAACAATCCCGACCGCTTGAGATGGGCGAGGGCGGCGTACACGGTGCGCCGCGCCAACCCCGTCTCAAAGACCAATTCCTGACCCGTCAAGGGTCCCTCAAGGAGCGCGTCGTACACGGTGCGCACGCTCTGCGGCGCCCGACGGACCTCGACCGGCAGCGAGGCATTAGACTCGGGTTCGGGTTCTGGCGCGACCTGCTTTGACGTGGTACCGCCGACGGCCTGTAGGACCCGGTCCCAAAGCTCCGCGTACCGCGTGATCGCATCCGGCGTCGGATGGTACGACCGCAGCAACTCCAGGACACGGCCCGGATCCGCGATGCGGACCAGCGTGCGGCCTTCAATGCGCTCGTGCACGACGAGTCCGCCTGTCTCCATCTGTTTCAACTGGTAGAGAGTGGTGCTAAGAGGAACCGTGAGGCGCTCCCCGATGGTCTGCGCAGGCAACGCAACCGTCTCCAACAGGAGCAACGTGATTCCGAGGATCGGTGGCCGTCGAAGGAGCCCCAACCATTTCTTGTCGGTCGGATCCAGGGTCAAGGGGCCGGCGCGTACGGGGAAAAAGCAGCGGTAGCCGCGTTCCATGTTGCTCGTGATGAGGCCCAGTTTTTCCAAGACGTTGAGGTGGTATTCGGCCAGCATTGCGGATGTGCCAACACGGCGTTGGATGGCGCGCAAGTGAAGCCCTGGGTACTCCTCGACGGCCAACAGGATGCGTCGGCGCATGTTCACGTCGTCTCGGGGATCGACCGGCGTCAGGGCACCTTCCAGAAAATGCCGGAATCACTTTCGCATGAGGAACGGAGCCGCGACGAGGAGCACGACGAGCAGGTCGAACACGGCGTCGACGAGTTCCACGAGTTCGTGCGCGAGGAACGCGGTGAAGATGGCGGCGGCGATGAACACGCTCTTGGCGGCCATCACGAAGAACCCGGCGCTCACCCACCGGATCTTCGGGTTGCCGACACGGTCCGCCGCGACCCACAAGAGGATCGCGATGAACAATGAAATGGCGGCGACGGCTCCGATCGTGATCGTCGTAATGCCTGCATAATTCGTCATGGAAACCCCGGGCTCCGGTCGTTGGAACCACGCGGTGACCTGTTAAGGTGTGCGAAACCGGAGCAAGTTCAGGAGTTGTCAAATTACGCACAAATAGGGCGCTCGTCTCACAACGACCTGTGCGCCCACCGTTCCTGGCCTTGACCCTCATCTCTGCCCTGTCGTTCCTTTCGATGCCTGCGACCGCCTCAGAGGAAAACCCCGTCACCTCACCGGATTTGCAACCCGGCCAAACGTGGTCGCACACGTTCACCGACAACGGGACCCTGGACTACCATTGTCACCCGCACCCCTGGATGCTCGCCCGCGTCATCGGGGAGCCAAGCAGCGGACGCGAGCCGCGCAACTGGACGATCGCCGCGATGGAACCCAAAGGCAAAGAGTTTGAGGAGTGGAAGTGGACGCCATCGAACCTGACCGTGATGGTGGGCGACACCGTGACGTGGGTCAACGACGGCAGCGTCATGCACAAGGTCACCGAGACAACGGCGGAGCATGCAGAGCATATCGGGGGCGTCGATGACGACCACAGGGACGCGGTGGACAACCACGGCGATGATGGACACACGGACTCCCATGGCGGGAACGCTCCGGCCGCCCCCTTGTGGACGATGATCGTGGTCATGGCGCTCGTCGTGGCCGCATTCTCGAGGCGACGCCTCTGAACCGGACGGGCAGGCATCGAACCGGACAAGCCGCACTGATGCTCATCGTGCTGGCCACCGTAGGCGCCGTGCCATCCGCCGTCGCGCAGAGCGGAACCATCACGTTCACGCCCTCCTGGCAAGACGTGCTCGTACCAACGGGACCCAACTTGGTGCCGTTCAACGTGACCCTCGAATGCAGCCTGATCGCAACCAAGGGCGGCACCGTCAACGTGGACGTGACCGCGACCGATGCGGCTCCTTGGTTGAACGTCACCCCTGCCCGTGTGTCCTTTCCCTTGACCGACTGTGCATCCGGTCCACGTACCACGTTGACGAAGCCTGGTGCCGTGGCGCTGACACCTACCCTGGATGCGCCGGGGCTCCAACCCTTCACCCTTACGCTCGTGGCGCAGGTCGTGGGCTCGACCGAGAAAGCCACTTCCATGAAGGAAAACCTCGTCCTCGCGTACAAACCCGGTCACACGTTGACGCCGGCCGGCGACCAGACGTTCCCCGTCACCGACGCCACGTTCGCGTTTGAGCTTCGGATCGACATCACGGCGAACGCGCAGACGATGGTGATGTTCGAGAACAAGACGGTCGACGTTGGCACATTGGATGGCCTACGGGCCATGACGTTCGACGTCGCGAACAACGACCGCACCATCACCTACAACGTCCTCTACACGCCACCCGAGTTCAACTGGACAGAAGCCAAGGTCCGGTTCCACACATACAGCCACTGCCTCGTCGGCGCCAACTGCACGCCGCAACTAGAACAGAACCTCACGTGGACCTTCGTGAACAAACAGCCGCCGGCCCCGCCGCCCAGCATGGAGCCCACGCCCACAACAGCGGGCGGCAGCAGCCCCGGTCTCGGGACGTTCTTCTTGGTCGTCGCGATCGCGATGGTGGCGGCTGCGCTTCGACGCCGCGCGAAGTAGGCACTTCGGTTTGTCACTGCCCGGCGGGGTCCCGTTTTCTGTGGTGGCGTTCCCGCCATTCATCCCACCCGGCCCACACGACGACGGACGCTGCGATGATCGTCGCGAACAGCGCCGGAATCCGGGAATCGATGCGGCCGGTCCATCGCAGAATCGCGTCCAACGCGTATGCCCATGCAAACGACATGAGGACCGTCGCAGCGACCACGGGGGCCACCGCGTTCCGTATGGGGATCCCGCAGACCCGGGCTAGGATCAGGGACACAAGGGCCCCGTTTGCCAGGAAGGGCACGAGCATGAAGGCGAAAAATCCGAGTGGACCCCAGGTGGTGACGAAGCCGCGGTGCCGAAGGGCGCTGGATTCGATGCGACGGAGTCGCCGGGCCAAGAAGTGTTCATGGGAGCGCCACCGATCCAACAGCCGGATCGCCAAGGGTGAGATCAAGGCGGCGACGGCAAGGTTCTGCAACACGCTCGCCATTGCAACGAGGAATGGAGGCGTGCCGGCGGCGAGGGCGGCCGGAAACGCGGTTTCGCGGCCGGTGATGAACTCCAATGCGATGCCCGTCAGCAAGCCGTCTAAGGCGTCAGGAAGGAGTAGCCAGGTGAACACCAGTTCCGCGGCAAGCAACAGCGCTAGGACTACTCCCGCGATCAACACGGGGCGGTCCATCGCCGAACGCCTTTCAGGTTCCATCGATGGATCGTTCAAGGACGAGAAAGGCCTTGAATGCGCGCATCTCCATGGCTGAGAGACGGCTCGTTCTTGGTGTTGCTTGCGCCAACCGCACGCGGTGAGGCCGCGCGGCCTGGACACGTTGACAACGAGGACGGCCCAATCTGCCGCCCGCCTCGGTCGCCGAGAGGAAACCGAATTCTGGACCATCGGTAAGCGACGCACAACGGGGCAGACACGGTGATGTAGAACGAGTGCAGTCCCGAGGCTTGGCATGTGCCGGAACATCCGAACCCTGTTCAACTTCGAGCCGCCCGCCACCGAGGAGGAGATCGACGCTTCGGCGTTGCAGTTCGTGCGAAAGATCTCCGGGTTCACCCACCCCTCAAGATTGAACGAGGAAGCCTGTTCCAAAGCAGTAGAAGAAGTGTCGAAGGTCGCCCGAGTCCTCTTGTCGTCGCTCGTGACCAACGCCGAGCCGAAGAACCGCGAAGTCGAAGCTGCACGAGCCCGCGAGCGCGCCGCCGAACGGTACGGCGGGCCCGCGTAACGCGCCCGGATCATCCACTCCCCGGCGACGAGGTCGCCAAATCATCGGGGGGTCCCCTCGATGACCGCCCCGGAACGTAAAGTAGGGAACCGGTGATTCCTAGGCATGGACATCTTCCCGGAGGTCATCGGCAAGGAATTCATCGTCCTGCGTTCCCGGGAAGCCTATGCGCCCGCGCAGTTGACCGACGGCCAACTGCTGTCGCAACTCCATGAAGCCGAGAAGGAAGAATTGGCCCGCGGCGAGGCCTCGCCGGACCTTCAAGAACGGCTCGACCGGCTGGTCGAAGAGGCCAGACGACGGTTTCTTTTGACGTCCAAGTGATCCGGTTGGCCGCGAACCCGCTCTTTCACAACGCGTCGGTCCGCGGGTAGTACCGCACCTCGCGGCCGACTGCCGGAGAGAAGAGACAGCGGCGCCACCAACCCGACGAAGGCCATCAACCGCATGTCGAACCCACCAAACCCGTCCACCGAGGCCCGCGTT
This sequence comes from uncultured Halobacteriales archaeon, assembly GCA_964408365.1. Lineage (GTDB taxonomy): Archaea > Thermoplasmatota > E2 > JACPAO01 > JACPAO01 > JACPAO01. The sequence continues at coordinate 270 of CAYOZB010000179.1, read as the reverse complement.
TATAGTAAGATTGGAATCAGGGCCTAATCCGGCGGCATCGACGGACCAGGTCGGACACTACCAAATCATTATGACGCGTTCCCTTGTCGGCCCGACGCATTGGCCGAAAACGCGCCCACGCCGACGCCGGAGGCCGACCGGACGCTCGGCAAACACCTGTGGCGGCTGCTTCCCTTCGTCCGACCGTACACCAGACGCGCCGTGTTCGGCACGATCACGAACGCCATCGCCCGCATCTTCGACCTGTTGCCGATGCTGATCGTCGGCGCC
>CAYOZB010000178.1:0-6170 GCA_964408365.1 uncultured Halobacteriales archaeon | reverse complement strand
TGCCGCGGTACATGGAGGAAGTCATGTGCCCGTACAAGGAGAACATCGTCGACCACGGCGGCCTCGACCAGACGGGCGCCTACTACGAGTGGTGGCAAGAGCGGAACATTCGGCCGAAAGTGAAGGAAGTAAAAGTGCCGGTGTTGATGGCGCAGGGGTTGGCGGATTGGAACGTGAAGCCGGATCACATTGCGGAATATTTCAACAACCTCGAATCGTCGAGCAAGACCATCATCGCGGGGCAGTGGCCGCACCAGTACCCGAAGGATGCGCCGGAAGCGTACGGGTTGTGGTGGGAATACGTCACCGCGTTCTTCGACACCCATCTCAAGGGCATCGAGACCGGCATGTTCGGCACCGACACCGCGTGGATCCAGGACTCGGGCGGCGCGTGGCACCGAAGCGCCAACTTCCCCTTGTTGCCGGAAGAACGGGATGAGATGACGCTCCACTTCACCGCAGCGAAATCGTTGAGCGCACTGAAACCAACCGAAGCGGCGGAGTTGGCGTGGTTTGGTTGCCCGAACGACGAATACAACCGCGGCACCGCCGTGGCGACCGCCGAGGACCTCACGGTCGACTGTGCCACGCGTGCGGACCAGGGGCTCGTGTTCCAGACGGAGCCGTTCGTCACGGACACCATCATCTCGGGCGTGCCGCTCGTGAAACTCACGTTGAAATCGGACGCACCCACGACGCATCTTGTGGTCGTGGTGAACAAGGTGGGCACCGACGGTTCCATCGCTTTGGCGCGCGAGAATTACGGGTACCTCAACCCGATTTACCGAAACGGCATCGACCAACCCGAACCGTTGCCGGACGGCGCGTACACGGTCATGATCGACTTGTACCCGCAGGAGGACCTGATCAAGGCCGGGGAACGGCTCGAAGTGCACATCCGGAGCGATGACACGGGGCGCACGATCGAGTTCTTCGATGCCGGCATGAACACGGTCCAACTCGGCGGCGACAATGTCAACGAACTGTGGTTGCCGTTGCGCCCGGCGGAATTGCAGGGCGTTCGATTGGGCGCTCCAGGCTGATCAGAACAATCGAAACGGCGCCTGGTACCACGGGAAGAACAACACGACGATGAGCCAGGGCACCATGGCGACGATGACGTCGGCGATGATGTTGGGCCACGATTCGTGTTCGAACACGCCGGCGCCGGCTTTGGTCTTGACTCGCCGAAGGGCTTCTTCGAACGCTTCGTAGAGGATGAGCAATGCGAGGATGAGCCAGCCTTCGGCGAGCAGGAGCGCGAGGGCGATGCCGCTTCCGACGTGGGGCAAGGTCCACCAGTCCACTGCGGCTTTCCCTCGTCGCATCCCTTTGGCACCGAAGAGGATCGCGCGAAGGGAGTTTGCCATGGGGTCCGGACGCGAACCGAACACCGGTCGACACTTGACCTCTGCGGCGCCCATATCCACGGGCACCTGCCGGGCAGACGGATGTTCGAAGCCTCGACGGCCTCTGTCTGAGAACCTTCTTCATTCATCGTCCCGGGCCTTGGCTTCGTGTCCCCTGGGATTGTGTTGAAAGCAGGCTCGGTCGCGACGCTCACCGTTTTCGTCCTGATCCTTGTCACAAGCACCCCTTCGTTTAGCCAATCGTCGACTTGTGCGCCGACCACGACCACGAGCACGTCCACCCAGGCGTTCCCGCCCTCGACCCGGACGACGACGATGACCACGACGCCGTCCTCGTGCGAGCCGACGGGCACGACGGACACGTCCGGCACCACGACTGGTACCACCGATACGACGACGGGCACCACGACCGGCACGACGACCGGGACGACATCGACGCCCGTGACCGGCGGCATGACGCAATCCTCCACGACGACGCCAACTTCTCCGCCGACCTCGGCGAGCGCTTCGCCGAGCTCCAGTGCGGCCATCACGACGACCGCGACCGTCACCATCACGCCGACCGAGGATGACGAGAACGAAACCGACGAACCGTCGGTCGTGACCGTGACGACGACCGTCACCGGCGGGAACAATCGTGGAGAAGGGCGCGGCGCACCGGCCCCGGTCCTGTCATTGGCCGCGGTCGCGATCGCGCTCGGGTTGTTGTTGGTCCGACGCCGGATCGAGTAGGCCGGCGACTTCATCTCCGAGGGCGGCCCCCGGAAGGCCTTATGGTTTCATGACTGCGGACTGTCGATCCTCGCGTTGCAGTTCGGTTTTGAAATTCTCCAGATAGAAGATGGGCTTGTCAGCGACGTAGGAGAGTTCGCGTGATAGGTTCGCGCGACTGCTCACAACGTAGACCCGTTTTCCTCGGGACCTGAGGATGTCAACGACTCGTTCAAAATCGCTGTCGCCGCTGAAGAGGAACGCGACGTCGTAATTGTCTTGGGTGTTGAGGAGTTCGACGACGATCTCGGTGTCGACGTTGCTCTTGTAGCTGATCTCGCCGGTCTCGTCGTCGGCGATCTTCTTGACGGCTTTTTTTCGCACGACGTAACCGGCGTGGCTCATGAAATCCAAGAACCGTAGGTGCAGCGGGTCGGTCTGCGTGAAATCCGCGACAAAATAGAATGCCGCGTAGGCGGTGCTGTCGCCTTGGAACAGTTTCCTGGCTTTGGCGAAGTCGACGAAGTAGCCGGCTTCGCGGCTTGCTCCGTCGGTGTTGGCGCCGTCGATGAATAGGGCGACGCGGTCGCCTTTGTGGATGACGCTCGTGGGTGCGGCCTGCGTCATCGCGGAGGTCAGGATGGGCGCGACGGACACGGGTGGCGTGGTTTGTTGCGCGACGGTCCCCATTTTGGGCGGCGTCGAGGGCGGCATCACGATCTGGGTCGGATTGCGCCTCGGAGCCATTCGGGAAGGGGCATAGTTCATCCGCGGTGGTGAAAATGACGCGGCCGCGTTCGCCTCCAGGCGTTCGATGACATGGGCAATGGCGAAAGTATCCTTTTGGGCCAATTCGACTTTCCATCGTTCGCCGTCCTTGACGCGATCCAATTCCTGAAGTTCGATCAATACAATCTTGCCGTTGGGCAACCGGCTGACCTTTCGGCCGTCGGCCTGTTCGCGGAACACGAGTTCGGCTTCAGTGATGGCATCGTCTCCGGAAAGCATGATGGCGGGGGAGGGTGTTCGTGCGATTAAACGGTTCCCGCGTCTGGTTCTGGTTGGATCTGGACGTCGATGGAGTCTCTCTTTGTCCGCGTGATGCTGGTTGGGAACGTGGCTTTGGCGAATGTGGCGACGAGCGTTGTGGCAAGGCGGTGGTCGTGCGCGGGCACGCCGTTGTGGGACGCGCGTGATTGGTGAAACGACAGGCCGAACCGGTTGACGGATTCGCGGAAACTCAGTTGGGGAGATTGGAGGACCGCTGTTACGACCTTTCCGAAGAGGGTGACAGGTGGGACGTTGACGATGCGGCTTACGAGCGGCACGATGCGGTGCGCGATGAGGTTCGCGGCGTCGATGCGGACCCGCTCCAACCTGGCGTCAAGCGGAATCTCGGGTTCTCCGACCATGCCGCGGGTTTTGATCTCTTTGAGTGTCTTGGTGAGGGAATCGAGCTGGGCGAGGATGTCTTCGAACTCCTTCCAGGGCGTGGCGAGGCTTTGTCCAGAGGACGCGGGAACGGGGCGGGGCGTTGCCGGCGACACAAGTGACGCAACGATGCGGCCTCTGTATTCCTTGCGAAAAGGCCGGGGTGGGTGTAGTTGTCGTTTTCTCTCCCAACCGGAAACACTGGGATCTTACGCGTAGCCCGATTGTGTGAAACGGGACGGGCCGGGTTTGAAGGAGCCGACGCCGCTTTCTTCCAATTTCTGGGCAAGGAGGGGTTCCCGCGCCGCTTCCGCGCCCCACTTTGCGGACCTTTGTTTGTCCCCGAGTGCGTGGGAGGCGACGGCCAACACGAACGCGATTCCGCGTCGTTCGGGTTTGGGGATGTTGGCAGCGAGGGGTTCGATGTTTTCTAACAATGGTTTGAAGTCTTTTCGTTGGAGCAAGGTGGTTGCGTAGAGGAACACAGCGTCGGGATCACGCGGCGTCTTCTTCGCCAATCGCCGTGCGGACCGATGCGCGCGCCGATCGTGGCCGGACAGGATGGCGTATTCCACATCGTCGAGGGTCACGGGTCCGTAGCGGCGGATGCCGGCGACGGTTCCCACCAAGAGAACGGGAACCGAAGCGGCGACGAGCCACCATGCGGACATTCCCTTGCTTGGTGACGCGGGAGCGATAATCTGGGCGGTCCCGGCCTGGATGCTCGTGACTTCGGCGCGGTAAGAAAGGAGTCCGCGCATGCGGTTGTCCCCCGAAGTGCCGTTGGTGCTTTCCAGCCGGAAGTCCCCTCGAACATCGATGGGCTCGTCGAGAATCATGTGATTGTTGATTGACCCCAGGGTAGACGTCAAGTGCGCCTGGCCGGACGCCGTGATGGCGGACCTGGGTGAAACGAGTAGGGCGCGGCCGCTGTCGAGCGTCAGGACAACTTCGGCCTTTACCATCCGCAGGGTCAAGAGTCTTGATTGCCGTTCCTGAACCACGGATCCGGCTGGACCCGTGCTTGACCTTTCTTCCCAACCCGCGCGATAGGTGGTGGTGGTTTGCCCATCGGTGACATTGAGCCACGTATCCCACAGATGCAAGGTCAGATTCCCTGTGACGCGGATTCGCCCGTCTTCAAGTTCGGTCTGTGACGCGCCGTTTGGCAAGGTGAATCGGATGATTCCTCGGCTGGCGTCTGATTGGCCGGCCGTACCTCGATCCTTCGCGCCGCCAATCCATTCGCCCTTGGGATTGGCCTGGACGGTGACCGTTCGGCTTTCGAAGCCGATCGTTGGCAAATCGTCGCCGAATCCCAGCGCAAGAAGGTTTGAGCCCATTAGGTTGAGGTCTGCCTCGGCTGTGGCGGTGCCGTGATTCTTTTCCCCTTGTGCCGGCGGACCCTTCTCCATGCTGTATTCGGGCCGTGATTGGTTGCGTGGATCCATGACCTCGTACCGGCCATTCTCGGTCCAGTTGACAATGAGACTCGTGGCTGCAATGGTGACATTCGCCCGTTTGGCGACGCTGGGCGGCAGAAAAAGGAAGGAACCCGGATCTTCTTGGCCGGTAATGTTGCCCAGCAGAGTTGCAGAGGCGTAGGCAAGGCTGGCGTCGGCGGTCACGGGTTCCGCGGCTACGATCGGAAGGGAAAAGAGGGCCACCAGCACGATGACTAGTGGCACGATCGCCGCCCTAGAATTCGTCGATGCAGTCCTCGACGCTGACGAACCAGCCGGGCGGGACGGACCACGGGTCCAGGTAGAGACATTCTCCCGAGCGGAAGGATCCGTCGTCCCCGACCTCCGGGTCGTCGGCCGCGGCGATGGGTGCGGCTGCGAGGAGGGCCACGAGGGCGATGGTGGTCGCGATGCAGGCGTTCCGGCTTGTTTTGTGGGTAACCAACTGGGGTTCACCGACCCCGGGAGTGGCGGGTTCGGCGACAACGGGTTCTCTCCCAACTGGTAACATTCGAACGTCAAGGCGATCCGGCGTCCCCTGGAGCATCGTCGTCGCTTTGTGCCTTGTCATCCCGTTGGGACGACCTTGACGGGTTGGGCAGGAGTTGTTTCAGCTGGTCGGTGGCGAAGTAGCGCCTGCCGTGACCGTCGACGATTTCGTTCAATAGTCCTTGTTCGACGAGGAGGTCGGCGTAATGTCGCATGACTTTTCGGCTGATCTTCAGTGCGTCCCCCAGATCTTTCTGCAGGACGCCTGGATTGAGTGCGATCTCTTGTGACATTTCCAGGATCCGGCCTCGAAGGAGGACGGAGCGCTTGTGTCGTTCGTCGAGGGGGACGCCTGCGGGGAAGAACCGGGTCTGTTGTTCGCGCGCGACTGCGTGGATCGTGTTTGCCTGCTCGAGGATCAGCAAATGGTACTTGGTGGTCTTGCGGTTGGCGTGGAGTTGCTTCCAGAGCGCCGCCAAGCGCACGCCGGGTCGTCGGCGGATGATGTTGAGGAGTCGTTTCCGTAATGGGTGGGCGTCGACGGGTGGTTTCTCTTTGCGTGCCCGCTTGGACAAAGCAAGTACGAGCCCCGCAAGGGCGGGGATGGATCGAAGGAATTGTTCGAGGTCCATCGAAGCTCCAGTCGAACGTTCGCTGGCGTGAGCCGCATCCGCTGGGCTAGATAAGTCGTCAGCGGAAACCATTT
>CAYOZB010000177.1:0-6170 GCA_964408365.1 uncultured Halobacteriales archaeon | reverse complement strand
GTGTCGACGACTTCGCAGTTGATGTAGATGAAATGGACCTTCTTTCGGATCTCCTCGCCCTTCCGCTGGAGTTCCTTGCCGACGTACTTGGCGACCGCGGTCTTTCCGGTGCCGGTCTTGCCGTAGATGAGGACGTTCGAGGGGGTCTGTCCGCGCAGGGCGGAAACGAGGACCGAGGCGAGCGCGTTGATCTCCCTCTCCCGGTGAGGTAGGATCTCGGGCGTGTAGGCCGGTCGCATGACTTCCTTGTTCTTGAACAACGGTTCGAAATCCAGGAGAGGAGCGAAGATGTCTCGTGTCAAGCGAACACCCACCCTCGACATGTCAAATTGAACAAACTAACCATCCCCTCGTCTTCAAACGCGAAGCGTTCTCCGGCGGAATCTTGCCTATGTCCCTTTTCATTAAATAGATTTGGAGGTGACCGACACGAAACGGATTCTTCGTGTGGAGAACTCTCGCACGAATCGCCAGAAAACAGAGCACCCGCGACACTCCCGGCGCATCAGGTGCATCGCACGTTCATTTGGAGTGCGCACCCAAACCTTCAAGCGCACAAGACCCCCTTGTTTCGCGTGGACTCGCCTCGAAGCGTCGTTCTCTTCTCTCTCAACCGTGACACGAGTGAGATCGAGGAGCTGATCCGCTCGCTCGGGTACACGATTGTGCATCGCGTGGTACAGGCCCGCTCGCGTCCCGATCCCGAAACGTACCTCGGTGGAGGCAAACTCGCCGAATTCCGACGTTTCTTGACTACAACGGAGGAAGGAGCCCCCCCTCTGGCTTCCAATGGAAAACTCCTGGGAGTGGTCGATGGGGCCCTCAAACCGCCTCAATTGTTCGGCGTCGAGGACATCGTGCGCATCGAATGCTGGGATAGGATCCGCGTCATTCTCGAGATCTTCGAGCAGAAAGCCCAGGTCAAGGAAGCCAAGCTCCAGGTCGAACTGGCCCGACTGCGGTACGAACTGCCGTTCGTGCACGAGGCCGTGCACCGCACCTTGACCGGCGAACACCCGGGGTTCATGGGCGGAGGCGAACTGCCGATGCGCACCTACGAGACGCATCTCAAACGACGTACACGGAAGATCCTGGACGAACTCCGCTCCGTTCGCAAGGAACGAGCCCAGCGACGCGAAGGACGACGCAAGGGCGGTTTCCGACTCGTGGCCATCGCTGGGTACACGAACAGCGGCAAAAGCAGCCTACTCAACGCCTTGTGCGGAAGCGAGGCAGTCGTCGAGAACCTCTACTTCTCCACACTCCAAACCACCACTCGAAGACTGCAAGACAAGTTCTCGAGCGGCAGCCACACGGGCCTTCTCTTTACGGATACGGTTGGATTCATCAGCAATCTTCCACCGTGGTTGATCGATGCTTTCGCTTCTACCTTGGAAGAAGTGGCCTCGAGTGACGTGATCCTCATCACGTTGGATGCGTCGGAACCCGTAGGACTGATCCGATCAAAAGTGGACACTGTATGGAAACTGTTGGATCACTTGGATGCCAGCAAGCGTCGCATCATCCTGTTGAACAAGGCAGATCTCGTTCCTTCCCTTTCTCGTAATGACATACATAATACCCTGTTCCAAACTACCTACTACCTACATGTTCCAAACTTGTGGACCTCCACTCGAAATGAGGAAGGATTGAGAGAGCTAATCGATCTCATCGTCGAACACACACTTCCACATCACAAGATCCGGATCCTCCTCGATCCATTGCAACCGGGACACCTTTCCTACGAGAGTTGGCTACGGGATCACACCGATATCGTCTCTGATCTCAAGAAAGATCGAGGACGAGAACTCGTCGTCCGGGTCAGTCGGGAGGAGTATCCGCGGGTCCGTCGGCACGCGCACAAAGTGAGCGCGACACTGGAAGAAATCGCTTCGAGTGGAAACCATGGGGGGGCCCCTACCAAGGGCACCGCCTAGTGCCTAACTCGTCGCTGGTGTCCACATCTGCGACCCAGGGGGTTCCGCTCCTTGCAAAGCCCGCCTATTTGAGCCCCCTCGTGTACTCACGTTTGATGTTCCGTCCGACGATCGCCGCCGTGCTTGGTCTCGTTTTCCTCTCTGGGTGCCTCGGCGCCACCACGACCGACTCCATCGAACAGCGTTCGCTCAAGGCCGCGTCCCCGGTCGCCGATGCCTGGATTCCTCAGGACGTCGTGTGGGATATTACCGGCAACCACGCGTGGCCATTGGCCAAAGGGATCTACGACATCCTTCCGCCGGAGATCGTCAGCTTCCCCTCACTCGACGGGATCCGCGTCCAAGCCGCCTATTGGCGACCCAACGTCCCGGAGGGCGTGCAAGTCCCCGTCATCATCGACGTGGGACCGTACTACGGCGACCAGATCGAGCGACCTCTGGGCTACATCGCCCCGACGATCATCGAAGGACTCGTTCCCCACGGGTTCGCGTGGGCGCAGGTCGCGGTCCGTGGCACCGCCGGCTCCGGCGGCTGCGAGGAACTCTTCAGCGTCGGCGAGCAGGGCGACACCGACGCCGCCGTGACGTACTTCGGGACCCAGCCGTGGAGCAACGGCAACGTGGCGCTCACGGGCATCAGCTACGACGGCACAACCACGTGGATCGGCGCCCAGTTCGGCAACCCGCACCTCAAGACCATCGTCCCGATCTCGGGTCTTACGAGCATCTACGACCACGGTGTCCGCAACGGCACCGTGTGGGTCACCGAACCGGGCCTCCACGCCAACTACTGGGTCTACGGGTTCCAGACCGACCGTCGCACGCCCGAGGACAAGGTCGACAACGCCGCGTGCCCCGAGATCGCCCGTAGCATCGCCGTGAGCACCTACACGTCCCTCACAGGCGAGCGCGACGAACCCGCCGGAATGGAGGGGTACTGGGACGACCGGGACTTCAAACCCAAGATCCTCGAGAACTACAAGGGAAGCGTGTTCCTCGTCCAAGGATTGCGCGACTGGCGCGTCCCGCCCTACCTCGCGTTCCCCTTCATGCAGGACATGCAGGCCCAGGGCATCGAGACCAAGATGCTTCTTGGCCAATGGTGGCACGACATGCCCGACAACATCGACCGCGAGTACGGTGTGCGTTGGGACTACGCCGAGATGCTCCTGAAATGGTTCCAGAAGTACCTCTACGAGATGCCGGACATCAACACGGGTCCGGCTGTCGACGTGGAGGACGACAACCACGGTTGGCGCAGCGAAGAGAACTGGCCGCCCACCGATCTCACGTGGCAGACCCTCTATCTCGGCGCGAACACGTTGCGCGGCACCGACGGATCCGGCGGAGACCAGGTCCTGTTCAGCCCCGCGAGCGCTCACCAGGCTGTGTCGGAACAATTGCCCGAAGGCCGTTCCGGGCCCGGGGTGCCGCTCGTCGAATACCGCGCCACCACGGGACCCCTGGAGGAGGACCTCCGCTTCGCCGGGCTCCCCCGTCTCCACGTCACCTTCTTACCCAGTTCCCCGACGGGCAACCGCATCCAAGCCCAACTCTTGGCCCGTGACCCCACCGGTGTGGAACGCGACGTCGCCCACGCCGTCATGGACCTCCGGTTCTACGAAGGCGGCTACGACACCCACGTGCTCACGCCCGGACAACCGATCAAGGCGAGGATGGAGTTCCTGCCCGTCGACGCACTGATCCCCGCAGGTCACGAACTGATCCTCAAGATCACGGGCGCAGGATATTCGGGCGAACGGTTGACCCGCGGCGGAAGCGGATACCTCGACCAATGGATCCCGGGCCCCGCCGAACTTCCCCTGCGCGTCGCGTGGGGCAGCGGCCAGAGCGAACTCTCATTGCCGATCATCGACCGCGACATTGGCGACGGGAAGTACCCCGGCCAACCCTGACCAAATTTGGACAGGGACGTTTAGAGGACGCCGTAGTGGCGAAGGATTTCCGCCACGCCCGCTCCATGCTTCTTCGCGGCGACGTACTTGGCGGATTTCAATGCGGATTCGGAGCCGTTGGCGACGCAGCCGGAGTACTTGCAATGCTCTAGCATCGTGACGTCGTTGTTGCTGTCGCCAATCGCGAGGACCTCGGTCGGCTTGACCTTGCGTGACAAGAACTCGAGCGCCTCCAGGATGCCGCGGTGTTTATCGAGCCCCGGCTCCATGACGTGCAAGGCGAACCGCGTGGACAAAACCACGAAGCCTTGCCCGCGCAGAATCTCACGCATCTCCTCGTTGTCATCGCGCAAATCCAACGCGACTTCGCTCTCGCGCCACGGGTCGCTCCAGACAGCGCGCGGCCTCCAACCCTTCACCGCCAACTTGGCGATCGCCTCGTCTGCACGCTTTCGACTGAAAAGGAGTTTCTTCTGGGCCATGTCGTTGGAGAAAACCGCGCCGCCGCCTTCGGTGACCAACGGTCCGCTGAGTCCGACGAAATTGGCCAACGCCTTCGTGACCGGCGCGACGTTGCCTGTCGCGGGCATGACGGGAATGCCTTGGGCTTCGACTTCTCGGAGCGCTTTGATGGCTTTGGGGTCGATGAGGCGGGCGTAATCCGTCATCGTGCCGTCGATGTCGACCGCGATCGCCCGGATGCTCACGAGGGACACGGACAGTCGGGCCGGTTATACGAGGGTTTGCGGGCGGTTGGCACTACATCGAACATCGACAAATGTAGTGCCAACTTCTGGCGCGGGCCCGCTGGAGGACTGGTTCCATCGGTCGCATGTGAAGGCGCCACGGTGGGGTTGAAGACGACGTGTTGCAATTGTAAACAGCCCGTCGGTGGGCAGGGGATGCATATTGTCCAACAGGAAACGGGGTGGGGGAGGAGTGCCGGGGAAGGACCTCACGACGCCAGGTTCGCCCCGACACAACGCGGACCTGGTCGGGGTCGCCGTCCGACTTCCCAAAGATCGCGTGGACTTGGTCCTGGAGATCATTCGAAGCCGCAACGAGCACGCCCGGCGCGACGGCCGGATGGCGCCTGTGAAGCTCAGTGAGGTCATCCGTTACGCCTTCGACCTTGGGATCTACGAGATGCAAGTGCGCGAGGCCGTCGCGCGGATGACGAGCAAGGCCCGCCCCTTTTCTCTCCAAGAGGTCGCTGAACTCGTCAAACTCCCCGAAGTCCTTCTTCGCAAAGAACTCACCGCCCGCGGCGTCAACGTGCCGCCCCCATCGCCCTCGGAAACACCTTGGCCCCGCCCGGATCCGCCGCGACAGGCCGCCATGTCGCAGCCCTTGGTGGACAGACCCGAGCCGATTGACCCGGTGCTCGTGCGTCCGGCGCCGTGACCCCCGCGACGAATGTTGTAGTGCCTGAATTCAGGCACTACGCATCGATCTCCCTGACCAAATTTGGACAGGGAACGCTCCGCTCACCCAAGAAAATTCGCGCCGAGAAAAGACGAAACAGTTAGGCACCACAAGCCGCGCCCAGTGTAGTGCCTAACCGGGAAAGAAAACTGGCGACTAGTGCGTCGTGACGATGATCACGTCACGCACACTGCGCACGCTATCGAACGGGAACACCAAGTGACCCACGTGGTCCTGGTGATACAACCGAGGGTCGATCTCGTCCGACGGCTCGATCAGAATGGAGACCAAATCCCCAGTCTTGTCGTTCGCCGTCACGTTCCGGAGGATCCCCAAATAGGCACCCTCGTCGCTCATCACTGTCTTACCACGCAGCTCGCTCTCGAAGACCTTCATCCGTGCATCCGCTCCCAGTGGACTAGCCGTTGTTAGAGGCAAGCGTCAGACGCGATTCACATTTCATAAGGATGTCGAATTGAATTCGACCCGAAACCACGCGCGTAGTGCCTGAATTCAGGCACTACCGGTTCAGAGCTTGTCCCCACAGTTCGAACAATAACTCGAACCGATCACGTTCGGCGCCGCGCAATGCGCGCAATACCGCGCCAACGGCTGCTCCGGCTTGATCGCCGAATCCTCCCACGTCCCCGGCGACGGCGGACCGCCACGCGAACTCATCGACACCAACGCCGCCAACACCAGGCCCGCGACGATGATCACCAAACCACCCACCAGCGGACCCAACGTGGGCTGCAACAATTCGAACGCCATCGCCGTGAACGCCGTGCCCGCGATCACCAATCCGATCAGGATCCCCTTGTAGCGACGAACATTCCACGCAGCCGGATCCGGACCCACCGGCCCCGTCCGCGCGGGCTTCGACGTCGTCTCC
>CAYOZB010000176.1:0-6225 GCA_964408365.1 uncultured Halobacteriales archaeon | reverse complement strand
CCGACGCAGCGTCGAGCGGCGCATCCAGCGCGCCCGCAAGCAGGTCAAGCACGCCCAGACCTGGATCACGGCCCGACTCCCCGCGCTCCCGAAGACCGCGCGCCACGCGACGCCCTCCAGCGCACGCCGCGCCGCCAAGAAGAACGCCGCGTAAACCCGTCTCCTTCCCCCTTGGACGCCGCGCACGGTCGCGTCCAAGGCTTCGCCTTTTTTTGCAACCCTCCCTGCGAAAGCCCGAGGGCTTAAGACGCGCCCTTGGCATCGCCGCCCCGAATGCGCACGGCCACCGTCTCGAAGAGCAAGCGCTTCAACGAGATCTTCCACATCCTCCTCACCCACGACGTCACGTCGCTCCTGCGTGACCTCGCCGCGATGGCCCCGTCCCCGTTCCGATCGACGCGCCAAAACGGCACCGGCCCCGCGCAGGTCGCGCCACGCGTCCGCAAACTAATGGAAGCCCTCGGCCCGACCTTCATCAAGATGGGACAACTCCTCGGAACGCGTCCCGACCTCATCCCGCCCGCGTTCGTCGAGGAATTCAAGAAACTCTACGACCAGACCCACCCGAGCGACTTCGAGGACATCAAGAAAGTCATCGAGAGGGACCTCGGAAAACCCCTCGAGACTGTGTTCCGAAGCTTCGAACCGGTCGCACTTGCAAGCGCCTCGATCGGCCAGGTCCACCGCGCGGTCCTTCGAAGCGGCGAAGCCGTCGCCGTCAAGGTCCAGCACCCCGCGATCGAAGAACGCATGCGGACGGACTTCGAGATCCTCAAGGTCCTCGCCAAGTTCACGGAGCGCGTCTTCGCCGCCAGTCGCGTCTGGCAGCCGGTGGAGCACCTCGAAGAGATCCGGCACATGCTCAACAAGGAGCTTGACTACCGCAACGAACTCCTGATCCAGCTCGAGGTCGAACGCAACTTCGCCGAGGTCCCGAGCGTCAAGATCCCCCGCGCATTCGAGGATTTCTGCGGCAAACGCGTCCTCGTGATGGAATACATCGAAGGCATCAAGTTCCGCAGCGCCGACCAACCCGAGCTTGCGAACATCGACCGCAAACGCGTCGCCAGCATCATCACCCAAGCGATGGCCAAGCAGGTCTTCACCGACCGGCTCTTCCACGCCGACCCTTCGCCGGGGAACCTGCTCATCCTGGGATCCGACAAGGTCTGCTTCCTCGACTTCGGCGCATTCGGCGTCGTCACCCGCCGACGCTCGCGTATCATCCTCGACCTGCTAATCTCCCTCAGCCAGTCCAACATCGACGACATCGGCCGATCCATCGTCGATCTTTGCGACATCCGCGGCGAATACGATCCAAAAAAGTTCCTGCGCGACGTCGAACGGATCGCCGACTACTACGAACGCGAGAAAGCGTCCCCCGCCGACCCGGTCCTTCTGCAGATGCTCGTCGACACGGCGAACGCGCACCGCATGACCCTGCCTCCAGATTTCATGCTCATCACCCGCGCCCTCTACCAATTCGACGGCATGTGCAAAGCCCTCGATCCCCAGTACGAGATCGTCGAAGCCCTGCAACCCTTCGTCGCGGACCTCCTCCGAGACCGCGTCCTTCGCCCGGAACACCCCATGGATGCATTGCGACAATTCACCCACGAACTTGCTCGCCTTACGCGCATGCCGGCGACGATCGACAAGATCCTCTACAAACTCGAAAAAGGCGACCTCGCCACGAAGGTCGAGATCCGCGGCCTGGAAGACTACAAGACACACCAGATGCGGATCGTGTTCATCGTCTGCTTCACGCTCCTCGTCGGCTTCACATTGATCGGCTCCGCCATCGGCTACGGGTTGGGTGGACGCGAATTCATCCAGGACTACACGTTCCTCGGATTGTTCGGATTCCTCGCCGCCGCCCTCGTGTACGTGTACGCAAGCGGCATGTTCAGCCGCAAGCGCCTCTGACGAGCCCTCCATCCACATCGGTCTTCGACGGCCGTGTTAAACCGGGGAGCGGCGATTGCCGATGCCATTGACAGAAAACGGATAAGACCGGGATGCGCCTGAGGCACGTATGGACGGGATGTGGCGTAGCGCGAAAGCTGCCGCCGAGCTCGTCCGCTCGCACAAATCCGACACCATCCACATCGTCACCCACATCGACGCGGACGCCTTGAGCGCGGCCGGCGTCGCCGCGACCGCGCTTCGACGCGCCCGCATCGACTACAAGGTCACCTATTGCAAATCGCTCGACGACGCCATGGTCAAGCGTCTCAACGACGAGAACCCTGCCTTGTCCTGGTACACGGATCTTGGAAGCGCCGTACACCACCGGTTACCAAAAGGCGACAAGATCATCACCGACCACCACGCCGTTCCCGACGGCGAGGATGCCCTCGCGTTCCCGCACATCAACCCGCACCTGCACGGCATTGATGAGGAAGACTCGATCAGCGGAGCCGGCTGCGCCTACTACGTGGCAACTGCCTTGGACAGCCACAATGGAGACCTTGCCGCCACGGCGCTCGTCGGGGCCTTGGGCGATTTGCAAGACCAACGTCTCGGAAAATTCACCGGACTCAACCGCAAGATCCTCGCGGACGCCGAGGCCCACGGCGTGATGCACGCCCACGACGGCCTGCGGTTCTTCGGACGCAGCAGCCGACCGCTCCCACGTTTCCTCCGCTACGCCGACCCTGCCATCCCCGGATTGGGACTTGATGAGGATCAAATCGTCGATTTCCTCGTGACGAACCGCATCCGTGTGCGCGACGGCGGACGCTGGCGCACCTGGTTCGATCTTGACGATGAAGAACGCGACCGTCTCACGACTGCCATCATGACCTCCTACGGCGCCGGCGTGCCGCTTGACAAGATCCGCGGCGAGAACTACGACATGCTCAAAGAAACGGAGCCCGAACTCCGCTGCGCCAAAGAATTCGCCACGCTCCTCAACTCCACTGCACGGTACGACCGACCGGAGATCGGCCTCGCCCTCACCACGGGCGAACGACAGAGCGTCCTCTCGATCGCTCGCACGCTTCTGCAAGGACACCGCCGGAGCCTCGGCGGCGCGATCCAGTACGCCCAAAAACAGGGCTTGACCGACCTTGGTCCCCTCGCCTATTTCCACGCGGGCAACCGCATCCGCGACACGATCCTCGGCATCGTCACCGGCATCCTCCTCGGCGGCGGACAAGGCGGCGGAGAGAAAGTCCTCGTCGGCCTCGCGGAGAACGGCCAAGGCGGCATCAAGGTCAGCACCCGTGCACCGGACCTGCTCGTGCAACGCGGAGCCAACCTCAGCCAAGCCGTCTCCCACGCAGCAACCAGCGTCGGCGGAAGCGGCGGCGGACACGCGGGCGCGGCAGGCGCGACACTTCCACTCGGACGCGAAGACGAATTCCTCAAAGCCCTCGCAGACGCCCTCGGACGACAACTCGCCGTCACCGTTGCGAATTAGACGCAAACCGGTAGGGATATAGTCGAAAAAACCGTCCTTCAGAGACGGGATGCACTGTTGACCGGACTGGTCGAGGTATTTTCAGCCTGGTTCCGCACCTTCGGGTACACGACCCGATTGGACGCGACCGTCCAAGGCACGAGCGGATCCCACCACCAACTCCCTCTTCTCGTCGAACTCGACGCCCGACGCATCGGCGTCTACTCCTGGATGCGCACCGACACCCCCAACCTCGCCTTCTTCGACGCCATCCGCTCCGCCACACGCGACCTCAAGCTCGACCAGACCCTCATCCTCTCCCTCGCCGGCCTTCCGGATGCGGAGCGAGCGACGCTCGCCCGCCACGACGTCCACATCTGGGACGCGCGACGCATCGCACAAGAACTCGGCGAAGCCGTCCTCGCTGAAACGTGCCCCGAAGTCTGGCCGCGAAACGATCCGCTCCAAAGCATCCGCTCCCGCGTCCTCGAAGAAGTCCTCCAAGCCAAGCAACCAGTCGTCACCGCCCAGCCCCCGCCGCCTGCGCCCGCCGAACCCATGATGGAATTGCCGTTCCCCGTCGCCGCCGCACCCGCCCTCGCGACGCCGAAGCAACAAACCGCCACCGAACTCGTCGTCCCCGCAGCCTTCGCCATGTTCGAGACCCCGGCCCCGGTCGCCGCACCCGCGCCCACGGCGGCGCCGAGCGTCACGGTTCGTCCCATCCGCCCGATCCTGCGCGCGCAGGTCTCGAAAGGCCTCGCCTTGTCGCTCGTCCGCAAGAAACTGCGCACCGTCGACCGGG
This sequence comes from uncultured Halobacteriales archaeon, assembly GCA_964408365.1. Classification (GTDB taxonomy): domain Archaea; phylum Thermoplasmatota; class E2; order JACPAO01; family JACPAO01; genus JACPAO01. The sequence continues at coordinate 2,017 of CAYOZB010000176.1, read as the reverse complement.
TCTTCCTCCGCCTCGCTCCCTTCCACGTGTTCGACTTCGAGGCCCATCTCCTCGTCGACGGCAGCCTGGACGCGGAGACGAGGCGTGGACGCATGGCGGTCGACGCGACAATGAAAAAAGTCATGGAATGGTCGCTTCCCCTCGACATCGCCGAACTCAACGCGGAAGGGTGCGACGTCGATGAGAAAAAAGTGCGCGTCGACACGGCGGGCGCCGAAAGCGCTCTTCGCGGCGAACTCGTCAACCTCGTAACACGCGACGTGGTCCTTGCCGAAGACGGCGACGAATGGAGCGTCGTCGTCAAGAAGAAAGTCGCATTGGCCCCGACCGACATCACGCTCAAACTACTGGGCACGTTCTGGATCCCCATCTGGCGCGTCTCCGGGAAGGACGGTTCCATCGAGATCGACGCGACCAGCGGCAACGTATTGCACGAAGAGATCGTGATCGAGAAAAGCGACTCGCAACTGATCTAGCGCACGAACCGCACGAGCACGCCGCCGCCCAGGTTCTCTGTCTTGTCCAATCGGAGCCCGAGCTCCGTCGGGCCTTTTCCCGTAAAGAGACGGGGAGCGTCCGCAGATCCGACGAGGATTGGGGCAATGTAGATGGTGAGTTCGTCGACGAGACGCGCCGCGAGGAACGCCGACAAGACGTGCGGCCCGCCTTCGACGAGAAGCTTTTGCAAGCCTCGGCGTTCCAGCTCCGCCAACACTTCCTTCAGCGACAATCCGCCCCCGGTGTCGGTCTTGACGGCGACTTTTTGCGCGTTGAGTGGTCCGCCTTTGGCGCCCTTCTTATGGAAAAGGATCGTCGGCGTGTCGTGGCGGGAAAGTTCGGAATTCGGCGGTGTGCGCAGATCCGCGTCCAAGACGACGCGCGTCGGATTCTTCCCCGGATTGCGGCCGAGGAGTTCCCATTTGACGGTGAGTTTCGGGTCGTCTGCGAGGACCGTCCCGACGCCGACCAGGATGGCGTCAGAGGTTGCGCGGAGTTCGTGGACGCGCCGAAAATCTTCGGGACTGGAGAGTTTGAGGGGCTTCGGGCCGGGTAGGCCGAGGCAGCCGTCCAGGCTCATCGCGCAATTTGCTTGAACGTGGACAGTCACGGTTTTCGCCAATCAAACCGGGGGTTAAAGGGTTCGGGTTAGGCGAATTCGAGTTCGCGGGCGACGTCTGCGCGTCGCGCCAGGATCGTCGACACGAGGGCGGCGTGCTCGCCGAACTCTTGCTGTGCCGAACTGGTCGTCGAGTGCATCCATCGCTTCTAGGCGCAGCCATCATACTTAAGACTTTTTTTTCGTGTGCGACGCGAACCAAGCGATGAGCCGAGAATGGTATTCGTCCGACTGAAGGCCGATGTAATCCGGTTTCAAGGTGAAGGTGCGACCATCCCACGCGTCGGCCGGCACCCGATGCTGGACATCGAGCAGGAATTTGGCGTATTCGTCGTTGGAGCAGACGAGTTCGTGGCCGTTTTCCTCGAGGAACACTTCGAGGAGGACCGAGGCGGTGCGTTTGTTGGCGTCGGGGTAGCGTTGGAGGTTGACGAGGTTCTTCGCGAGGAACGCGGCCTGTTCAGGAAGCGGACGATCGTGGGGGAAGAGTCGGTACATGGCGTCGACCTTTCGTTGGTAGGTCCTGGGTCGGGGCGCGTCGACGTAGAACTGTCCGCTGCTTCGGAAATGGTCGTTGACGCGACGCCAGAGCTTCTCGGAGAAAAGCGTCGCGGGCACGACGGGTCGGAGCGTTGGCCGTGGGTCTTAACGGGTTCGGTTTTGGCTCAGAACGCGGTCTTTCCGAGTTGAAGGGCGACGATGACCATGAGGAGCGCAAACCATCGTCGCAGGGACGGCCCGTGGGAGCGGAGGGCCTGGATGGCTCCCAGTTGGACGCCGACCAGGGCGCCGACGCCGATGGGGATGGCCCAGAGCGCCCAGGGTCCGGGGTTGAGGATGTTGATGGCGGAGGCGACGAAGGCGTTCGTGAAAACGGTGAAGAGGCTCGTCCCGATGGCG
>CAYOZB010000175.1:0-6253 GCA_964408365.1 uncultured Halobacteriales archaeon | reverse complement strand
GAGGCAAAGATCGAGCCATGCGGGGATGCGCTTGAGAAGATCCTCGCACATCGAACACTCGGCCGGCAGCGGCACGGCGCCCTGTGTCCGCAGTCGCGCTCCGCGAACGGCGTTCGGTTCGAGGGGTGGCACGCGGCCGAATTGGCGGCCGAGGCAGGAATCGCACAATTCCGGGGCGATGATGGCGGCGAGCGGGAGGATCCGCTTGGCTTGTTCGTCGTTCTCGGCCACGGTCCGTTCCCACGATGCCGAGGCTCAGGCGGCGCGCCAGCGATGTCGAACCGTATCGCAGGGGCAGTCTGGGCTCTCGACCTGCACGGTGATGTGGTGGATGTTGTATTTGTTTCGGATGCGGCCATGGATCTCGTGCGCGACCCGATCGTCGGTCGGTGTCTCGTCAAGCACCAGGTGGACGCTAAGGGAATCCACACCCGACGTGAGGGTCCACAGGTGAAGGTCGTGGACCTCTTTGACGCCGATCACCTCGCGCATGCTGGACTCGACCTCCGCTGGATCGAGCCGGGCGGGGGCCCCTTCCATGAGGATGTGCCACGTTTGCTGCGTGAGTCGCCACGTGAAGACGAGCAGTAAGACCGTCACGAAAATGGTCAGGATCGGATCCGCGATGTGGAGGCCGAAGACCTGGATGAAGAATCCCGCGGCCACCGCCGCCGCCGAGCCCAACACGTCGGAGAGGATGTGCAAGTACGCCGCGCGGACGTTGATGTTATGCTCGGATCCGCGTCGCAAGATCCAGGCGAGGCCGAGGTTGGCGACGAGGCTCAACGATCCGACCCCGAGGAGGACCCATCCGTCGACGACGACAGGCGTCCGGATGCGCTCGAATGCCTCCCAGATGAACAGGACACTCACGGCCCAGAGGATGATGGCTTGGAGGAACGCCGCGATGACTTCGACCCGTTGGAAGCCGAAGGTCTTATGCCGCGTCGCCGGGCGCAGCCCGTAGGAGACGGCAAGGAATGCAAGGAGCACCGCGAGAATGTCGGTCGCGTAGTGCGCGGCATCCGCCAGAAGGACGAGGCTGTTGGAGAGGAGACCGCCGACGATCTCGGCGGACATGACGACGAGTCCGCCGATGAGCACGACGAACAGCCGACGACGGTTCGTGTTCGCCAACGCCCGGATCTCGCTGGAATGAACGTGGTCCGCCGGGGGCTCCACCGCGGTCGCTGCGGGCACGGCGTCGCTTGGATGGCCTCGATCGTGGAACCATCCGCCCCCGATCCGTCCGAGGGCGGACAGGAGTGCCGCATAATCGTAATCGTCGGCCGTCGTTTGGATCACGACGCGGTTGCCCGTAAGATCCACGGTGGCGCCGCCGATGCCGCGGATCTGTGACATGCTTCGGTGAAGAGCATGCCCGCATTCGTTGCAAGCAAGCCGACGCGGTAGCGGAAACTCAAGCGACCCCGCTTCCATGCCCTCGGAGGGTCATCGCACGGCCCGAATCATAAGATTTGGCCTGGAAAATAATAATCAAGCTTGGGCGCTATTAACTTCCTCGATGATCGTCTCGCTTTCTCTCCCCGATGATTTCGTCCAAGGGATGGACCGACTGATCCGTGAGCGCGGATACAAGGGTCGGAGCGAACTGGTGCGCGCCGCCCTACGTGATTTCCTCAATCGCCACAAGGAAGAGGACGAGCTCAAAGGACACGTCAATGCGATCGCCGTCCTCGGCTACCCGGAACGGATGGAACGGCACCTTTCGGACGTCCGACACGCGCACAACGATCTTCTCACGAGCATGCTGCATGCGCATACCACCAACGGTCGATGCGCGACGATCCTCGTCGGGGAAGGGGCGGATCACAAGATGAAGAAGTTCTTCGCGGAACTGCGCGGATTGAAGGAACTCGACTTCCTCAACATCACGTTGCTCTGAACTGGGGAACGAGTGACGATACGTTGTCGAAACCCATCACACACTTCAACGACCCCTCCAACCTCTTCAAATACCGCCGCGACGCGTAGACGGTTTGTCGGAGGCGCGCGGCCAACTGCCAATGTCCCGCACCTGCCCAAGGGGATTTGCCCTCCCCCCACGAACCGTCGCGCTCCGCAAACCGGCCGGGAAATTATCCCGGCCGGAAACCAATTTTCTCCCAGCTTGACGATGCATGGAAGATAGACATTGCAACAATCGGCGGCCCGGTTCTCTGGGACCTTCTGCAAGCAAGGGACCCGAGTTGTCGACGCGACGGATGCCGCGGGAGAAGGGGCGCAAATTCCATCGAGTCCCGGGTTACTTGGCGCGCTGGAGACGCTTCAGAATCCGTTCGCGGATCTTATTGGCCGGAATCGCCTGAAACGTCTGAAGTCGCTTGTAATGCTCTTCAATGTCTTTCATGGCGACGTCCTCGATGGGCACGAGATCCATCAGATTGTTGAGGACGGCGTCGAAAGTTGCGTCCCCGCGCTTGTAATCCGACAACCGCCGGCGCGTCTGGTCTGAGATCGTGATGGTTGTTGCCACAAGCAGCAATTGCTTCAATTGAATATATTAGAACTATGGTTGCCGCGTTTGCATACGATCTTGCCCGCGTCGAAGCGACCCGCCACGACCAAGCAATTGACACCCGCCCCAGCGGCGAGACGCAGCAGGAACGTCGAATCCCGGTTCGTGGTGGTCGTCTCCAGGAGGCTTATGTCGGAGCGCCGGACCCCGGAACGCTGCCGTCGCGACCGGGGTCGTGGAACAGCCAACTTGGGTCGTGGAACATCGATATTTACGCCCAGTCCCCGCGTAGACCAAAAAGGGAGACGAAGCCCAATTGCGGGAATAGTCGCTGAATGTGAAATACGGATGCTTGCCCCTGGCTGTGCTTGCAGGGGCCACTCGCCTAAGCCCGCCTTAGATGCAGCCCCGTCCACCGACTTTCATGCGGACTTCCAGGAGCCCTTCCTTCCACTCGGCGTCATGCGCCTCGGCGCCGGTCGAACACCAATAGTCTCCGCCAATTGGTCGCGCAAGCTCCAGGCTGTAGTTGCCGGGAGTTGCCACGGGAATCCACGTTTCATAGTTTTCACCTAGTTTGACGAAGGCATGCTCGCCGCCGTCTTGGTTCCACCATTCAACGCACCAACCCGCCAGGGGTGAGTCCTCGCGGCCGCGCGGCGCAAAGGCATGAATCCCTTGGTCGAGAGGAGCCGCGTCAGGGCACTCCTGGCCGGTCATTTCGATTGGAGGACCTGCCAGAAATTCCGTGCACCCCGGCAGGAGGGCAAGGACGAATGGCAGCATCCACGTACGCATGGACACGCATCTAGAAGCCCTGAGAAAGTCTTGGTGGTCGGCCCGCTAGACGCCTAGACGCGAGGTTTCCGCGCCACGTAGCACATTCGAACCCAGCCCGTGGAACAAGTCGGGGGTCGTGGAACGCATCCGTCGCAACCTCAAGTGTCAAATATCTCCCCCGCACGCTCGTGGTTCGTCCCTCCTATGCGCACGACCCTTGCCATTCTCCTGCTGCTCCTGTCCCTGATCGCCGCAGGATGCATCGACAACCCTCCGGCCTCGGCGGCCACGGCTCCTGGGCAAGCGGCCATGGCCACGTTGGAAGCCTCCGAGGACGGAGCCATCAACGTCCTCGTCACCGATGACTCGTTTGCCCCCATCGCCGGGGCGGGCGTCGGGATTCTCGAATCCTCGCTGCAGGCCACCACCGACGCGGCCGGTCGCGTCCGGCTATCGGGTCTGCCCGCCGGCCTGTACACGGTCGCCGCGCAGCAACTCGGATTCTCAAGCGCGACGCGTCGCGTCGACCTCGCCGCTGGTGACACGGTCGATGTCGCGTTCCAGTTGACGCCGATCACCATCATCGACGCCTACCATGAGACGTACATCTTCGAGGGCTTCATCACGTGCGGCGCCGGACTCATCCAAGTCCGACTCATCACCGTGTGCGGCCGCACCGGAACCGGGACGCCGGCTGGCGACGTGAACGTCGACCCGAACCACAAGGACGAGTACAAACACCCCGTGCAGCCGGGCATCGTGGGGCTCGTCGGCGAGCTCGTCTGGACCTCCACGGCGCCGCTCTCGGCGAAGGAGTTCACGTTGGACCTGTACAAAGGCTGGATCTGCGTCCCGTTCTGCGAATGGGATGAAGAGTACGGCGGCGAGACCGGCGCGTCGCCGGTCGTCACCCGGATCGACGAACCGTTGGAAGGCATCGACAAACCCGACACCGAAGTGAGCTTCGTCGTCGGCGTGCCCGGGCAATCCGACGAGCCGCCCTTTGTGATCTTCATCATCCAGCAAGAATACACGATCTACTCCACCCATTTCTACGGCGAAGCCCCTCCCGAAGATTTCGTCGCGCGACCCGACGCGTAGGCCAATGTTCCGACGCGCGCGTCAGAGCCGGTCGAGCCAGTTGTGGATGATCACGATGCAGCTCGACGTGTGAAGGCTCAACGGTCCCAGCGAATGGCGGATGTTCGCGTGGGTCGCCATGAGTCGCATCTCGTCGTTGCTGAATTCTTGGTGATCGGAGAGCACGAACGTCGCGTCGGCGACCGCGCGGGCTTGGTCCTTCGAGTCAAGCAGCGGCGCGTGCTCGTGGAGCAACACCAAGGGACCGTCCTTGGCGAGGAGACCGAGCAACTTCGACATTTCCAAGCGCGCCACGTCGAGCCCGGGGGAAACGGAGGCCCAATGTTCGCCGACGGTCTCGGTGTCGAGGGCTTTCGATAACAACCCGAGGATGGCGCGTTCGTCGGGATTGAGACTCATGAGCTCCGCGCCGCGAAGTCGCAGCACGAACAATTTTGGCGCGTCCCGCAGCGCCAAGTAGATCTCGACGTCTTTTCGGATGCCGTTGCTCAGGAGAAAAGCGGCCGCGACGCTTCTGGCCATGACGTCCCAGCGCCCAGCGCCCGCCGGATCGTTAAGAGGGATCGGCGCGGCGACCTTCTGCGTGTGCCCGAGGACTAGGAATCTTCGCAAAAAAACAACCTTTACATGCCGGGGAGGTCGCCGCCGCTGAACTCGAGCTGCTGCATGAGTTTGCGTTGCATCTTGCGGTTGCCGGTGAACTGCTTCATCATCTTCTTCGAATTGTCGTAATATTTGAGGAGTTCCTTCACGTCCTTCGGTTCGACGCCGGAGCCGATGGCGATCCGGTGGATCCGCGACGATTTCAAGAGTTGCGGGTTATCGAGTTCCTCGGTCGTCATCGAGTCCATGATGACCTTGAACTTTTTCAATTGCTTTTGGGAACGCTCCATGTCCGCTTCTTTCATCTTCCCACCCAGGCCGCCCGGGAGCATCCCGAGGACTTTCTTGAGCGGGCCCATGTTGGAAAGCATCTCCATTTGCTGGTACATGTCGGTGAGCGTGAATTTGCCCGTCATGAGTTTGCGGGCCATCTTGTCGGCGTCTTTGCCTTCCGTCGCTTCTTGCGCTTTCTCGAGGAGGCTCGCGATGTCTCCCATGCCAAGAAGCCGTCCGACGAACCGGGTGCCGTCGAACTTCTCCAATTCGTCGACGTGTTCGCCGGTCCCGATGAATACGATGGGGGCCTTCGTCTCGGCGACCGCGGACAACGCACCGCCGCCTTTTGCGGTGCCGTCGAGCTTCGTGATGATGCAACCCGTCACGCCGACGGCTTCGTGGAACGCGCGCGCCTGCGGACCTGCCTGCTGACCGACGGACGCGTCCATCACGAGGAATTTTTCGTCGGGGTTCGCGGCCTTGAAGATCTGCTTCATTTCCTCGATGAGGTCGTTGTCGAGTTTGTGACGACCCGCCGTGTCGACGATCAATACGTCGACGCGCGGCTTGAGCTCCTTCATGGCGTTCTTGACGATCTTGACGGCGTCCTTCTCGCCGCGTTCGATGTGGATCGGAACGTTGACCTGTTTGCTGAGTTGTTCCAATTGGTCCATGGCGGCGGGTCGGTGCACGTCCGCGGCGACCAAGCCGACGCGCAACCCTTTCTTGATGAAGAACTTCGCCAGTTTTCCGCAGGTCGTCGTCTTGCCTTGTCCGTAGAGACCCACCATCATGATGGTCTGTTTCTTCAACCCGATCTCGCGCGTGCCGCCGAGGATGTTCACGATCTCGTCGTGCACGATCCGGATGACGTGCTCGCGGTTGCTCATCCCGCCCGCGGGACGTTCTTCCAACGCGCGTTTCTCGATCCGCTTGGTGAGGTCGAGGACCAGTTTGACGTTGACGTCCGCTTGGATGAGCGCGCGTTGGATGTCGCGGGTCGCGTCCTTCACG
>CAYOZB010000174.1:0-6317 GCA_964408365.1 uncultured Halobacteriales archaeon | reverse complement strand
TTCTCGAGACGATCATGGTCAACTCGTTGAAGGATCTCATCGAGTGGGACGACGAGGAGAAGGCGCGCGAATCAATGAAGGCCGCGATCAAGCGGTACACGCAGGATGCGATCAAGACGATGGATCCATCCACGCTGGCGATCGAGGACCTTACGCTCATCCAGTTGGTCCAGCCGGCGGACTCGTACGCGAAGGTCGGCAAGGATTTGGGCGAGTCGGCGTGGACCAAGCGAGCGCGCGCGTTGGAGAAAGTGACCGAGGAGCATCTTCGCGCGCCTAAGAAATACCGTTTCGTCGTCTGCAAGAAGCCGTTGCCCGGAATCGACAAACCGTCCGCGAAAGGCCTCAAGCCGCTCGATTACATGTGGCCGCTCGAAGCCTTGGAGAATCCGAAGTGGAAGGGGCAGGCGGAGATCGACCTTGCGTGGTACAAGGACATGATCACCAAGTACGTCCGTGGCGCCTTCGGGTTCGAGGACCTGGAACTCCATGCCCAGAAGGGTTTGGACGCCTGGATGTGAGTCGCCCCTCGTTTTCTGCGCCCCCGCCCCTCGTAAACCGCTTTTCTTGGGCGCTGGTTCTGTCATTTTCTCCGGCGGGGGGATTAAGCCAAGTTTGTGACTAGAGTAGTGAACCGTGGTTCCCATGACTTTGCAGACCCTTGTCGCGAAACCGTCCTTTTTGGCCGTCGCTGCGACCTCCGGCCTGGTGCACATCGTCGAGTCGGAGAGTCCGTTTTCGCGCTCGTTGTGCAAAATCTCGCCTTCGCCGGAATGGGACCGCGTCTGGCAAGAACCAGTCAACCGTCTGTCGCGTCCCTTGGGTTTGTGCCGGAATTGCTGGCACCGCTCCACCGAACGATAAGCGGAATCGTTTACGAATCCGGCAATGCGGTGAAGTCGACGGGCGCGACGGTCTTGTGGAACTCAGTGTTGTACACGGTCATCACTTGGTCCCACATGAAACTCACACCGACGACGCCGGGGACGCCGACGTCCTCGAAATCGTTGACGGCTCGGAACCGGGTGCCGCGTCCGTTGGGTCCTTCTCCGAACTGACTTTCTTCCGGGAAGCCGCGGTCGCGGATCTCGGTTCGCTCGATGCGTAACGTGACCGGGCTCCGTCCGGCGGCTTCGAAGTGTCCGGGGCTCTTGAAATCGGGGACGCCGCTGAAATCGGTGACGTTGGGGAACGTGGCGAAGACGTAGGCGCGTTGGTGCGATGCGGCCGTGTTGGGGATCCAGGAGGCTTCGTCGACGATGGTCGCCCAGTCCTCGGCAAGGACTCGGTAGAACGTGACGTCGTTGTACTGGAATCCCAAGCAGGTGCCGATGGGGGGTTGGACGACGGTGTCGCAGGCGGGACCGATGCGCCACAGGACGGATTGGACGACGTCGCGGTGGATCTCGGTGGCGTGGAACGGATCGTCCGATGGCAATCGCACCACGATGAGTTGGAGCTTCGTGACGTCGCCCGCGGTCACCTCGACGCGCTTCGTGACGGACTCGTATCCAAGAGCTACGACCTGCGTGTTGTAGGCGCCGGGGAGGAGTCTGGAGAACACGGCGACTCCTGCCATGGACGTGGTGAGGGGAGCAATCGCGGCGGCGCCTTCCGGCGCCTCGCCCGGCGCGACTCCCACCGTTGCACCGACGATGGGTGCAAGCTCATCGTCCGTCACGAGGACCTCCAACGCGCCGCTGGATTCATCGAACTCGGGCCGCTCGTTGATCGCGGCCCCGGCGGGCGTGCCCTCGGTAGCGACGCATCCGGACAATGTAAGCGCGGTGAAGAAGACCAGGACCAAGCGTCGCATGATTAGACAACCCAGGAGCCTCGGAGGGAGGCTCCGCATCGAACGACTCGATGGACGTATTTTACCTTTGGCCCGAGAACTTTGAAGCCCTGGAACCTTCACCCTGTCCTAATGCGGACAACGTGGCTTGTTGCTATCGTCCTTACGATCCTGCTTTTGGTGCCGCCGGCTGCGGCTGACGCGCCGACGTTGAAGGTCACCGTCGCCTCGGACGTGTCGCGGGTGACGATCGAACCCGGTGGGCGCGCCACGGTCAATCTCACGGTGATGGTGGAGTTCGTCGATTTCGTGTGCGCGGACGGGACCCAGGTCGGCGTCGACTTGGTGCCGCCGGTGGCCCCGTCGGATTGGTTTGGGGCCGATCCACATCCCGATTTCGACACATACGCCGAACCGAAAGAGACGAAGAAGGCCACGTTGACCATCGTGGTGGATGAAGATGCGCCGGGCAACGCGGACGGTGTGTACCGGTTGCAGCCGGTCGTGCATTTGCCTGCGCCGCAGACGTGCGGCGGGGCAGAGCCAAACGTGGATGCCCCGGAATTCTCGATCCATGTCCTGACGCCGCCCAGCAAAACGTCGCCGAAAGTGGAAGCACCTTCCCCGGGCGATGGCGGAAACGACCTGCCCGGTCCCGGCGCATTGTCAGTGATCTTGTTGGGGCTTAGCGTGTGGTTGTTCGGGCACCGTCGGAAGTGAGCGACCGGTTTCTCCTGCGAGGAACCCGGTGACGGCGACCAACACCAACGCGATGCCGATGGTCTTCTCGAAGCCGAACGGTTCGTTGGTGAGGAAGTAGGAGAACACGGCGGTCGCGGCGAGTTCGATGCCGAGGAGGACCGACGTGAACGCGGCTCCGGCGTGGCGGATGGCGACGGCGTAGAGTTGGAACGCGAGGAAACTGGGGAAGATGATGTACACAGCAAGACGCCATGCAAAGTCGGGTGACGGATCGATCCGCATTCCTTCCAAGGGGATCGCCAAGACGAGGAAGGCGACGCCGCTTGACACGAACGCACTGTAGGTGAGTTCGTTGTCGGAATACTGGTCGCCGAGGTGTTTGAGGTAGACCGTGTAGAAGGTCCAGGCGCCGGCTCCCACGATGCCGATGAGGACGCCAACCCAGACGGCATCGGCGATGGTGACTCCTTTGCTCGGTTCGAGGATGGCGAGTGTTCCGCCGATGAAGCTCAAAGCGACGGTCGGCCAAAACAGGCGCCCGAGGCGCTCGTGCAGGCGTCGACGCGCGATGACGGCGACCGCGATCGGGCTGAGGTAGAAGATGAGGGCAGCGATCGTGGGTTCGACGTAGAGGATCGAGACGAGGTATGCGCCGAGAGTGAGTCCCATGCCGAACACGCCGAGGATCCAGAGTCGGAGGTCTTTGGTGAGGAGTTTCACGGCGCGGCCTGCTGTGCGAGGGCCCATCGAGACGGTCAAGAGGAGAAGCGCGCCGCCCGTGCGTAGGACGTTGAGCGTGAGCGGCCCGGCGTCGGTGAGTAGGAGGGCGCCGATGGGAGCGAGTGGGCCCCACGCCGTGTAGGCAAGGACGGCGGCGATGATGCCTTTGGTGCGGCTCACGGGTGTCGCGAGACTGGGGTGCTTTGAAAGGACTTCGACGCCGGCAATGCGGTTCGCTTGGACCACGTCGTTTCAGCTCTTCCGCGAAAAAACGTATAGCCTTAGGCAAGATCGAAGGCTCATGCGTGGGCTGCTGCCGGTCGCGTTCTTGCTCGTTGTTTTGGCCGCTGAACCAGCGGCGGCGATTCCGCCGGAAGGCAGTCGGAGCGCACCCGAGGTATCCGATGGCACCGGGGACGTGCAATACCCGCCCACGTACTTGGGGGACCGGAACCGAGACTGGTTGGACTTGGTCTCGTTCTGGATCGAATACTCCCCGTCGCTCGATGTCGTCACGTTCTCCTTTGAGGTGGTGGACCTGACCGAACTCGAGACGTTGACCATGTCATCTGTCAATTATCACGCGTACATCGACGGCTTCGTCGAGGAAGACCACGTCGGCCTCATGGACTTGTGGCTGATGTTCGACGGCTCCGGCGAACCCAACTGTGCCTGCAGCATGACTGTGCAAGGGCAGGGCAAGGACCTCAACGCGAACCTTGAGGTCGTGTTCTCCCGTCCGGGATTCATGCACGTGAACGTCACGCGCGAGGTTTTGCAGCTCCATGTCACTTCGCTGCGTTCCCCGGAGATTCAAGCCGCGGAGTTCGAGGAAACGCTTCCGACCTACGAGATGAACGTCGGGCAGGACAACGCGTCGGCCGAAGCCGCCTTTGACATCGCAAGGCTCCGACCCGACTCCCGCGGCGACGGCGACGACGCCCTTCCTTCGAACCCCAACTACACGCCGACAAAGGACGAACCTCAACGAGTCAAGACCGCCGGTTTAGGGTTGGCGTTGTCCGCCGCGGTCGTGCTGTCCGTGGCAGCTTGGCGAAGACGACCGAACTGAAGCCCTCGCGAGGTTTTTTACACAAGGGGCCTTCACCGCCTCGCCCCATGTCATCCGCGCCCCCCGAACCGAAACTCAAAGAGACGCAGTGGACGGTCGACCTGGAGCTCGCTGTCTCGAAGGAACTTCGAGCGCGCAAGTTCGAGCCGAACTGGAAGACCGCGCCCACGTTCGAGAAAGTGTTCACCATCGACACGCCACCACCGTACCCGAGCGGTCGGTGGCATATCGGCGCCGTGGCTGGTTATTCGCTCATCGACATCATCGCCCGTTCCCGCCGGATGCTCGGCGAGCACGTATTGTTCCCGTGGGGTTTGGACCGCAACGGCATCAACATCGAACTCACGGTGGAGAAGAAGTTCCAGAAGCGGATGCACTCGTTCCCGCGCGAAGAGTTCCTCCAACTGTGCCAAACCGAGATCGAGGGCATCGGAAACGATCTCGTGAACATCGCGCAGCGGGTCGGAATGAGCTGTGACTTCGACAATGCGTACGCCACCGACGCGCCCGAGTACCGTGCGATGTCGCAAGCGATCTTCATCGAACTCTGGAACAAGGGACACATCGTCGAGGACCTTCGCCCCAACAATTATTGCCCGGATTGCAAGACGACGATCGCCGACGCTGAAGTGTACTACGAAGAACGGGACACGGTCCTCAACCACGTCAAGTGGGACCTCGAGAAACCCGTCGATGGCGTCGATCACATCATCATCGCGACGACGCGGCCAGAACTCATGGCCGCGTGTCAGATCGTGTTGGTAAACCCCGACGACGAACGGTACCAGAAGATCCAGGGCGCCAAGGTCCGCATCCCCACCTACGACCGGCTCGTCGAGATCCGCGCACACCCCACCGTAGACGCAGCGTTCGGTACGGGCGCCATGATGATCTGTTCCTACGGCGACTCGACGGACGTCGCGTTGTTCCGCGAGTTGGCACTACAGCCGATCAGTGCGATCAGCATCGAAGGCACGATGACCGATGCCACGAAACACTTGGCCGGCATCTACGTGAAGAAGGCGAAGACCGCGCAGATCGAGAAACTCAAGGCGGAAGGCCGCATCGTGAAGGAGGAGCAGAAAAAGCAGAAGTTCCCCATTTGCGAACGCTCCAAGACCCCGGTCGAACTGATCCAACTCAAAGAGTGGTACGTGAAGCAGGTCGACTTCGTCGAGGACCTACGAAAAATGGCCAACAGCATCGAGTTTCACCCGGAGAAGCACCGGCAGATCCTCCTCGACTGGATCGACACGGTCAGCATCGACTGGCCAATCTCTCGCCGACGGTATTACCACACCGAGATCCCGGTCTGGTACTGCAAATCGTGCCGCACCCCGCACGTCCCGAAGGCCGGGCCGTACTACCAGCCGTGGAAACAATCCGCACCCGCCGAGATCTCGAAGTGCAGCAAGTGCGCAAAGACCGAGTTCGTGGGCGAGGAGAAAGTGTTCGACACGTGGATGGACTCCTCCTCGAGCCAGATGTACGTGCTCCACTATCTCGATCAGCCGAAATGGTTCGCGAAGAACTACCCCGCGTCGATCCGATGCAACGGACGAGACATCATCCGCACATGGCTCTACTATTCCACCCTCAAGAGCCGCTTGTTGCTCAATCAGAAACCGTACCTGCACGCCTGGATCACGGGCCTCGGGATGGACGAGAAGGGCCGCAAGATGAGCAAGAGCCTCGGCAACGTCATCGACCCCGACGAGATCCTGAAATCCGACGGAGCGGACGCGTTCCGGTTCTGGGCCGCAAGTGAATGCACGGTCGGCGACGATTTCCGCATCTCGAAAGACCGAATCGGCGGATCCCGCAAATTCCTCTCCAAAGTCTACAACGTGGCCCGCTTCGTGAGTTCGTTCGAGGAGACGAAACGTCCCGCGAAACTGGACGCCGCTGACGAGTGGATCCTCGCGGAACTCAACAAAGTCATCAAAGAAGCACGGGAAGGGTTCGAGAACTTCGACTTCTTCCGACCCGCCAACGGGTTACGCGACTTTGTGTGGAACCTGTTCGCGC
>CAYOZB010000173.1:0-6423 GCA_964408365.1 uncultured Halobacteriales archaeon | reverse complement strand
GCGGCTTCCACGATGCGGGTGGGGGTGAGCGTCGTCATTCGGTCTTGGCCTCCGGTTCGTCTTCGCTTTCGTCGTCGGCGTCTTCGGATTCGTCTTCCACCGCCGCGGCGACGGGGCCCAGTGCGGGTTCAGCTCCCTCGGCCTTGAGGTTCCTGAGTTGGACGGGGCCGTAGGGGAAGTCCTCTTGCCAGAGTTCGATCCGTCGGTCGCGGTGAAGGAACAATACGGAGTTGAACGCGGTGACGAAGTCCCACACGTCGGCCTTGTCGTAGAGCACGTCCAGGTTGATGGCGCCGCCGTTGAGGCCGCAGATGCGGTCCCAGATGATCTTCAAGTCTTCTTCGAGGTCTTCTTTGTGTACGCGGCCTTGGAACCGGCTGATCCCTTCGGCCTTGAGGAACGCGCGCATCTTGTCGCGTTCGTCGTTTAGGCGGATGCGGGTCTCGGCCTCGTCGCGCGCCTGTTCGAAGGCGTTGACGAGTTCCATGAGTGTGACGGGTCGGTCGCCCTCGTGCCAGATCTTTTCGTCGATCGGGTTGCGGGTCTGGAGCACGCGTTGGGTGAAGTCGAAGTCGTCGCCGGGCATTTGCCAGGCGGGATCGATCTGGTCCCACGGAGCCTCTTCGACCTCGAGTTGACGTTGCTCGAACTTCTTCACCAAATCGTCGCTTTGGCGTTTCAGGACGGTCCACGCCATCAGGATGATGCGGCCGGCCGTGACAAGGTCGATGTTCTCCTCGCGGGCGCGCTTGAGGTACATCTCGCTGAACTTGACGAGGTCGACGTCCCACACGTTGAGTTGGCCGTGAATCACTAGGTCGAACGCGAGGGCGATGGATCGGTCAAAGGGGTCCTTGAGCGAGACATGCTCGCCTTCCTTGGCCATCGAGATGTATTCGTTGATGCGGGCGTTGTCATGGTTGTCGTCGATGAGCGCCTTGTGGAACAGGAGATGGTTGATTACGTCGACGTTGGCGAGGTTGACGCCCGCGTTGGGGAGCGCGGTCTGCGTGGCCGTGCTCACTTGTCCACCTCAACCTTGAGCATGTCCTTGACCGTCTCCTCGATCCCTTTTTTTGAGGACTCGTCTCCCGCGTCGCCGCCGTTGCCGCCCTGGGTCTTGGTGGTGGCGACGAGTTGCGTGGCGCTTCCGCCGCGTCCGGCGTTGACGAGTTCGCCTTTCTCGCTCACGAGGTTGATGTCGAAGTTCGCAATCATCTGCGAGAGACCGTTTCCGGCCTGCGTCACGCCGTAGATGTGGCTGGCTTCCTTGAGGGTGACCTTTCGCAAGGAGACGCAGATGAATTGGGCTTTCTTCGAGTGGTCCTTCATCCAGTGGGCGACGGCTTCGGAGTTGACCCCGTCGAGGTTCTGGTCGATCTCATCGAGATAGTAGAAGGGAGACGGCTCGAATTCTTGGATCGCGAAGATGAACGCGAGCGCGGTGATACTCTGTTCGCCGCCGGAGAGCGCCGCGAGGGACTGGAACTTCTTGCCATTCGGCTGGGCCCGGATGAGCAGACCGCCTTCGAACGGTTTCTCCGGGTTCTCGAGTTCCATGACCGCCTTCCCGCCCCGGGTGAGGACTTCGTAGACTTTCTGGAAGTTCTCGTTGACCGGCGTGAAGACCGCCATGAGGCGTTCCTTTTTCTTGCCCGTGATCTCGTCGACGACTAGGATCAGGTTCGTGCGCTGTTCTTGGAGCCGCTGGGTTTCGTCAAGGAGTTCTTTCTCGCGGGCCATCTGCGCATCGTACTGCGTGAGGGCCTGCATGTTGACAGGGCCCATGTCGTTCATGGAACGTTCGACCTGCGCGAGCTCTTTCTTGGCTTCGTCGTAGCTGCGCTTCTCCGTCTCCTCCGGCGCGACGAGGTTAAGGGTCTGGATCTCGACCCGGACTTCGCCGAGCTCTTCCTCGATCGACGGCAGGCGTTGCTGCACGGCGAAGATGAGTTTGTCGTGGGCGTCGATCTTGCTGCTCACAGTGTCGACGTCGTCGGCGAGTTTCTGGAGTTTGACGGCGAATTTTTCCTTCTGGTCGGCGTAGGTCTTCGCTTTGCCGGACACCGCGTACTCGGCCTTCGTCATGGCGGTGAGCTTCTGCTCGATCTCGTTGAACTGGATCTTCATGCCTTTGGCGTCGGCGTCAAGCTTCTCGACATCGTTGACGATCCGTTGGAGCTGGTCGCGCACCGTGGTGTGCTGTTGGGAGACGAGCTCGAGCTTCTTGTCGATCGTCTGGACACTGGACTCCAGCTCGAGGGTGCGGGTGCGGAGTTCGAGGACGCGCGCATCGAGCGTGGTCATGCGTTCGCCGAGTTCTTTCTTGGTGCCTTTGATCAGGAGCTTGTTCTTCTCGTCGCGTCGGCGCTCGAGTTCCTTGATGTTGGAATCAAGGCCGTGCATGCGCTTGTCGGTGGCGGCGATCGAGTCGAGGAGCCCTTCGAGCTCCTCTTGTTTGGTCGCCTTGTCGTCGCGGCCCTTGACGAGCTTGGCTTCGAACTCCTTGACGCGGTTCTCGAGGTCGCGGACCCGGAGGTCGCCGGTCTCCCCGGCACGGGCTTCGCTGATCCGGGAATCGAGGTCTTGGAGTGATTTTCGGAGGTTGACCAGTTCGTCGTTGAGGCCTTCGATGGAGTGTTGGGCCTCGGCGACCTTGACTTCGAGTTCGGTCAGTTTGTCGATGTCCTTGCCGCCGAACTTGATGGCGTCGCGCTTCGAGTGACTGCCGCCGACCATGGCGCCGGAGGCCTCGAGGAGGTCGCCGTCGGGGGTGACGAGTCGCACGCCGCCCATCTGGCGTCGGGCGGCATCGAGGTCCTTCATGACGATGGTGTCGCCGAAGACGAACGAAAATGCGGCTTCGTACTTCTTGTTGTACGAGACGAGGTCGAGGGCGAAGCCGAAGCTGGATTGGTCCTTGACGACCATGAGCGCCTTGCCGCGCGGTTGGACGCCGATCATCTTGTTGAGCGGAAGGAACGTGGCGCGGCCGAGGCTGGATTTGCGCAGGTATTCGATGCACTCCGCGGCGACCGAGTCGTTCTCGACGACAAGGCTCATGGCCCGGTTGCCGGCGGCCGTCTGCATCGCGAGCTCGTACTTCGAGTCGACCTTTCCGAGTTCGGCGATCGTGCCGTGGATGCCCTTGATGGTGCCTTTGCGTTTCGCGTCGACGATCGCGTCGACGGCGCGGCTCAAGCCTTGGCCCACGGTCTGGCTGGCCTGCTCGAGGGCTTTGAGTTGGGCGTGTTCGTGGGTGAGTCGGCGCAGGGCGGTCTCGATTTCGCCGATCTCCTTCGTGGCGTCCGATTGGCGCTTGAGGAGTTTGAACTTGTCCGCTTCAAGGTCCTTGACGTTGGCGGCGGCCTTCTTCGTCTCGGAACCGAGTTCCTTGAGTTGGAAGGTGGCGTCCTTGATCTCGAACTCGTAGGTCTTGAGGGATTCCTCGACTTCGGCAAGGATTTGTTTGACGGTCTCGCAGCGTTGATCGAAGCGGTCCTTGTCGAGTTTCTGTTTGTGGAGTTCGGTGGAGGTTTCTTCGAATTCGGCCTTGAGTTTGGCGAGTTCGTGGTGGACCCGCATCGAGCCTTCGGAACTCTCGGCGGCGAGTTCGCGGAGTTCTTTCAGTTCTTTTTCGCTCGCGCCGAGTTCCTTGGCGCGGCTCGTGTGTTCGGCTTCGAGTTCGGCGCGCTGGGTGGCGAGCTCGCGTAGCTCCCGTTCGACTTTCTTGAACTCGCCGGCGAGGGTGCCTTTGGATTCGTTGAGTTCGCGGATCTCGGATTTGGCGTGGTTGATGCGTTCCTCGAGGCGGACGGCTTCGGCTTGGAGGGCTTCGATCTGTTTGCGGGTCTCGGAGCCGCCTTCGCCGCCCATGTCGACGAGTTTGGCTTCGACTTCGTGGTATTGTTTGAGCGTGGTCTCGTGCTCGACCCGTAGTTCCTCGAGCCGGGCGAGCAGGCGCGTCTTTTCTTCGTTGAAGCTCTTGATCTTGTCGGTGGCTTCGTGGATCTGGCGTTCGATGTCTTCTTTGCGTCGGTAGGCGAAGAGCGCTTTGAGTTCGCCTTGGCGGTGGAGGAGGACGCTGTACTTTTCCGCGCCGTCTCGGGCTTTTTTGAGGTCGCCGAGCTGTTTGCGGATCTCGGAGAGGATGATCTCGATCTTCTGGAGGTTGGCTTCGGTCTCTTCGCGGCGTTTTTGGGAGATGACGATGTCGCGGTCGAATTCGGCGACGCCGGAGATCTCGTCGAGGAGTCCGCGGCGTTCGACCGCGGACATGCGTGGGATCGCTGTGACTTGGCCTTGCATGACGATGTTGTAGCCGTCGGCACTGATGCGTGCGTGGAGCAGGAGGTCGCGGATCTCTGTGATCGAGGCCGCTCGGTCGTTGATGTACACGTAGGAGCCGTAATGGTTGGGGTCGCCGCGTTTGGGGGAGCGGCGGACGCGTCGGGTGAGGACGACCTCGTCGGCTTCGATCGGCATCATCCGGTCGGCGTTGTCGAAGACAAGGGAGACTTCCATCTCTTTCGCGGGTTTGCCGGGTTTTCCGGAGACGGTTCCGCCGTTGAAGATGAGTTCCGTCATCGTCTTGGCGCGGATCATGCGCGTCGACGTGGGACCGAGAACGAAGAGGATGGCGTCGCCGATGTTAGATTTGCCAGACCCGTTGGGTCCGGTGATGGCGGTGAAGCCCGGCTTGAACGGGACTTTCATCGACGTGCCAAAGCTCTTGAAATTGACCATCCGGACTTCTTTCAGGAACATTTGGCCGGGCCACCGTGCGTTGGGTTCCGGAGCTAACACGCAGGGACTGGTTGCCCCTAGGGGCACCTAGTCAACTTTGTGCATCCCGAATATCCCAATCCCATCAAACGTCCAGCACTCTATATAAAGGCTTTTCTTTTTTTTGTTGTTCACGTTGTGGGAACCTACCCGACAAGTGGTAACTACCCAACATCGCCCCGGAGCGTTTCCCGTGGAACCCGTCGAGCCGTTCCAACCCCGACGTCCAAAGCACTTAAAGGCGCGAAGAAAATCGGCCGGACCCTGAGCCGTCCTTGGCCCCTATCCTTTCTGATCTTGAAAAACAGCTCCAACTCGACTATTTCCTGAGCAACGGCTTCCATCGGCTCCAGTGCTCGTCTTGCAAGTCGTGGTTCTGGACCCTTGTGCCGGGCGCCAAGGTCTGCGGCGACCAACCCTGCGTCGAGTACACGTTCATCGGCAAACCCCTCACCCCGCGCTCGTACACCATGCCCGAGATGCGGGAGGCGTTCCTCGGCTTCTTTGAGGAGAACAACCACACCCGCGTACCCCGCTACCCCGTCGTTGCCCGGTGGCGCACCGACATCTACCTCACCATCGCCTCGATCGCCGACTTCCAACCCTTCGTTACCTCCGGCGACGTGCCGCCCCCGGCCAACCCGCTCACCATCTCCCAACCCTGCATCCGACTCAACGATCTCTCGAACGTCGGCAAGTCCGGACGCCACATGACCCAGTTCGAGATGATGGCCCACCACGCGTTCAACAAACCCGGCCGGCCGATCTATTGGGCCGACAAGACCGTCGAGTACTGCGACACGTTCTTGTCCAAACGGCTCGGCATGAAACGCGAAGGCATCACCTACAAGGAAAACCCTTGGGCGGGCGGCGGCAACGCGGGTCCCGCCGTCGAAGTGCTCGCGGGCGGTTTGGAGGTCGCCACCCTCGTCTTCATGAACCTCAAAGCCGACCCGCGCGGAAACGTCGACGTCAAGGGCGAAAAATACAGTCCCCTCGACCTGCAGATCGTCGACACGGGTTGGGGGCTCGAACGCCTCACTTGGGCGAGCCAAGGCAAACCCACCGCCTACGAAGCCGCGATGCCCGACATGATCGCGTTCCTGCGAGAACAGGTCGGCCACTCCATCGACCTCGAAAGCCCTCGCATCCGCGCCATCGCCTCGGAACACGCCCGTCTCGCGGGCGTCATGAACCTCGACGCCGAATCCAACCTGATGGAACTGCGAAAAGGCGTCGCGCGCCGCCTCGAAGGCCACGGGCTCAAAACGAACGCCGATGAGCTCGCGCGCATCATGACCCCCATCGAGGATCTCTACGCGCTTGCCGACCACGCAAAGTGCATCTCGTTCATGCTCGGCGACGGCATCGTGCCGTCGAACGCCAAAGCCGGCTACCTGTGCCGGCTGATGTTGCGACGAACGATCCGCTTGATGGAATCGCTCAAGGTGCCCTCCACGCTCACGTTGCGCGACGTGGTCCTCAAGCAACTCGAGATCCTCGCCCCAGAGTTCCCCGAGCTTCGGCTCGAAGAGAAGACGATCGCCCAGATCCTCGACCTCGAAGCGGAGCGCTACAAGGAAACCATCGAGAAAGGCACGCGCCTCGTCCAATCCAAGATCAAACGCGGCCAAGTCC
>CAYOZB010000172.1:0-6438 GCA_964408365.1 uncultured Halobacteriales archaeon | reverse complement strand
ACCCCAGTAAGATCGTCCGCAAGCCTCGGCCCAGCGAACTCCTGATATTTCCGTAGGGGGCCGACTGGGGGCCAGACGTTGGGCATCCAACGTTAGAACCGGGAAGGTTAGAACGGGCGATTATGGTCTAAAAGTGCGTGTTTCCGAAAAACGTGGGTTAGAACCGGGCCCTGGAATTATTTAAAGGGGCCAAAGGGCGCGCGGGCCCCGGAAAAAGGGGGCGGGCTAAGCGTACGAGGCGACGGCGGCCTCGGTCTGCGGCTGGACCTCGACCAAGCGGCGCTGTTTCTGCGGCACCGTGAACGGGCTCGCTGGAGCCTCGAGGACCGGAACCGGTGATGCAAGCAAGAGCAGGTGTTGAACGCATTGGAGGCGAAGATCATCGAAGAACCGGACGTGGCTCAACAGGGGATCGTTCGGCTCGAGGCCTAGTCGCAAGCGTCGCTCCATGCGCCACAACGCGTACCCGCTCAGGCTCGCCATGGCGCCCACGTACGCCAGGTGGCGGCCGAACATGCCGCTAGAGAAGCTGGTGCCCGTGTACGCCTTTGCGCGTTTGAACAGGTTCTCCGTGGCCCACCGCAGCCCGTACTGGGCGGCGAGCCAGACGACGTTCTCCTGGGTGACTATGACGTTGACGAGGAAGCAGACGGCGTAGAGGTTCTCGCCCAAGCTGATGACGACCTCTTCCCGGTGAGCCTCGTCTTCGCCCGTGTTTCCCTCATAGTACAGGGTGAGCAATGTAAAGGGTGGACTCGGGGCTTGGTCGCGGCCACGCGGGTTCATGTTGAACCGGTAGGGTTGGGCCCACCAGTACAATACGCTGCCCTGGGCGTGGGCGGCTTTGGCGGTGCCGTCGTGCCAATGGTCGACCACCTTCTGGCGGATCGTGGGCGTCTTCGGAACCGGGTTCATCAATACGATGCGGTTCTGGTTGCACCAAGGCAAGAGGCGTCGCAGGTAGCGTCCGGTTGCGAATTCCTTGTCCGCGAACCAGAACAATGGCTTGATGGGAGATGCGTCGACGGCGTCGATCATCGCGTTCAACGCGTCTGGGTTCGCGCCGGTCCGGCGGACGCGCAGGGGCAGGGATTCGTTGGAGTCGTAGACGTGCAGGTTGACTTGGAAGTAGTCGTGCTTGTTCTTCGTGCCCGGGTAGAGCGGAACGCTGCGGTTGGCCCCATGGTTTCGGAAGCCGGCGGTCGCCCAGGCGCCCGCGATGCTCAGCTTGGCGGGATCGACGTGGCGCGCTTGGTCCCCGTACTCGTAGCTGTCACCGTAGAACGGGTGGTGCGTGCCGTCGTGCGTCACGTAGAAGCCGCGGTCCCGAAGGACTCCCAATTCATGGGCCGCCCGGACGGCGGCGTCGAACGCCTTGTCGGCGTCCTGGTCCAACGCGTCGGGGTCGTAATCGATGGGCCGTGTACCGGGTCAAGTACACCGATCCCGACGGCAACTCGCCCACGATTCGCGTCCACATCGACGGCGACGCCGGCCATGCCATGAGCCAGTACTCCGGAGCGATTTCCACCGGAATGATCTACACGTACACCACCACGCGCGCCCGAGGCTCCCACCAATACCACTTCGAGGCCAGCGACGGCACCGCGAGCATCCGGCTCCTGCCGTCCGGCGAGTTCTCCGGCCCGACGGTTTCGAACTCCGCGCCCGTCGCGTGCTTCAATACGAGCCCCAACGGCCTCACCGTCACGGCCACGTCCTGTTCCACGGACGCCGACGGCGACGGCCTCACCTACAGTTGGAACTGGGGCGACTCGGCCACCGGATCCGGCAACCCCGCCTCCCACACGTACGCATGTCCCGGCGGCACGTGGACGATCACTATGACCGTCTCCGACGGCCAAGGTGGATCCGCGCCCACGACGCGTAGCGTCTCCCCGGCTGATTTCGACAACGACGCGGACGGCCTGAAGAACTGCCAAGAAACCGGCACGTACGAAACGAACCCGAACGTCGCGGACACGGACGGTGACGGTCGAAACGACGGAACCGAACTCACCTCGTGGAACTCCTTCGGACCCAACGCCTGGAACACGAACTACGACCGCCTCTCGACCGCGACGAACAACCTGCTGAAGTGGGACGCGGACGCAGACGGCATCAAGGACGGATACGAATTCTCCGTACCAGGCTCCATCTTCGGACCCAATGCCCCCGCATCCACCGCCGGCTGTAGCGAAGTGGGCGGCCGAAACGAGTGCCCCGACCCCCGCATCCGGGACCTGTACGTGCAGCTGAACTGGCTGCCCGCCAGCAACTGCTTCTTCGGCACCTGCCTCACCCCCTCCGACGGCCCGAGCGCGAGCGACATCGCCGCGTTCCGCGCAAACTTCGACAACTGGAACAATGCAGCCGGACGACCCGACAACGAGAAGGTCCGCCTCCACCTGTACGTAGGATCGTCGGGCAACGGCGCGGGCGCCGTCGGCACCCACACGAACCAGATCCGGTTCGGCCGCACCGCGAGCACCACGGGGGCATGGGACGACTTCTACGACTACAAGGACGCTGCGTTCCCAAGCAGCCGCCTCGGGTACTTCCACCTCTACCTGTTCGCCCACGACGTGCTGGATGACTCGGGCGTCGTCCAAGCCGGGATGGGGGAAGTGTTTGGAAACGATGCGGTCGCGTCCAAGAACCAACTGCCAAGCGCCACCGATGTGCTCGGCGTGTTCATGCATGAACTTGGCCACAACCTACTCGGCGAGTACCGGTCGCTGCCGTGCTACTCGAGTTGGTGGCACAACCCGGAAGCCTGGAACCTGCTCAACCGCAACGATGGCCGCACCGGAAGCTATGACGATGGAAACAACGCGTCCGGCGTCTGCTACGTGCCAGACGGCATCCAGGACGTGTACACGCACACGGCTCGGCTCGACGACGCGATCGGCTTCAACTACGGGTCCAACCGGTACACGACCTACTCAACCGATGGGTGGCTCGCGTTGAAGCCTGCCAAGGCGATCCTCTTGGTGCGCCCCGACGGGTCCGTGGACAACGCGCCGCCGCAGGAAGGCTTGACGGAAGCCGTAATGAAATACTTGGACCGCCTGCATGAGGGTGATGGGGCAACGCCCGTCGAGACCGACCTGCCCGTCCATGCGCACGAGGAGCTGGGGCACCATCACTAGACAAACGACCGGCACGCCGCCGAAATACGGGAGCGGGACACCGGCCGTGGCAATCGCCACGGCCACGTGCTTCCTACTCGTGGCCTTCGGCGGCTGCGCCGCCCCCATGACCACTCCCGAGCCGTCCGACATAGGCCCCGTTAGAGGAGACAACGACCTCGCGAAACTAGAGAACGTGGCCTACAACATCACGATCCTGAACGTAGCGTCCGGCCAGCTCTCCCAGTTGACCCAAGAGATTGCCCACAACCCTGACTTCATGACCGACGTCCGGGTCGCTTATGCAACGACGCATGGAATCGCGGCCTCCTCGATCGGCATGCCCGGCCACGAGCCGCTTACGGTAGGGCCGTTGCTCTTGACGGCGCGCCAAGATACGGTGTTCACTTGGAATCGGACGGGCGGTCCGGTCAAGGTGGAGCGCGTCCAGTTGTCCACCGGCGCCAAGCAAACCGTGTTGGAACGATCTGGCTGCGACTATGCCAACGCGGCGGACGTGTCGCCGAACGGAAACCTGCTCGCCATTTCGCTCGAATGCGGCCGAACCGCTGGAAGCAGCGATTCACGGCTATTCAGCGTCAACCTTGAAACGGGAACCGTGACGGAGTTGACCACAGGAAACGCGCCGCGGTTCGTGACGGACGACGAGTTTCTGTTTGTGGAAACCCAGATTGGCGGTCGAATCATGACGTGGAGCTTCGCCGAGGGCAAAGCGACCACCGTCAAACGGATGGGTGGGAACCAGTCGGTGACCCGAGCCTGGAACTCTCCCGATGGGACCCTGTTTCTGCTCCGCTCCAACTACGGGACCATCGACACCGGCGCCGATAGCGTCACCGGTACGATGGAATCCCAAGACTTCGTCATGGTCGATGGGACTGGACAAGGCACTATTCTGTTGCGGAGCCGATCGTGGATGGTCTCTGGCGGCGACTTGAGCCCCGACGGGCGGTCGTTGGCCATCGCTATCGCCGGCCCACGCTAACCCCCAAGGTGGACCCCACAGGCGGCCGACGGGGGGACACAACGTGACCAAATCCTTCTTGACCCCGGCACCGAAGCGTTACCGCGGTGGAGAGAAACATTGACTGCCCGGATGGAACTGCGAGGGCGGCCATTCCGCGACCTTGCTTCCGACCTATCCTACGATCCGCACCACCACGAAGACCATGACCACTTGCACACGATCTTCGACGCCGCGGAGGGCGTGACCAAGGTCCTTGGCCCCCGTCGCGTAGCGAACACGCTGCCGACGGACAAACCGTAAGAACTTGGTCATCCGGTATGCGAGGTGCAATGCAGGAAGGTATTCCGCTGCTATTGGTAGCAGCGCTCCTCGCCGGGTGCGTGGCCCCTGATCCCAGTCCCACCTCGCAGTCGCCCGCCGCCACCGCGTCGACCTCGGCGGCGGGGACCGCATGGGACCAAGAATTTATGGAGCACGAACGCGAAGGTCGTTTCCTGTACCTAATCGTTGAAGGCGCGTCGGGCGATATCTCGCCCGTGGGTCTCCCCGGCGAATTCTCTTCCATCCGAGGGCTGACCGCGATGAGAGTGGCCGTGAGTGGATTCGGCGATGTTGTCGTCGTGGACGTGGCGCCTCAGAGCACGATCGCACACTGGGAGGGTCACCTGCTGGCCGCTACGCCCGCCAACGTATACTTTGAGGGTCGAAACTTGACGTCCGTCCTCGAGTACAACGTGGAGACCAGGGCGGTCGCGGAAATCTGGACTCCGGCAGAACCATGTCGCGTGCTCGCCCCCGGGTCAATCTCGAACGATGGGCAGGACCTCGCACTTACCGTCCAATGCCAGCCCTTGAGCGGCGGATGGGACGCAGCGCTCACACTTGTTTCGCTTGGCGATTCCGCCCGCCGCGAATACAAAGCCGCCAAAGAACCCGAATTCGCTGGAGAAGGAGGCATCGTGTTTGTGAGTCAAAGCGGCATCGAACGCTTGGACCTTGAAACAGAAGGGACCAGTGTTCTGCAGGAAAGCACGTCGGAGAAAGCCTTCAAGCGCCCCATCTTCCCTCAAGGCGAGGATCTCGCCTTCATTCGTTCCGATTATCGGAATCCTTCGCCGCAAGTTCATGGGTTTCAACGTACGCTCGTGAGCGAATCTTTGATTTTCGGCGACGAGGAACTGTTCCGGACAGAAAAATTCATCATCCGCGACTTCGACGTCCTCGGTGAGCATCGGATTGCAGTTGTTCTCCAAGTCCGCGAATAGGAGCGACGGCGCGACTGGTGCGTGGCCGACGTGAAGATTTTCCCGTTTTACTCGCGCAACGACGCAACGAGGGGATGGCGCTTCGATCGGCAGCCGAGGCGTAGCGGGGCCGCGGCCATGCCCGGCGGCGCCTTGGAGCGGGGTTCATGTGGGCCACCATGCATTCCGTCTCGTTGAATGGACCCCGTGTCCCGCCCGCTGTTTTCGTCACGGCGGTTTGCTTGATGTTGTTTCCTGGATGCGTAAACTCTGACGTCAACTGGGGCAGCCCGATTGAAAGCGTGCCGTCGCCCTCATGGGCGATTGGTCAATGGTGGCTCTACACGGGTTCCGACGGTTTCACTTATCTTCAAATCGTCGAAGCGCGAGAGGAGAAGAATGGTGTCGAGGCGTACCGCGTTCGTGAATCACTCAGCGGCGCCAACGATGCAGGGCAAAGCAGCTACGTGCTCTGGTTTGATGCCCGCCACAAGGGGTTCGTAGCGGCCGAAATGGAGTCCGTTTGGGTGAAGACGAAATGCAACTCGGGTCAATTCGTTCCCCTTCGGAACGAGCAATTAATCTGTACGACCTCGATGACGCATTACCCTGAGGAAACCTATCGCTACGAAAAGACAATCATCGGATGGACGAACGTTTCGACGTCGCGCGGCGTGTTTCCAGCCGTCGAAATCGAGCTTCGCGAAATCGGGTCCACCGAACGAGATGCGCGCCGGATCTCGTATGTGCCGGCCGCTGAGATTCTGCACACGACGAATACCGTCACGAGTCGGACCCTCACGCTGCAAGACTGGGGCGACCAAAATCCGCCGACGCTGACGCGTCCCCAGTGACGCGCACCATCACAGCAGGCGGCGCCTTCCTAGAATGCCTTCGATGGATGGGGATGGGACACAAGGCGACGCCTAACGTCAAGCGGGCGAATTCGACATTCAGCGCGACGAAGAGAAGCCGGCTCGGCAAGAGGGTCTGCGTAGTGAGAAGCCGGATGCGTTCCCGTCCCATCCAGAATGGTTAACTCGCAAGTTCCGCGTCTCTCCGTAGGTATGGAGCG
>CAYOZB010000171.1:0-6551 GCA_964408365.1 uncultured Halobacteriales archaeon | reverse complement strand
CGGGGGCGCCTGGGACAACGCCAAGAAATACATCGAGAAAGGAAACCACGGCGGCAAGGGCTCCATGGCCCACAAGGCCGCCATCGTCGGCGACACCGTCGGAGATCCCTACAAGGACACCGCGGGCCCCGCCATCAATGCGCTCATCAAGGTCATCAACACGATCAGCCTGATCTTCGCGGTCCTGATCGTGCACAACAGCCTGAATATCATCTGAGGTGAAACAATGTACAAGATCGTAGAGCTCAGCGACACGGTCCGAATCCCGCCCGAATTCATCGGCCAAGACTTGGGAAAGGTCATGGACAAACTGGTGCAGCAATCCTTCGAGGGCCGCCTCAGCAAGCAGCACGGAATGACGGTCCTGACGTTGGACGTCGAACCCCTCGGCCAAGGAATCGTCATCCACGGCGACGGCGCAATCTTCCAGCGCGTCAAGTTCCGCGCACTCACCTTCAAGCCCGAAGTCCACGAACTCGTCCACGGGATCATCTGCGAAGTCGTCGAGTTCGGCGCCTTCGCCCACATCGGCCCGCTCGACGCGCTCGTGCACATGAGCCAAGTCATGAACGACTTCGTCTCCGCCGACGTCGCCAACGAGCGCTTGACGGGCAAAGAATCCGGACGCGCTCTCACCATCGGCGACAACGTGCGCGCACGCATCGTCACCGCCTCGCTCAACGAACTTTCCCCGCGTGAATCCAAGATCGGACTCACCATGCGCCAACCCGCGCTCGGCCGGCTCGAATGGATCGAGGAGGACCGCGCACGCGGAGCCAAGGGCGGTCAGGGCGAAGGCCCGGAGGGCGGCGAACAACGCGCCCCGCCCAAGAAACAGAAGGGCCCCTCCAGCCAACCGCCGAAGGCCCCTGAAAAGGAGGCCGCCTGATGAAAGCGTGTAAGAACTGCCACCGACTCGTCGACAAACCCGGCTCCTTGGAGCTGTCCAAGCCCAAGAAGGGCGACGCGAAGGGCGGCGCCGACGACAACGTGTGCCCCGTCTGCAACAGCCCCACGTCCAAGACGTGGCAAGGCTACGTGATCATCAACGACGCGAAGAAGAGCCGCATCGCGAAGAAGATGAACATCAACTCGAACGGGCGCTACGCGCTCAAGGTCCGCTAAGCCCCTCCATCACGAGGCAGGACCGCGTCCAACAACGTCTAAGCGGGAGCGCTGGTTCCACGCGTCGATGCCGCGTCGACGACCGACGGCCGCGCAAGAGATCGAACATCTCGAATCGCACGTCAAAGAGGCCTTCGACGCGCTCAAGTCGGGCCGCAATGACGCCCTTCGCGCGGTCAAACGCCTTCATCCGAGGTTCAAACGGGCCACCCTTGACGCGATCCGCCGAACGAAATTCTCCCTCGCGGACGCACGACTCATCGTCGCCCTCGAGCATGGTTTCCCCTCGTGGAAAACGATTCGCGGCGAGGCCGCGAAGGGAGCGCGTGCCGCGTGGAATCTCCCGATCCACGAACGCACGGACGATCCGGAGTTTGGCCGCGCGATCCGTTACGTGAACACGGGAAACCTCTCTTCACTCGCGAACCTGCTGCGGCGGGAACCGAGCTTGGTCCGTAAACGCGTCCGATTGGAACGCAGCGGACCGTTTTGCAATCCCAGCCCGTTAGAGATCGCCGCGGCGACGCGTCGACGAAGGGACAAGGTCCCGCCGAACCTCCTGCGGATCGTCACGCTGCTCCTCAACGCCGGCGCCGGCAAGCAGCAGAAGACGGTGCAGAACGCGTTGAACCTGGCGGCCGCCAACCCGTGGCCCAACGAGTCGACGCAACGGGTCCTGATCCGGCTTCTGCTTCGTCGCGGCGCAAAGCCGGAGCCTGCGATGGCGCGTGCCGCTTTCCAAGGAGCGACCGCCGCGCTCGAGGAACTCGTGCGCCATGGCGGCAAGATGGATTTCATCGCCGTCGCAACCATGGGGCGCACCGCACAACTGCGGCGACGACTTCCGCACGCGTCCACGTTGGAGCGACGCAAGGCCCTCGTTCTTGCCTGTGTCCAAGGTCAGACGGGGACCGTCCGGATCCTGCTCGAAGCGGGCCTCGATCCGAATCGGTTCAATCCGCGAGGCTTCTACGAACATTCCATGCCGATCCACCAGGCCGTCTGGTTCGGTCACCTCGACACGGTCAAGCTCCTCGTGGAGCGCGGCGCGGACTTGACGATCCGCGACAAAGCGCACCATGGCACGCCCCTGGGCTGGGCGGTGTACGGGAAGAAACCGAAGATCGTTCGCTACCTGAAGGCCAACGGTGCGAAGTGAACCTTAAGACGACCCGGCCGCAATGCGCCGCGTGGTGTACAGGCTTCCCGAAGCGCTCCGACCCGCGTTCCAGAATCCGATGGGTCCTGTGTTCACGACGGAGCAGTTGCTTCGCGAACTGAAGCGGGAAGACCGTGTCGTCGCGGTCGGGGACATCGTCGCGAAGACCCTCATCGAGAATGGCCGGGATCCGTGGATCATCGTCGTCGATTACAAGACGCAACGAGGAGCCGACGATCCCGCGTTGAAGGAGATCCTCGGAGCGTGGGGTCAGAAAGTGATCAAGGTCGAGAACGCGCCGGCGACGGTCAGCGACGAATTGTTCCACGCGGTTCAACAATCGCTCAAGTCCAAGCAGACGGTCAGGATCGAGGTCACCGGAGAGGAGGATCTTGCCGGGTTGCCGTACTTGGCCCTGGGCAAGGATGGCGTCGTGATGGTGTACGGCGTTCCGAACAAAGGCGTCGCCATGGTCCGGATCAACAAGGGCGTGCGGGAGCGTGCCTTGGACCTTCTTCGGCAAATGGAAGTCCGCCGCGAACCGCGACGGCTCAAGACGTGAGATTTCCTCCTAGTCCTGGCCAAAACCTATATGACTAGGACGGGGGTGCCGCGGGGCACCGAGCCCGACCACCATGGACATCGAGATCGTCAACAAGCACCAGAACGCGCTCCTCAAGCGCACCGACGTCAAGTTCAAAGTCGTCCACCCGAAGGAGAAGACGCCGCAACGCAGCGTCGTCCGTGACAAGCTCGCCGGCATCGTCGGAAGCCCGCGCGAAGGCGTCATCATCGGGTACATGCGAAGCACCTTCGGCATCAGTTCCACCGAAGGGTTCGCCAAATGCTACGCCAGTGCGGACGACGCCAAGAAAATGGAACCGCAATTCCTTCTCAAGCGCCATGGCCTCGTCGAAAAGAAGAAGGAGAAAGAGGAAGCGGCAGCCCCTCCCCCGCCGCCGCCCCCGCCGCGCTCGGCTGAGAAACCCGCGGCGCCCAAGCCGGCTGCGGCTCCGAAGCCTGCTGAGAAACCGGCCGAGAAGCCGGCCGCCGCTCCGAAGCCCGCTGAGAAACCGCCCGAGAAGCCGGCCGCCGCTCCGAAGCCTGCTGAGAAACCGGCCGAGAAGAAGAAGTGAGTTGAAGATCCATGGCTGACGCACCCAAGAAAGGCGCAAAAGGCAAGGGCGACGAGAAGCCCGAAGTCTACAACAAGCGCTCATTGTACAAAGTCGAAGGCACCAAGGTCATCCGCACCAAGCGGCACTGCCCCAAAGACGGCCCCGGCGTGTTCCTCGCCGAGCACAAGGACCGGTTCAGCTGCGGAAAATGCGGCTACACCGAGTTCAAGCGCCGCGAGAACCCGCCCGTGAAGCACGCCTAGGGCGGACAATTACCGTCTTCCGCCAAAATGCACAAATAACGGGGCGGAAGCCTGGCGTGTCGATGGTGGACAGAAATCGGGCGATATGCGCGCTGGTCCTACTCTTGTTTCTTGTCCCCGCAACCTCCGCGCTGCCGATCCTCCCGCCCGCGGCCGGTTCGCCGGCGGACGTCGAGAGTCTCGCCCACGATCAACCGTCCGAGAACCGTCCTCCGGCGAGCAAAGAGATCCACGTCGCGGACCCCGCCAACGACGTCCGGATGCAAGCCAATAACCAAAGCGCTCCCGACGAGTTCGACCACTTCGACATCCTGGGATTCTGGGTCGACAATGAGACCCTCAACGAGATCGAAATGGGTCTACAACTTTCGCGTCTCGAGGGGCCCTCGGATCCGGCAAACGGGCTGGCTCCGACGGGCGAACGCCAAGTCGGGATCCAGTTCTTCGTCGGTGAAGCCCAGTACGATCTGTCGCTCGAAGACCCGCAGGACACAGTGTGCGGCGGACGCATGTCGGCGACGTACCGTTTCGAAGGCGGCGGCTACAGCATTTACTCCAACTGCGTGCCCATCACGGTCGAGGCAAGCGAAGGGATCGTGCGTTTTGCCGTTCCTCGTCAATCTTTGACGGACGAGAACTACACGACCTTCGGAGCCGGCGACCTCATCGAAGGACTCTTCGCATTGGCGACGACCAACCCGTTCTCGGTCCCCTTTGTCCCCGTCGACCCGCGCTCGGGTGCGGACGTGTACGACCGTGCGCCCGATTTCGGCGTCGCCAGTAATTACGAGAGCGCGTTGAGCAACGTGACGAGCAGCGGGGACATCAGTCTCTTCACGGAGGAGCCGATCCGGTTGAGCAACGGAGAATCCACGACCCTCGTCTATCCAGTCAACGTGACGAATCATGGAACGCGAGACGAGACCGTGATCCTCTCCCTCGAGAGTCCGGAGCCCGCGTGGTCGCTGCGCGTCCCGCCCCGGGTGAACGTGAAGCCGGGCGAGTCTCTCGTCGTGCCGGTCATCCTCTCCATGGGTTTCGAACATCGCCACGGCGACATCGCATTCTTCCAGGTCCGCGCCGAAAGCTCCACCGACGCGAACTCGTGGAGCATCATCCATCTCGGCGTCTACTGGCTCGACACGCCTCAACCCGCCGGCCACCACAACGAACTCTGGCTCCACTCGGGCAGATTGTGGGAAACGCCACAGGGCGGGTACTCCGTCGGCGGCGTCCCACCGTTCTGGACGTACCAGTGCGTGAGCCGCGACATCTGGTTCAACCCGATCGAGGACGACGTCGAGCAAGGCGCCGAGGACGGACCCGTGCCGGCGTGCCCCCATGGCGACTTCGGCCCGACCTATGCGACGGCGCCGGTCGCGGACTGGATCTTCGACCTCCAACCGGGTCTGCTCATCGGACTCGACTTCGACGTCACCCAGGAAGGGCTTCTCCTCACGGCGGTCGAAAGCCCCTTCGCCGTGACCGAAGCCGCCGTCCAAGCGATCCTCGAGTATTGCGACACGAGCGATGCCAGCGCCCCCGGAGGAGGCTATTGTCCTGGCGAGTTCGTTCCCATCGCGTCCGGAGAATCTGCCCCGCGGGCCCTGGGCGCCAACAGCCCGGCCCAGTTCGAGATCCCGATCGTCGTCGACCCGGAATGGGACATCATCCCTTATGCGCGCAACTCGAACATCCGGCTTCGGATCGCGTTGACCTCGAACACGCCGACCCACGCGCCGAACGCGGGGGCCGAAGACGCAAGCCCCATGCTGATCGTCGACGGCTCCGAACTCACGTTGCCACTCATCGAGTACCACGACCCCATCGAGCAATCCTTCCAGAACGTGGGCGTCCTAACCGTCACCTCCTTGAGCCCGTTCGAAAAATTCGTCAATCCGGGACGGACCTCCTTGTTCCAGTTCCAGGTCGCGAACACGGGCACCACGAAGCAGAACGTGAAGATCCTACTCGACGGGCACAACAAGGACTGGGCCCGCGTCGTCGGAGACGACGAACTCGACATCGCCCCGAAGACCATCGCCAATGTCACCCTGGCCGTGACGGTCCCCGTGGACGCGTCCGAAGGAGAGCGGTCCGAGCTGTTCGTCGTGGCGGAAAGCAAGCAAGACCAGAACGTGGTCGCGATTTCTCGGCTCCGAGCGACGGTCCTGGACCCGGCGACCCAAGAAATCCCGGACGAAGACCCAGAGAGCGCGGCGCATGAAGGCGGCGGCGCGCCGGGCCTCGGAATCGTCGTCGTGGTGGCGGTTTTCGCGGCCCTGGCGTTATTGGGTCGGCGCCGGACCGGATAGTGCGCAATGCCCTCCAAAATCCGTAAATAGCATCGCAAAACCTTGGTGAATGTGGTGAACATGGCGCGGAACCTGATTGCAATCATCGTGGCGTTCGCGCTTCTGCAGTTTCCGGTCGCCTTCGCCCAGACCGAGGCCGAAGGACCCGCGCCGTCTTCGAGGATCATCGATCCTGCCGACGACGCCCGACAAATCGGCCCGAACACCAACCAAAGCGACAACGGCGAACACCCCCAAGCGGACATCCTGGAGGTCTGGATCGGCAACGAAACCCTCGAGGCCGTCGAGTTCGGCATCCGTTTCAAGGAACTCCAGGGCCCCGGCGGCGATCCCGCACCGCTCCCCTTGGGGCTCGTCGACCTTTCCGTGACGCCAGGATTCACGATCTACTGGAGCCTGGGATTCTCCAACTTCTCTCTCCAAGGCGGTGGAGAGATCACCAACTGCGGCGGCTCGGACTATTCGTTCCGACGCCAATACCCAAGAGGGTCCTCGACGAACTGCGGCGGGTTTGACCCAACGGTGGACGCCGAGGGCCAGTCGCTTCGCTTCACGATCCCTCGTGAACGCC
>CAYOZB010000170.1:0-6592 GCA_964408365.1 uncultured Halobacteriales archaeon | reverse complement strand
CGTCGCGGCGACGTCGCGGATGTTCTGGGCGTCGCTTCGGGCCATGGCGAGGTTGCTTCGGACTTCGGGGACGAGTCGTGTGAGCTCGGCGCGTCGGATGCGTTCGGCGGCGAGGGCCAGGTTGTCGAGGATGCGGGCGCTGTCATCGGTGCCGTGGGTCCGTTCTTGGCGCACGCATTCGTGGAGTTTGGGGACTTGTTGGAGGGCGCAAGAGAATCCCCGTGCGGAGAGGGATTCGCACACGGGGCACCAGGCGGGGATCGCGCCTCGTTCTTCGTCGGCGAGTGCCTGAGTGACGCTTGCTTCGGCGAGGTCAGTGACGAGCCGGGTCGAACCGACGCCTTCGAGTTCGGGTGCGCGTCGGAGGTATTTCGAGACCATCGCTTGTGAGACGCCGAGGTGTTCGGCGATGCGGTCTTGGGGCAGGCCCGCCTTGGAAAGTCTTCGCGCGGTCTCGGCGCGGACGACCGGAACGAGTCGCGTCAACGCGTTGAAACAAGAAGGCCCGGCCGGCATGAGCACCGGGTTTTGCCAATACTACCCGGTATTAAACTGGGGAGGTCGGCGACAACCTAGTTATGACGTCGTCGGAGGGCGATCGCCGTCATCGCGAGTCCCATGAGGAGCAGCGGGAGTTCGGGTCCGGGGGTTTTGGATTTGGCGGATGAGAATTGAAGGATGTCTAGCGGAACGGTCTCGTTGAGGGCGTAGGTGCCCCAGAGGTTCGACACCATGAGTTTGAATTCGTAGGTGCCGGCTTTGAGGCTCGGGGTGTCGGGGGACTCGGGGGGCAGGGCCCAGACGATGCGGACCGTGTGTGGGACGCGGGAATTGGGGAAGTAGTAGATCGGTTGCGGTTTTCCGGCAACCATGGGGCCGTCGTGGAAGGTCATGTTGAGGCTGAACGGGTTGAGGTCGTACGCGCCGAAAAGCGATGTGATGTCGGTGACGAGGTAGTGCGTGCCGGAACGGTAAATCGAGGTCACTTCGGACAGGCGCATGGGGTTCTCGACGGGGAGGATCAGGCGCGGCGCGAAGCGTGGTCCGGAGCGGATCCGCCAATCGTTTTGAGCGATCTCTTGGTCTTCGTCGCCGAGCTGGTTCCATTTGATCTGGACCACGAACCCTTCCTCGGGCGGAACCGTGTCGAGAACCACCGTCAAGGGGATCTCGAACTCGTAGGCGTAGTCGGTCGTAGGCGCTCCGACCATGACGGGCGTTGACGTCGAGCCTTGCGCGATGAGTTCTCCGTAGCCAGCGTGACGGCCCGTTTCGATCGTCGCGGACACGGAAATCATGGGCATGGCGCCGATGCTACCCACGGGCGAGGCCGTACTGTTGTTTTGCGGCACGATGTGCGGCGACATGTACCAGAAGAGTTTGGCGCCGGTCTTCGAGAGGTTCATCTGATAGGCCAGCGGACCGTCTTGGTTCAGCCCTTGGCCTTCGTATCGCACGAACGTCGGCATGTGGAACATGAGGAATTCGTTGTTGTTGAACCACAACACGTCTTGTTCCACCTTGAGAGTGGGAGGCAACATGCCCCGGTTGACGTCGGGTTCCCTGCTCAAATCGGGCGGTACGACGTTCAAAGGCGCGCGCTGTAAGGGGTCGAGGATGTGCGCGTACAAGATCACGTTCACCGGGACGTTCGAGTTGTCATCGTCGTTGACGTCGAAGGGAAGGCAGTCCTTGCTGCAGTAGAGGACGTGTCCCGGCGGCATGGACTGCGCAGCGGTCGTGGGCGCTAGAAGAAGCGCGAGCGTCCAAACGAGGGCGCGTCGCATGCTGCAATGACTCTCGGTTCACGCTTTAACATTTGCGTCGCTCGCCTTAGTGTTTTTTCGTCGAAGGACCGCGAAAAAATTGTCGGGTTCCTCTTTCGTCATGATCGCTTCCGGCCAGATCCGTTCGATGGTCGCCTGCGCGGCGTCGAGCTCGTGTCGCCACTCGGTCCAAGTGAAGAGGTGGATGTAGCGCGGCACATCGAGCCCGTGTTGCGTCCATCGCACGTGCGCGTCGCCGACCTCGATTGGGCGGCCGTCGGTCGGCACGACGGGTTCTTTTCCGGGGCCGAAGCGTGGTTGGTCGCGGGCCCACACGGAGAGCAGGATCCGTCCGGCGGGTCGAAGGACGCGCACCAATTCTCGCAACACGGCGACCCGCTGGCGTTGGCCCCGCACATGATGCAGCACGGCGATGGCGGTCACCGCGTCGAAGGAACCGTCCTTGAACGGCAGTCTCTCGATGGCGCCTTCGACCCAGCCGGGCTTCGCCGAGCCGACCTTGGTCCGGGCGATCGCAACAAGTTTTCGAGACAGATCCAGTCCGACGAGTCGGTGACCGGCTTCATGGACCAGGATAGAGTGGCGGCCGTTGCCGCATCCAGCGTCGAGCACGCACGAGGATGGGGCAAGTTCGGCGAGGAACGCTCGGACCGTTTCCCACGGTTTGGTCCGAGTCTGATCGAAACTCTCTGCGAGTGTTTCCCAGACGCGTCGGTTCTCGCGAAGTTGGTCCCGATCCACCAAACGCCCATTCTCCCCGACGCAACATAACCTTTTACCAGACGCGGCAATAGGGACAGGCAATGGTGGGGCCGGCCGACCTGTTCGACCGCGAGCTCCTCGTGTTCGTCGGCAAGGGCGGCGTCGGAAAAACGACCACCTCGGCCGCCGTCGCCTTGCGATTGGCGCGCGAAGGCCGCAAGACGCTTCTTGTCACCGTCGACCCTGCAAAACGGTTGGCGGATGCGTTGGGCATCGAAATCGGCCACCGGTTGACGAAGATCAAACCGAACCTCCACGCGATGATGCTCGACCCGGAGAAAGTGATCGAGGAATATCTTCGCGAGAATTATCCGGATGAGAACCTCATCGACCACCCGTTCTACAAGTACGTCTCCAATTA
The DNA here is from genome assembly GCA_964408365.1 of uncultured Halobacteriales archaeon. Taxonomy (GTDB): domain Archaea; phylum Thermoplasmatota; class E2; order JACPAO01; family JACPAO01; genus JACPAO01. The sequence goes on along the minus strand of CAYOZB010000170.1, from coordinate 3,682 downwards.
CATGCCCGGGATCAACGAGATCCTCGCGATCGGCAAACTCATCGAGTTCCGCCAAGAAAAAGACTTCGACACCATCGTCATCGACACGGCCCCCACGGGGCACGCGTTGTCCTTCCTCACCACACCTTTGAAGGTCCGCGACCTGTTCCAGGAGAACGCCCTTCTCCGCTGGGCCATCAAAGGCTACAGCCTCTACCAAAAATTCAGCAAAGGCGGCCGCGCCTTGGGCAAGATCTTCAAAGGCGGCGCCAAAGACATGCCCGCTGCCCCGGACGTCGACTTCGAGAAACTGTTCCGACAGATCTCCGAACACGTCGGCGGCATCCAAGAACTGCTCTCCGACCACGACCGCACGACGCTCGTCATCGTCACCCTCGCGGAGAAACTCCCCATCGAGGAGACCGCCGACCTCTACGATTACATCCACAAAGAACTCAGCATCCGGATCGGCTACATCGCAGTCAACCGCGTCCAACCCGACGTGTTCGGTGACATGGACAAAGACCTCAAACGCCTCGGCAAGGACAACGAAGCCCAGCGGGACATGGGCACGCACCTCTCGCAACGCGGCTACAACAAGTCGCTCTTTGCCGCCCTCATGACGGCCGCAGAGTTCGACGAAGTGCGACGACAACTCAATCTCGACAACATCGCCTTGCTCCAGAAGAAACTCCCGGGCGTCCCCAAGATCCTGTTGCCGTTGCATAAGGAAGAAGTGGTCGGGCTCAAGGGTCTCGACATTTTTGAGGAAGAATTCTTCAAGAGTCTCGCGCGCACCGTGAAGGCGGAGGCGCGCTGAGGGTGCGCGCCAACACGTTGATCCTCGTCGGTTGGACGCTCAACTTCGTTTGTGTGGCCAGTCTCTTTATCGCGCCGTACACGATCGAGCCCGGAACGGTCCGTGGTCTCGATGGACGGGCCAACATGGTCGACTATGGCGAACGTTGGGCGGAGTTGCCTTGGTTCGCAGGCGCCGTGTACGCATTCGGCGATCTCAACTGTCACCAGATGGAGTACCGAAGCTGGATCCTCAATGGGAACCAGATGCCCGTCGATGCGCGGATGGTCGCGGGCTTCGTGGGCGCAATGTTGGCGTTGCCGTTTCTCTTGCTCGTGTCAGAGCTTCCGAGGATGCGCGACCAAATCGCCCAACTTGTCCCGATGCATTTTCGCGGCCGGCTCTCGACGCCGGCGCGCCGGCTGGGATTCCTCGTTGCCTTCTGCGTGTTGACACTCGGCCCCGCGGTCCTCGATCTCGGATTTCAGTTCGGCGGAATCGAAAGCACAAACCTACGACGCGCCCTGACGGGCATGCTGATGGGTGCAAGTCTGGCGCTCCTAGCTGGAAGCTGCATCAAGATGCTGCTCGCGCCGCTGCCGGCGGTCTGGTCTACGCGCGTCGTCGCGACATGAAGACGATGGCCACGAGTCCGGCAACCAGGAGGAACGCGAGTTCGAATCCCGGAACCCCGTCTGCTGGGTCTTTGCCGCTTGCGGAGCCGACCTTGCCGGGTCCGCCCACGAGTTTGCCGTCGACGAAGCCGCCCGTGGCGTCGTGGTATTGGCCGATGTTTCCCTTGAGCGCGGCGTAGAATCCGACGACTCCGCCGGAGTCGGCGGCTTGGTCGAAGCCTGCGATGAGGTTCTCGCGTCCGCCCGCGGTCTGTTCCGCGACGGGGATCGTGTCGCAGGGTTGGTGGTAGCACGCGAATTCCTCGTCGTGGCTGCCTTGGATGCGCATCGCAGGGACGCCGAGCGAGGAGAACGGCACTTGGTCGCTGCGTCCGTACTTGTCGTCAAGCGCCTGGACCCATTGGGGCGGGAGCCCGAAGAGTCCGTAGTTGATCTGTTGGACGAGGGCGGAGTGGTTCTGGTTTCGCTGCCAGACGGCCTCATCGTTGAGCTCGCCGATCGAGCGCGCGTAGCTGGATAGGGTGGCGTTGTCGGCGCTCGTTGGCGAGACACGCAGGTTGAGGATGGCCGTCTCTGCGTCGACGCCGGGTTCCCCGTAGCGGACCCAGTTGTTCGTTGCGGGGTAGTTGATGCCGACGATGTCGTAGCTTTGCGCGGTGATGAACTCGATCTGCGTGTCCGTCGGGAGTCCGAGGATCTCCTTGGTGGAGTTATGGTCCTTGGCGAAGGCGCTCGATCCGTAGAGTCCCCATTCTTCCCCGTCCCACCAGCCGAACACGACGGTGGCTTCGAACATCATGTCGAAGGAGGCGAAGGCGCGGGCGAGTTCGAGGGTGGTGCAGGTTCCGGAGGCGTTGTCGAGGGCGCCGAGGGTTGCTTCGCGGTTGTCGTAATGTCCGCCGAAGACGATCCACTTGGTGAGGTCTTTTCCGGGGAGAACGCCTATGATGTTGTCGCCGCCGCGAGCCTGTTCGAGGTTGGCGGCCGCTCCGGCTCCGAGTCCGACGCCGCCGGATTCGAAGTGCATGACGTGGGTCTTGATCTTCGGGTTGGCCTCGGTGAACACGTTTCGGTGCTTCTCGACGAACATGTCCTGCGTCGGGCTGTTCATGAGGCGGTAGGAGTTGGCTCCGTCGCCCGTGATGCGCACGATGCAGTCGTAGATGTTCTGGCCGTTGATGGCGCCCGATGCCTCCCGGAGGAGCCCGACGAACTCATCCGTTTCGTGCAACAAGTAGGTGCGTTCCTCGGTCTCTTCGGGTTGGGCCACGACGACCGTCGCGGCGGTGCTGATCAAGAATAGGCTAAGGACAAACGGAGCCCAGGAGGCGCGCATGTCGCGAGGAGGTCGCGCGCCAGGATAAAACGGTTGTGTCGCCGACCGTGGCTTACCGGACCGGATTCGGCGCCGGGCGGACCCGGACCGACTCGGGGAGCTCGTGGAGTTCCGGGTCGTCGAGGACCGGGAGTTCGATGTAGGAGCCTTCCTCGGCCCCATAGTAGATGGTGTTGGTCGTCGCCGGCTCGTCGAACGGGAAGACGCGGCTGTCGTGCCCTTTGATCGCGATGCCGACCTTATGCCCAGGGGCAAAGACGTAGTCGCGTGGCTCGAACTTGAAACGGAACGTGTACGCGGTTCCCGGGGTCAACGGGTTGGATTGTGCGAAATCCTTCCACAGGTGTGCGTTCATCCAGCCTTCTGCGACCTCGCGCCACATGCCTGAAGCGTCGACGTCGTAGAGGCTCAACAGGAAGTAGGTGTTGCGCGCGTCGGAACTGGCGCGAAGGTTCGCCCACGTCAAACCGGAGAGGTAGAGTTCTTCGTCGAGCGTTTCGGATTCGTAGCGGAGCTGCGTCGGGCGAACGGCGTCGAGCATCCCTTCGGAGCCCCGGTTCGCCGTGTCGGCAAGATAAGTGTCCGAACCTTTGGTGGCGGGGACGGTCTGCGACAATTTGCCGCTGGATAGGTACAAACGGTGGTTTCGCGGGTCGCTCGGCGGCCACTCGTCGTCCACGCGGATCCGCTCGTCGTTCGTGATCACTTCGACCGGCGGCGTGTCCATGATGCCATTCGGGATCCCCTTGAGCCAATGGTCGAACCAGCCGTTGAGGGTCTCTTGCCAGTCGGTGCGGTTCGGTGTCCGGTGCGGCCACTGTCCGAAGAACGCTTTCTTCGGCGTCGGGATCTCATTGTACCAGTAGATGGCCTCCATCGGGTTGACCGCGCGGTCCGTGAAGCCCTGGTTGTAGAAGATGGACGCCTTGATGT
>CAYOZB010000169.1:0-6596 GCA_964408365.1 uncultured Halobacteriales archaeon | reverse complement strand
GTCCCCGCGGCTGCCGCAGCCGCCGCAGCCCCCGGTGCGCCCGCGAAACCACAACTCCAAGTCGGCGGTCTCCGCCACGAGCCGCCCGCGTTCCGCCAAGGCGACGCGGTCAAGTCGATCGTCAACGTGTCGAACAACGGGAAGGACAAGAGCACCATCAAGCTCAGCCTCTACGTCAACGACGGATTGGCCGACGTGCAGACCGTGACCGTGAAGTCCGGCAAGGCGCAGGATGTCCAGTTCAAGTGGACCGCGCAAGAGAAGAACAAACTCAACATCCGCGGCGAAATCGTCCCGAGCTGAGGTCCCCCCCAATGTCCTACCGCCTTCTCCTTGCCGCGTTGCTCCTCCTGCCGGCCGTGTTCCCTGTCGCTTCGGCGCAGTGCACGATCGACAACGAACAACTCTGCGACGCGACCCAGGACGCACGGTTCGACGACATCTTCGGCGAGTATGGCGACATCGCCCTCATCGTCCTTGCCTTGATGCTCGTCGCCTTCGTGCTCGTCGTCCTCCTCAGCATCCTCCGCCGCCTCAAGCCGAACCGGATGCTCCGCTTCGACGTCGCGGAGAAGATGCGCGAAGTCGAACCCGGCTCCACCGCACGCTTCAAAGTGGAAGTCGAGAACCTCAACCGACGCTACCCCATCGACGTGTTCCTCGAGCGACCCGAAGTCCCCACGGGTTGGAGCCACGACGTCACAGCCGCCATCCTCCTCCCGTCCGGGTTCCGTGTCCCGCAACCGCTCGGCGCAACGAGCAGCTTCCAACTCTCCTCCGAAGCCCGTGGCGCAAACCGCGCGCTCGTCCAGGTCAACGTCACGGCGCCCGAAAGCCGCGTCGAGGAGACCCTCGACTACGAACTTCGCGCCGTGCCCGTGTTCCGCGGCAAACTCCGCAAGGGACGCGCCAAGAAGACCCAACTCACCACGCTCGTCACCCCGCATCTGCCGCACGTGCAGATCTTCAAGGTCGTCCACGAGCCCGAGAAGATCATGGCCGGCAGGCCAGTCTTGACGCGCGCCTACTTGTCGAACAAGGGCGAGAAGAACGCGTTGGACGTCGCCGTCAAGTTCACTCTCAACGGACAAGAGCTCGACAAGAAGATCGTCCCGGCCATCGGCATCCAAGCCGAAGCCCAAGTCGAGTTCAACTGGACCCCGCAAGCCGGCGAGAACAAGATCCGAGTCGCCGTCGACGCGTAACCGGATTGGTGAGCGCGTTGGCGAAGACGCGACGCGCCGCCGCCTCGACCGTACTTGCCGCCGCGAAGCTCCTTCGATCCCAATCCATCCTCGACCTTGGCGGCTTGTTGCGGTTGGACCTCGACCGCGAGGGCCGAACCGGGATCCCCGAGGTCGTCATCGGCGAAGGCAAAACGCCGAACGCGATCCGCGCAGCCGCCGCCGGGTTCTTGGAGCGACGTGGACGCGCCATCATCACGCGTGTCCCCCCGGGCGTGAAGTTCACCGGCCTCGGCGGTCGCATCGAGCATCACAAGGACGCACGCATCGTCATCCTTCGCAACATCCCGAAGCCAAGACCGAGCGGAGCACGCGTCGCGATCCTCACGGGCGGCGCAAGCGACCAGCGCGTCGCGGACGAAGCCCGCATCGTCGCGGAAGAACTCGGCTGCGAGGTGCGCATCGAGCACGACGTCGGCGTCGCCGCGCTGGTGCGGGTCATCGATGCCCTCGGCCGATTGTCTTCGTGGAACCCGCACGCGTACATCGTCGCCGCCGGTCGCGAGGGAGCGCTGGCTCCTGTCGTCGCCGGGCTCGTGGAAGGACCCGTCATCGGACTTCCCGTATCGACCGGATACGGACACCGCGGCAAAGGCGAAGCCGCGTTGTCGACGATGCTGCAAAGCTGCAGCCCGCTTTTGACCGTCAACATCGACGCCGGCTTCGTGGCGGGCGCCTGCGCGGCGCAGATCGCGAACAGGATCGTCAACCGGGGCACGCGCCGCGCGCTAGGCCAACGCTTGGATCGCTCGTAGCCCAGGCGCGCACTCTTCGTCGTGGGCATGGTTTGCCTGTTGGCGTCTCAATCGTGAACGTCTCGGCTGGCTGAGTCCCATTGCCAACAATGCGGCACCCAGGAAAAGTCCCCCACGGACCCAGGTGGACAGGGCGCCGGCCTCAAACGCGAACAGGATCTCGGCAACGCCGATGCCTGCGATGGCCTTGGCGCCGACCTTGCGCATGCGGCTCGTCGTCCAGCCCGCGAGGGAGAGGAGTTGGGCCGCGACTGCAAGGCTGAGGCCCAGACCAAACAGTTTCCACGCCGAGGCCGTGCTTGGCTCAAGAAGCATGAGGGCGCCGAAGCCCACCACGCACGCGGACGCCAACGCCACGCAGCTCGCGCATACGCGCCACGTTCCGGCACCGATCACGTCGGCTTGGAAGGCTCCGCAGTGTGGATGGTGCGCGAGAAAGACTCCGCGCAACTCAGCCGTGCGAAGAACCTGCCATGGCGTCGACCATCGGCGGTTCGGTGCAGCGACGGCCAGCGCCGCCCCCTGAACCGACGTGGGAGGGACCGTGGCGCCGTAAGCCGCGGCGACGGCCGCGCAGACGAGGACGACGAATAGGATCGCCACGACCATTAGGCCGATGAAGACGATGCCGAGGACCATGCCGGCGACCGCCAGGCCTTTGCCGTGGAGACGTCCGCCCGACGTGTTGACTTGGTGGATCCCCACGGCGCCGAGAACGATGGCCGCGATGGCCAACGCGACGCCGAGGCCGAGCGGGAGAAGGGCGGCGGTTTCCTCGAAGGGTTGCGAGGCCACGCTCGTGAGGAGAAAAGCGATGGGATACGCGGCCACGCCGAGGATGAAGGCAGCGACCGCCACGTTCGACCGTCGACCGGGTCCGAACGCGTGGGCCGATTGTGGTCCCGGCACCGGGGCCGAGACGTAGACTCGCGGGGGCTCCGGCTGGAACGTCCGTCCCCCCTGCGCGTCAGCGGATGAGACCACGTTCACGGTCCCACAGGCGGGGCACCCGACCCGCGTGCCGGGCGCGCCGACGAGCAGCGCCCCGCAGTTCTTGCACGAAGCCTCCACCATGTTCGATTCCGGCCTCCATGAGGCAGCGAGTCCCCCCGCGTTAACCTTCCTGTCCACGGCGATTGGTCAAAGTCGCGCCAAGACTTCGTCGACGCTTTCGAACCCGTCGTCGCGAGGCCCCGGTACGGCGGCGGATGGCCAACGTTAACCGTGGCCTTTAGTGGCCGATGGTTTCTACCCTCAATGTGAAGGTACTCGGTGTCCTCGTCGTTTCACTTCTTCTGTCCGGCTGCCAACAATTGATGGGTGCACCGCCTCCATATCCCGAGAAGACCGGCGACGGGACGGGTCCCACGCTTTGGCTCAACTTCACCCTCTGGAACCTTGCTGGCGACAACCGGTACGCGTACCTCGGACCGCACTGCGGCACGGCGCGATCCAGCACGGAATGGGTCGGCAACATGGAGGATGGGTGGACGACGCGCGACACGTACGAGTCCGTGTTCATCGAAGAAACCGAGTACGCCGAGCTTGGCGCGAAGCGCCCGTTCGTCGTCGTGACGGCCGTATCGAACGACCCGGCACCAGGCGTTGCCGGACACTTCTCTGGGTTTGGCCAGGAAGGATATGCCGGCGGGTTGCCGTTCCAGTTCGATCCACAGATCGGGGACGATTACTCGGAGAACCGATCGACCCCTCTCACGTCCATCGATGTGCGGGCCGGCGTGACGTACGTGGACGAACAACCTGTGACGCTTCCCCACGCCTGGGACCGCAACGAGGACGGAAACTGGTCGGCGCATTTTGAACTCGCGCTCGGCCCGACCAAGGTCGACCTGTTCCGGATGGAGAATTGCGCATGATCAGAGCTTCGCCAAGACTTCGTCCGCGCTCTCGAACCAACCTTCGTGCACTTCCGACTCCGTGATCTCTTCGCCGGCGGCGTCTAGGAGGTTGTACCGCGCTGCGTGTTCGCGGCAAAACGCGTCGCGGTCGGCGCGACTCGCCCACACATCGATCACGACGTACCCGCGTGCCGTGCGGGGATCCTTCAGGAGGAATGAGCCCTGGTACGCGGGCGAGGCGCGGAAGAAACTCATCCAGCCGCCCTCCGGTCCGTAGAGCGCTTCGAAGAGCTCCTCCTGGGAGGCTTTGGCGACGAAGCGCCAGACGCTGGCTTCCATCGACGTCGACGGCAGAATCAGTTCGTCACGGCGCCCAACGAAACCGGGAGCGTCGGGCCCCCGTCTTGGATCCACACGCTGATCGGCGTGCTCAAGAGGTAAGCCTGGGCGCCGCCGGGTGGGGATTCAAAGTTCACGAAGTACGCGCGACCATCGGGTCCCGCGGAGGCGCCCATGACGTGCGCCGAGGAGTGGGGTCCCGCTTCGACGGCGCGCGAGATGTGGCTGAGGACCGGGCCGCCGTCGGGTCCAACATCGACGTGCGCGACGTACCAGTCGCTGTAGCTGCGGTTGTCGGCGTTGATCTGCGACCACGTAAGAAGCGCGCCGGGCCCGTACTCGTTGCTGTCGAGGTACAACGAACGTACAGGTGTGCCGGTGACGAAGGTCATGTTCGTGAAGGTAGCGCCATCGTCGCTGCTGGCCGCGAGGATGAAGCGTCCCTCGCTGTCACCTGTGACGTTATCGGGCCGCGTGTTGTTGCGCGCGCCGACGAACAGGTTGCCTTCGGCGTCGAAGGCGGTGCGTCCGCCGTTGCTCGTGCCACTGCCGGAGCTCGTGATCTTGAAGGCTTCCGTGACCGTGACCTGTTGGACGTTCGCGGCATTGCCGGTGACGATGCGGAGCCCTGAGTTCTCGCCGCCGCCGCTCATTTGGGGCACGGCGAAGAACCCGTCGGGTCGCATCGCCGGGATGCCGGGGATGCTGCCTCCGTCGGTGGCGCACAGGTTCCACACGGGCCCCGTGATGGGATCGAAGAGTCCGACCGGTGTGGCGGGTGGCACGTCCATGGCGCCGATCTGCATCGGTCCGCCGCCGGGGTTGTTGACCAAGAGGAGTTTGCCACCGCCGTACGCAGCCCACGGTCGGTCGTTGAGGCTCGCCGCGGTGGCCGTGTCGGCGCCCGGTGCGCCGCAGAACGTCGACGTGCTCTGCGTGCGGTCGTAGGCATACCGGTTGTCGTAGCAGAGCTCGGCGCCGTCGTTGCACCAGCCGCTGACGCTGAACCCGGCTGCGTAGATGTCCGCCATCCAGACCTGCTTGTTCTCGCCGTGGACTATGAAACCCTCGTCACCGGGTGGCGGTTGCGAACCTTGTACCGGCGGGGGAGACTGCAAGGATGCTGCGAACGGAAGCACTTCCCATGTCTTGCCATCGTCGTTGCTGTAGTACGCGGGCGTGCCCGTCGTGGCTGCCCCGATGACGTGTCCGGCGACGTAGATGACGCCCGTCTCAGAGACTTCCATCGTGGGTTCGTACAGGTCGGCCGCGACGCCTTGGGCCGGGGTGACGACGGATTGGGTGAACGTCATCACATTCTCGACTGTGTCCAGGGTTTTCAGGACGACCGGACGGACGATCTGGCGGACACCCGCGGCGGGGACGTTCTCCGCCTGTGGGGCTTCGATGCAGCCGGCGATCGCGACGAGGGCAAGGATGGCCGCTACGGGCCAGACCGTCAGACGGGTCATGGAAGCCAGACGGGGCGAAGCAGCGCTTAAGCGTTCGGGTAAGGTCCGCCGCGTCGCCAAATCCACGTCCACACCCTCGTCTGGGGTCGTCGTTCAAACGATGGCCGGGGGGGCGACCCCTTATCGTTAAATAAGAGCCGTTCGTCGGGGACGGCTGCCCGTCTTCTATGGCTCAGCCCAAGAACCGCCAACGTCGCTTCGGCGACGAGTCTCCCGAGAAGTCAGCGGAACGCAAAGAGCGAGAGAACCTTGAGAAGAAGGCGGACATGTTCGTCCAGAAGCGCAACCAGCTCAACGACCAAGCCCGGCAGTTGCGCGAAGACCGCGATCTCCTCAACGGCAAGCGCCAAGAACTGATGGACAAGATGGATGAGATCAAGAAGGAGCGCGACGCGCACAACGGCAACCTTCGTGAACACAAGGAAAAGCGCAACGCCTACCAAGCGCAGGCCAAGCTCCTCATCGCGAAGCAGCGCGGCGAAAAGAAGAAGGAACCGGGCAAGGAATCCGCGGTGTTCCAGGCCAAGCGGCTCGAGTCCGAGATCCGCGACATGGAATACGACCAGCAGACCACGGTCCTCACGACGAAGCAAGAGAACAAACTCATCGAGACGATCCGCAAGAAACGGCTCGAACTCACCAGTCTCGCGCGCGAAGCCGAGAAGATCCGACTCCAGAACGTGGATCTGCGCAACTCGAGCGACGCCATCGACCAATTGTTCAAGCTCGCCGACGGCGAGCACCAAGAGGTCGTGAAATACTACAAGCTCGCGCAAGAGGCCCACGAACGCTTCATGAAAGTGTTCCAAGAAACGTCGATGATCATGGCCACCGCCAACGCCAAGCACGCCGAGTTCATCGCGACGCGCGAGAAATCCGACGAGCAGCACCAAGAATTCCTCAAACTTCGAGAGAAGATGCTCGAAC
>CAYOZB010000168.1:0-6707 GCA_964408365.1 uncultured Halobacteriales archaeon | reverse complement strand
TGGAGGCCGTGGAGGACGGTCAGGAGTTGGCCGCGGGTGCCGGGGCCGTACACGTCGGTGCTCGGGGCTTCGTTGTCGATGTCGGCCGCGTCAAGGCAGCCCGCCATCACAGCGGTTCCAGAGAGGATCGAAAGGGTCGCGAGGGCGAAGAGTCGGGACGACATCATTCGGAGCCGACTAACCGGTTCGATTTAAGCGTTGCCTGACTAGGGCCGCGCTTCAGGTTTTCGATGTCCGCGACGCCACGTTGACGGAAACCCCGAGGCGAGGTCCGCGAGGACGTCGTTGGGCTTCGTGGCTTTGGTGACGCCGCTGGCGATGAGGATGCCATGGGCGCCAAGTTCGATGGCACGGGTCACGTCGGAGCCGGACTTGACTCCGGCGCCGCACAAGACGGGGATGCCGGGGGCGGATCGTTGGACGGCCGATACGGAGCGACGCACCACTTCCGGATCCGCGGTGGTGACCGAGATGTCGCCTCCGATGAGTTCCGGCGGCTCGACAGCGACGAGATCGGGACGCGTCTTCGCGTAGGTTGCTGATTCCGCCGCGTCTTTGGTGCAAAGGATCGTCGTGAGTTTCGCCGCTTTGGCCGCGTCGACGAACCACGCGATGTCCGCCGCGTCGAGGCGGTGCTCCGAGTGGTTGATGAGCGTGCCTTCGCAACCGATGTCGGCGAGGGAAGCAACGGATTGCCAACCCGTGGCTTCCGGCTTCAACACGCGGTCAAAGTGTTGCGCGAACACGCGCGCGCCCGCATCGATGCAGAGGCGAAGGTCGACGGCTTGGGGCGCGATGGCGACGATCACGTCGCTGCGCTCCTCCAATTTCACGCATGCGTTCGCCAACGCGACGGCACGACGACCGAACGTCTGCGGATACGCCTTGAGATTGACGACGAGCTGCGGCAGCTTCGGACGGGAGCGAGCCAAGCGTCGCGCCAAACCCGAGGCGGTTAACAGCGTTTGCGTTCGGCTCAGTGGACCCAAAGCTCGTCGATGACGACGTCACGCAGGACCCCACCGTAGGTGAACGTCAGGGACTCGTGCTGGTAGATGTTCGTAAGCATCGGCTGCGTCGGGACCCCATGTTCCATGCTCCCTTTGTTGTGGAATCCGATCTCCGCGCCGACGGGCGGGGTCGTGTATTGTTGGCCGCCGGTCGTGGTGATGTCCCAATACACGGGGTTCCACGCGGTCACTTCGGTGGCCGACGGCGGCACACCGCCGCCACCCGTGCCGGTACCGTGGTCGTGGGCGATGGAGGACTCCGATCCGTCGGCCGGGACGGTCCACCACATACGGATGGTTCGTGCCGGGAAGTCTCGGTAAGGTGTGATGTCGCCGTACGTCTCGTAGACGCCTTTCTCGTAGTCGCTGAAGATCGCGTATGCGTAGGAGCGGGGCAGGTCCTTGTCCCCGACCCACTCCACGTACGTGTTGTACGCGTGGGAGATGTCCGCCGGGGTCGCCTCGCGCAAACCGTCTCCGATGGTGCCGTTTCCAAGCGCGAACCCGGTCGAGATGAAGTGCTGGTCGGCGCCGCCCGGGTCGAAGGCGGGCGCTTTGATCATCTGGCCGACGCGACCGAAGACGAAGTCCTTCACGACCTCACCATTGTAGGTGGTGGACGCGCAACGGTAACCCATGTGCCAGTTGCCGTTAAGAGGCGTTCCGGGAACCACTGGGAGGGCGAGCCCGTCGTGGACGGGTTTGCCGACCTCTTCGTAGATGTCGGCGGATTGCCATCCGCCCGGGTACGTGGTCTCGCCGCTGTAGCTCGCGACGAATCCGCCTTCTTCGCAGTCGGAGGCTTCGAAGGAAAAGTCGGCGTCCATCATGTCGCCCTCGTGTCCGTGCGCCAACAGTTCCGGATCGACGACCGGAAGTGTCTCCAAGCATCCGGCAAGGATGATGGGCAGAGCGAGCAAGCATGCGAGGGCGGTCGCAGGAGTCAGGCGCATGACTTTCCCAGTCCATCCCCGCCCATATGAGGCTTTCCAGTGTGCCCTTTCCATCCGGGATCCAAGCATGCTCAGACCCACTGGACCGTCCATGCGGCTAGCTCCATCGAACGGTCTCCTGCCGGCCCGGGGAACGGTTCGAGACCGCTCACTGGCGTCGCATCGACCAACTTGATGGCGAACAGGTTGACAACGCTACCAAGCCCACGGTCAGATACAATGAGTCCCTTGTATTGCACAACGACGTCGCGATGCGAGGAGGACGCCTTCGGAAGTTGGGACCAGGACTGAAGGTCTTGGATGGTTTGGTCACTGCCGCTCGCGCCCTTTTGGGCGCCAATTAGGACGGCGTCAACCGAAACCCGGCCCGGGAAGAATTGAATGAACCCGCCGCTGTTTGGCGTCTGGGAGGCAATTTTGGACCATGTCATCACAATTTCGCCAACGCGCGCGAACCCGAACGGATCAACGTTTGGGATGCTGACATCGAACATGTAACCACTGATCGGGGTGGTCACCGGCAGGCTGACGGAACAAGTACATTTCGATCGGCCGACGGTACCGGGGACGACGGTGAACTCCAGGAACACGTCTTGCGTCGCAGAACGGGACACGGTCGGGATGGTGAAGCTGCTAAGGAATGACTCTGACAGCGTCAGCATGTCGTCCAGGGTGCCGGACTCTCGGACCGAATAAACGACGAGGTCTCGTCGGATGTCTGCTTCGTTGCCTTGGTAGGTCGAGGTCAACCAGTTACGCAGAATGTGGTTGCTGGGGACGCCCATCGAGAAGCGGCAATCCGTGTACTCCATTGAAGAGAACTGTCCGGTGCCTCCGTCTCGCGTAATCACGAGTTGACAGCCTGCAAACGAATTGAGACGGCCGACCACGGTGGGTGTTTGCCCGACGGCGCCGATCGCGAGCACGAACGATCCAGTGTACACCGGCTCCGGGGGCTCCGCCAACACGGCCGTGCCCGGCGGGCCGGCCGGTCCTTGCGGTCCCGCGGGGCCGGCTGGACCCGTGAGCCCAGTATCACCCTGTGGGCCGGCCGGGCCTTCCGGACCAGTGAGACCACTCTCTCCCGTCGCACCTTGCGCTCCTTCAGGTCCCAGGAGTCCTTGGATCCCTTGCGGACCCACGTCTCCGCGCGGACCCGTCTGACCCATCGGACCTTCAGGACCGATGATGCCCTGGATGCCTTGGGGCCCGATCGCGCCTGCCGGGCCCGCAGGACCCGTCTCGCCCGGCGGTCCTTGCGGACCGACAGCCCCCCACGATCGGGGGCTCTCGTTGTTTCGGCACGCCTCGCCTTCGGAAACGATCCTCACTGCGCCGTTCGCGTTGCTCACGCACGCGTACACCGCTTCCGTGGTCGGAGAAGCGGCTCCAAGCGATGTGACTGCCAAGAGAGCGACGAAGCTCCACGCCAACGGTCCCTTGAGCCGCATGCCGCCCTTACCTCGAGTGTATCCAACCATGATTCCACGACCTTACGCCACCGTCATCGCCAAGGGGCGATGGCCAATCCGAGCCGCACCACCCTGGCACCGGGGATAAACGTTCGGTCTGGGCAATCCTCGCATCTCGGACGCCAAGCGTGGCCCCGCGAACCGTTTTGTACGCGGGGCGCGTGGCCGCGCTACAACAGAATGGTCTCCGACCCCTTCCTCGTGGGCGTCTTCTTCGGCTTCGTGCCGTCGATGGGGTTCCTCTACATCCTTCTCAACAATTACGAAGGACTGTTCAACGACAAACGCGCCTTCTTCGCGTACCTGATCGGCCTCGGCGCGGGACTCATCGCCACGATCTTGCAGATGTTCCTCGGGCCGTCGGGCGCGGAGGCCCCGAACATCGCGTTCCTCGAGGTCCTACTGATCGGAGTCGTCCACGCCTTGTTGTTCGCGATGGCCCTCAACTCGAAAAAGTTCCGCGGCAAGCGCGACACACCGTTCTACGGCGTCGCCTTCGGACTCGGCTTCGGCGCCCTCAACGTGTTGTTCCTCGTCGGAAACGCCGTCGCGCAACTCGCACGCACACCCGGACCCGTCCTCATCGAAACTTTGTCCCTGTCGTACATTGGGTTGTACTTCATGGGCTCCATCCTTCTCCACGCCGCGGTCGGGGCCTGGATCGGCACAGGCGCCGCGACGCGCTCCATCTTCCAACCACTCCTCAAAAGCGCCATCGCGGAATCCCTGTACCTCGCAGGATTCTTCCTTCTCTTCCTCGAACCCTGGGGAAGCTTCGTGCCGATCGTCGCCCTCGGCCTCACCATCGCGCTCATCGCGCACGTGCTCAAACACGACCTCGACACCATTATCCCACCCGAAGTACGGCACGAGATGGAGATCCACCAGCGACGACTCGCCCGACAAACCATGCTCGAGCCTACGGAATCCAACGGAACCGACCCGGCCGAGGCTCAAACAACCGCTGCTGCGTCCGAAGCACCGAAACAACGCGATCCGCAGGACCGGTAAACCGCAACGCTGCGCACAACGCCTCGACGTCTTCCAACCCGAATTCCGAAAGAAGCTGCAATTGCCGCACGACATCGTCGACCGACACCGTTTTTTCGCGTTCCATCGCCGCGGCGGATTCCGCCATCGCCTCGATGCCCGCCCCTCCAAGTTGCAACGACAACGTCGACGCGACGCGTCGAGCCTCAATGGCGCTCTCCCCGTGGTAGAAACGTTTCCGTTCCGCCCAAGGAAATTGCGCGTTGCAACTACGGCATCGAACGTTCTCGGTGCGCGTCTCGATGACTTGGACTCGGCGACACTTTGAACATCCGACCACCGCGAACATCAGACTGCCTCGACCAAGGGGGATTCAGCCGAGGTGGAATGCGCGGGAGGCGGGATTTGAGCCCGCGAGGAGGCAAATCCACGGCTCCTCAGGCCGTCGCCGTACCAGGCTGAGCCCCCGCATTGCGAAATCATTTTCGGCACCCACAACCTACAACAAGTTGGCATTCCCACGGCTCCTCAGGCCGTCGCCCTCCGGGCGGCCGGCCGAGGCGGGCCCGCAAGGGCCCGTCAGATTCCTTTCTCCGGTGCGCATCATACCCTCATCCGACTTGCGACCCGGTCGGTGAAAGTGGTGAAAGACCTTCCAGGAGTCCTCCACTAACTACTACTAACGACGAGCTCGTCGATCCAGCATGTCTCGCCTCCTGGCCGTTGTGAGCCTCATCCTCCTAGCGCCTGCAGCCTCCGCCCAGGCCTTGTTGCTCGGCACCGAGGAGATCCCCGAATTGCCCGACGCGAGCGACGACGTCACGTACGATCCCCTCTACGTCGGAGACCGAAACCATGGCTACGTCGACCTCCTCGCGTCATGGTTCTCCTACGACAACGACACGGATCGCATCGAGGTCACCGTCAAATCGGCAAGCGGCGACGTCGACGAATTCGCAGACAATTGGGACGTCTCGTGCGCCGTGTATGGTGCGGTGGTGACCGACGGCCAGTCCGCCGGCAACGTTTGGTTCACGTGGAGAAAATCGTACGATGAACCCGAGATCGGAAGCTCCGTGTTCTTCGACACAAATCCGGAGAACCAAGCCGTCGGCGTCGCTCCCGGCTTCCGCCATCTCGATCACACGTTCGAAGCCGAACCCGGGAAACCGGGTTACTTCCGGTTCTTCGTCCCCCGCGAGGCGCTGCTTCTCTTCGGCGATGAGCTTCGGCATCCGCAAGGATACTGCGGCGAGACCTTCACCATACGCGGGCCCGCCATGACGACCGTCATGGAAAACCGGGACGAGGCGCAGTCGTCGGCCGCATACTCGTTTGCCGAGCACCGACGAACACGTTCACCAGATGGGGTGGACGATCCAATCGAAAAACTGCCCACGGATCCCGTCGAAGCAGCCCCGACCAGCGACAGGAAGGCATCGACGCCAGGCATCGGCCTGATTGCGATGCTCGCGGTCATCGTTGTCGTCGTCGCGCGACGCCCCGCC
The DNA here is from genome assembly GCA_964408365.1 of uncultured Halobacteriales archaeon. Lineage (GTDB taxonomy): Archaea > Thermoplasmatota > E2 > JACPAO01 > JACPAO01 > JACPAO01. The sequence goes on along the minus strand of CAYOZB010000168.1, from coordinate 774 downwards.
TAGCACTTACAGGTCTTGCTGATCCGATGCCGGTTGCGCGCAACCAAGTGGTACGCCTTGTCCACCAAGTACCGAAGCGGGGGAACGCCGCGGATCACCCGTGCCGGGACCGATCCAAGAGGCAACCGTTCCAACACGGCAGGGATCGCTTCGGGACCGCTCAACGTCTTGCCGCCAGAGATCGCGTGGAAACTTCCTTTGAATTCTTCATCCGTGAGTTCCTTCGCGAGTCCACGTTTTCGCGCCTCAGCGAACGGGACCATTTCGAGGCGATGTCCGCGGTCCAATCGTCGCAACATCCGCGCCGTCGCCTGGCAAAGGCCACAGTCCTGATCGAACAAGACCGGCATCTGGGCGTTCGCGCTCATCGTCCACGACCCAACCGTGCGAAGACGAAGTCTTTTCGGTCCGCCCACCGAACCCGCTCCGCGTTTTCCGTAAGAGGCGCCAATCGTGGCTCCGACAATTTAAGTACAAGGAGCTTCTACGCAAGGAATAAGGCAAGCGACTCGGGAGCCCTTTTTCTTCGACCAGAAGGAAAATCGAGCCCACGGAACGGTTTCCTACGACTCGCCTCGGCGACTCGACGACCTTGCCCCCCAAGTGAAACGACATGGAATCGACCCCGACACAGCCTGAAGCACGCAACGTGAAGATTAGCGAACTGACCCCTGAGTCCAAGCGCGTCAACATCCACGCGAAGGTCCTCAACATCAGCGAGGCCCGTGAGATCCCGAACCGCTTCGGACCCACGAACCGCGTCGCAGAGGCCAC
>CAYOZB010000167.1:0-6761 GCA_964408365.1 uncultured Halobacteriales archaeon | reverse complement strand
CACAAGGTCGGTCGGCGAAAACGCGTTTTTCCGACAAGTGAAACCACCATGCAGACCTTTGAAGAGCTTACGCTCCAAGCGACCACGCTGACCGCCATCCGGAAGATGAAATACGAGACCCCGACGCCCGTCCAAGCACAGGCGATCCCGGCCTTGCTCGAGGGCAAGGACGTCCTCGCCCAGGCCCGCACCGGCACGGGAAAGACTGCCGCCTTCGGCGTGCCCCTCATGGACGGACTCGTCCAATACGGCGGCGTCGGACCCATCGCACTCATCCTTGTGCCGACGCGCGAACTCGCGCTCCAAGTGACCGAAGTGCTCGAACAACTCGCCTATGGCACCAAGATCCGGGTCGTCCCGATCTTCGGCGGGACCGGCTACAACAACCAAATGCGCGGCTTGCAGATGCAGAACCCGCTCGTCGTCGTCGCGACCCCCGGCCGGTTGCTCGACCACATGACGCGCCGCACCATCAACATCAACAACATCGTGTACCTCGTGCTCGACGAAGCGGACCGGATGCTCGACATGGGCTTCCGACCCGACGTGGAACGGATCCTGAAGCAATTGCCGAAGGAGCGCCAGACCTCGCTCTTCTCCGCAACGATCCCCAACGAGATCGCCGACATCGCCCGACGGTTCATGCAGAACCCCGTCAAGATCCGCATCGAGACCGGACCGCAGTCCACCCCGGACGCAGAGCAGTTCAAGCTCCACGTGCCCGGCGGACAACGCGCCGCTGCCCTCGAGAGACTTCTCCAAATCGAGAAGCCGGAACGCGCCATCGTGTTCACCCGCACCAAACACCGCGCCAAGCGCCTCGCGAAGGAACTCGTCAAAGCCGGATGGAAGGCCGTCGCCTTGCAAGGCAACATGTCGCAGAGCCAACGCGAACGGGCGCTCGACTCGTTCCGAGCGGGCGACGCGCACCTGCTCGTCGCGACGGACGTCGCAAGCCGCGGACTCGATGTCCCCGAAGTCACGCACGTCGTGAACTTCGACGTCCCCGTGGAACCCGACGCCTACGTGCACCGGATCGGACGCACGGGGCGCATGGGCAGGAAAGGCAAAGCCATCACCTTCGTCGGCCCGGAGGACGCGCACGAACTGCGCGCTCTCGAGAGCGCCGGCGGCGTGAAGCTTCGCGCCTACGCGTTCCCGGCGGCGACGCCCAACGGCGCCGCGCCCGTCGAACTGGTCGCAAACTAGAATCCAGCGCGGCCTCTCGCGGCCGCGTTTTTCCTTCCCCGACGATTTGTCCTCGGCTCTGACGTTCCGGTGTACCCCAAGCCAAGGGTTAATGGTCAGGGCGTCTCTCTTTTCCTACTTGCCCGCACCCAGCGCGTCGAACGTGGAGGCCCCGAGCGGCGCCCGACGGCAGACCGTACTGGTCGTCGATGACGAGCCGGACCTTCGTGACGCCATCCGACAGTTCCTCGAAGACACGGTGAAGGGGATCCGTGTTCTCACCGCGCCCAGCGGACGCGCGGGCTTGGCGATCCTTGACGCCGAAGCGGTCGACGTGATCCTGACGGACTTCAAGATGCCTGAGATGGATGGTTTGGCATTCTTGTCGGCGGCGCGGCTTCGGGCTCCGCGCGCGGCACGGGTCCTCATGACCGCGTTTCCCGACACGGAGCTCGCCATCAAGGCCGTGAACGAAGGCGGGGTTGAGAGTTTCTTCACGAAGCCGTTCATTCCGGCCAAGGTCATCGGCGTCGTTCAAGCACTGCTTGCAGATCGGCGCAAGGACCAGGAGGACAAAGTCGAGTTCGCACGCTCCCTCGAGGCCCTTCGAAAGAAGGTCAGTAAGGACCGGCCCTCCACGTAGGTTCGAATCCACCGGCCACCTTCGGTCCGCTGCGCAAGCGCTTTAGAACAGGACATGATGGCCAAAGATGGTGGACTAGGTGGCTCCGGGCGTTGAAATTTCGGACATCAACTGGATTGCAGTATTGGCCGCGATGGGCATCAGCATCGTATTGGGATTCCTGTGGTACGCGCCTTTTTCGCCCACGGGGAAGGCCTGGCTAAAGGCGCTGAAGATCCCGGCCGACTTCAAGCCGGAACGGAACAAGATGATCGTCGCGTACGTGTTGATGCTCCTCGGGAGCTTCTTCATGTTCTTCGTCTTCCTTCACACCAACATCGCCTACCGCGACGCATACCGACTCGACGAAGCCGGATACCAACTCACCGTGCTTGACGGCGTGATCGGCGGCGTCATGACCACGCTCGGATTCATCGTGCCGATCCAGTTCGGACAGGTCACGTGGGAGGGCAAGCCATGGAGCTTGTTCTTCGTCAATGTCGGCTACTACCTCGTGACGTTGGTCACGGCGGGCATCGTGTACGCCATGATGCTCTAGACCGAACCGCGAAACCCTAGGCCCGGACGCCGGAGGCGAAGGTGGCCATCGCCGCTTTCTCTTTCGTCTCACGCTCGACCTTGGTCATCTTGCCGGGGACCCCGAAGCTCCACACATGACCGAACGGGTCGCGCAGTTTGCCGTACCGGTCGCCCCAGAACTGGTTCTCGAGCGGCATGGTGATCTCGCAGCCGTTCTCGACGGCACGCTGGAACAGGTCGTCGATGTTCTTGGCGTACACGTGCAGGTTGCCGCTGGCTCCGTTCGTCTTTGGGTCGACGAGGTCCGAGCCGGGGAAAATGTCGCTGAGCATGAACCGGGAATCGCCAAGCATCAGTTCGCAGTGGAGGATCTTGCCGTCCGGCGTGCCGGTGCGGCTGACTTCTTTGGCGCCGAGGGCACTCTTGTACCAGTCGATCGCTTTCGCGGCATCGTTGACGGCCAAGTAGGGTGTCAGGGTCCGGAACGCGGGACCTTGGTCCGCCTCGTGGGTCGTGCCCGCGTTTTTCCACGTTGTGTTCTTGGACGCTGCAGGTTTCCGCTTGTTCGTCCGAGATGTGCTGGTTCGCTTGCGAGCGTTTCGACGGTCGGTGGGTTTTTTCGACTTCGCCAAACTAAGGCCTCCGAGAAGCCTGGGGTACCACGCTGGCGTACTTCATTCTTCTCGGAAACGGCGGTTCCCGCGGTCGAAACATCCGCGGGGAGCGCCGAGAAAAATGCGTGACGGGTCGGTATCGTCGTTGTTACGCGGGCGGCGTGTGGCCCGCGCCGATGTGGTCTTCGAGGTAGGCTTCGAGTTTGTCGAGTTGGAACGTGGTGATCCGGGCGTGGCCGCTGAAGGGGTTGTCGAGGTCCCAGATCAAGAGGAACAGGCCGACGAGGAGGAAGGCGGCGAACGAGAAGAGGAGCAGGGCCTGGGGGAACGGTTCCACGTTCGTGAAGGCGAGTAACGCAAGGGAGCCGAACGTGACGACGCCCGCGAACGTGTACCCGGTGCGGGTGAAGCTGGTCTCGGTGATGACCTCGAGCCGGTCGAGGATACGCACGATGTTTCCCATTCCCACTTGGACGGTGCGCACGACGGGCAATCGCCCCGTGTCAGATAGGCGGATGACCGCGCGGTCGATGGATTCCAGCAACGGGTACGCGCGGGACACCTTGACGGAGTGGCCCCGCGCCAGATCTTGTTTGAGGCTTCGGATGAAGGCGAGCATCTTCTCGTCCGCGTTGGCGAGGATCGTCGCGTCCTGCCGGATGGCGGGAAGGTCCCAGTGCAGGCGACGCAAGGCGCTCACGAGTTCGCCGACGATGCGTTCGCTTTCCTTGTAGTCGACCAAGGTCGCGTTGAGGAGGATCGCAAGGGTGAAGGAGACGCCGCCGAGGAGCGCAGTGGTGAGTGGCAATGTTTCGACGAATTCCCAGTCGAGTCGATGCACGGCCCATTTTCCCCAAGCCATGAGCGCCGCGATGAGCGCGGCCTTGACCATCAACGCGACGCGCTCGTCCGTGCGCGACATCTCCCCGAGAGGCCGGAAGAACCGTCCCAACGCGGTCGGCGGCCTTGGGTCGGCTTCGGCACGTGCGGCGGTGGTGGCGGGCGTTTCAACCATGAACGGGGAACTATGTCGGTCCACGGGGTTTGCGACTTAACCTTTTGTTTTCGGCACTGCGGCCCGCGGCTTCAAACAGCCTCGCGCGCTTGCCGCCCGTCGAGGCCTGCAATGATCCCGATGTGGTTGTGGTGGATCCTGGGCGGCCTCAATGCTGTGGCGTTGGTTCTCGCCGTCGTCGACAAGGTTCGCGCGCGAAGAGGACTACACCGCATCCGAGAACGCACATTGCTCGGCGTCGCGTTCCTGGGCGGATCCGTCGGACTTCTCGTCGGCATGGTCTTGGTTCGGCACAAGGTGCGCAAACCCTCGTTCCTGATCCGGCTTCTTGGGATTGTGGTCGTGCAGTCCGCCCTGGTGGCGTGGCTGTACGTGCTTTGACGCAGGGTCACGCGTGCTGTGCGGCGAAGGTTTATTCGAACCGGAGTTCGCCCTCGATGACGGGGATCGTGATCTCGCTTTGCATGTTGGGTCCGGTCGTGACCGTGAGCGCCGCGTACAACGGGCCCGGCGTGAGTTCGGTGCTGCCTCCGCCGACGGCCACCACGATGCGTTCGCCGGCCTTGAGGACGGTTGCGAAGGGGTGGCTCGAGATGTTGATGCCCGTGGGGGTGTTGATCGGGAAGTCTTTCCCGACATCGCCATGGGGCGCGGTGGCGTGGCGTAGGTCGGTGAGCGCGCGTCGGATCTCGCGCACCTCGGTGTCGGGGCAGGTTCCGGGCCCGGTGGTGTGCCAGAGGAAGACGCCCAGGTTGCCCTCGGGGAGGTTGCTGGTGAGGGTGATGTTGACGTGGAAGTTCCCTGCGACGAGAACATCTTCCGCGAGGGGAGGCGAGACGTAGATCGCCTGGTTCGGGCCGCAGACGGGTTCGTTCGGCGTGTCGTTTCCAAGGGTCGCCGTGCACAGGCCGGGGCACGGGTTGCTGTGGGCGCTCTGGAACGTCTGCGTCGAGGACGTGACGCCGTTCGGGTCGTCTGTGATGACGCCGTTCGAGATGTAGAGTTTGGTGTGGTTGGCTGCCGGTGGCCAGGAGGCGCTTGTGTGCCAGTTGTCGAGATCGTCCTGGTACTCGACGATGTTGCGTTCCAGCAGCGGGGGGCCGCCGTTGAGGTAGTGGTCGAACCAGGCGACGCGCATGAGCGGCCAGTCGCCGCTCGGGTGGGCGGTGCCGCCGTGTCCCCATTGGCCGAACATCATTCGTCGGTCCTCGTGTTGGAAGAGGTCCCATACGCCTTCGTTCTGGAGGATGTGTCCTTCGCCGTCCGTAAAGCCTAACGTGAAGAACGTCGGCACCTTGCTGCGTGTGAGTTCTTCGCGCAGGTCGCGTTGGTTCCAGTAGTCGTTGCGGTCGCCGACGCCCCACAGCATCATGCTTTCTTGGAAGTCTTCGATCGCCCGCGGGGGGCAGTCGCCGCGGTTGGGTTGGCCGGTGCGCGAGTCGGTCGGCAGGTAGGTCGCTTCGCGGAACGAGTAGAGCGCGTGCCATTGGGTGGTTACGACGGGTGCGATGCTGAGGGAGGCGCCGTTTCGTCCCAGGAGGTTGTAGAGGTCGACGAGCCCGCTGACCGGGATTGTGGCTTTGAGGCTGGGGGCCTTGTCGGCGATGGCCATCGCCATGAACTGTGTCCAGCCGGGGTAGCTCGTGCCGACCATGCCGACGTTGCCGTTACTCCAGGGTTTGGCGGCGAGGGTCTCGATCACGAGGGCGACGTCGTCGAGGTCGGTCTGGGTTCCCCATTGGACGCAGCCGCCGCTGATGCCTGTTCCGCGCAGGTTCACGAGGGCGACGGCGAAGCCGGCTTCGAGGAGCAGTCGGTGGTTGCCGGTCATGGTGCGCGTGCCGTTGACCGCCTGCCAGTGGCTGTCGCTGGGGTCGTCGGGTTGGTTGTGATAGGGACTGTACTCCAGGATCGTGGGTACCGGGTTGGGGGTGTCGGGAAGGTACACGTGACCTTTGAGCGGCGTGGAACCGGCGGCGTTGATGATGAACGGCACGATTTCCTTCAGCGCGTAGACCGGGCGCGTCGCGGAATAGTCGGTCAGGTCGACGACCGGGGCGGCGCCTCTTTTGATGGGTTGGATCTGGGCGTCGTCCTGCTGGGCGCCCGAAAGGCAGCCGGCGAGGAAGATGGCGGTCGTAAAGAGGACAAGGAGTTTGATGCGGGACATAGAACGGCTCCGATGGGTCGTGGCGGGGCTGAACGTGTCGCTGGTCCTTAATTAAAGAGAGGCTTGAGGCGTCGGGTTTAGCCTCAGCGCCCTGAAAGGTCGATGAGCCTGCCAAAACGACTTCGTCGGATTCAAGCTGCCAAGGCCGCCACGTCCACGCCCGGATTTTCACATATTAGAGTCTGTTGTCAAAACTGCCAGTCTGGGGGCAGTTTTCACGCCAAATTAGTGCCAATGCAACGGCAGTTTAGCGAGGCTTGCCACGGATTCGCCCACTTTGTCAGCGCCACGGGGCCCACGGGTGCCGGGCGGCATGGGTTCGCGACACCGAAGATGCCAACGTCGGGCTCGACAAACGAACCGACGCGACCGGTGCCGGCGCCCGTGTCGGCGCGACGCTTCGGAACGGGTCGTGCTTGTCCGTGCACCAGGGGCATCGTGATTCGTTTCGCAGGAACCGATGCGCAGCGTTCCGTCGACACACTTGGAATCCTTGGTCCGCGAGGTGCTTCAGGGTGCAGTACCAGTCGTCGGCGCTGGGCCGCTTGCGGGGCGACTCGTGTCCGGCGACGAACGCTTTCTCGAACGCTTTGCGCAGTTGTTTCGGCAACG
>CAYOZB010000166.1:0-6833 GCA_964408365.1 uncultured Halobacteriales archaeon | reverse complement strand
CGGTTTCCATCATGGCACTCAAGGACGGCGACGTCATCGCGTTCGACTACGACCTCTTTGTCGCAGACAAGCCCGAAGTGTTTGACACGACGCAGAAGTCGACCGCCGAGAAAGCCGGGGCCTTGGATCCCAACGCGTTCTACGCTCCCATGCACTACATGCTCGGCTCTGGGCGGCTCATCAAGGGCCTGGAGGACGCGTTGAAGGACTGCGAAGTCGGTAAGACGAAAGAGATCACTTTGTCGGCCGACGAAGCGTACGGGGCGCGGGATCCGAAGCTCATCGACACGTTGCCGATCAACGAATTCAAGAAGAACAAGGTCGACCCGCACGTCGGCCTCGTCATCACGTACAAGCAGCGACGCGGCATCGTCACGTACGTCGGCGGCGGCCGGATCCGCGTCGACTTCAACCACGCGTTGGCCGGTAAGAAGCTCCGCTACGTCGTGACGGTTCGACAAGTCGCGAAGACCACCGAGGAGAAGGTCCGGATGGTCATCCAGATGGACTTCCCCACGGCGCTCACGTGGAACGTGAAGGTGGAGAACGACGTCGCCACGATCGAAGTCCCGGAGCCGCTGCGGTTCGAGCAACAGTTCCTGATGGCGAAGTATCGGATCGTCGGGGATTTGCGAAAAGTGGACGGGCTCCACACCGTTCGGGTCGTTGAGAGCTTCCCGTTGATGAAGGAAGAGACCGCGGCGGCGCAGAACCCTGCGCCGCCTGCGTGAAAGAGAGTTTCTTGGCTTATTCCGGCGGAGCGGCTTCGACCGGCGAGTACTGGACCGCGGCGAGGAAGTCGTAGTTGCAGTTGACTTGGGCCGAGAAGCCGACCTGGATGGAGTACTTGCCGACTTCGGTCAACAAGTCCGCTGCGACGTCGAGGGTGGAACCCGAGTCGACCTCTTCGCCCGAGGGCGAGATCAACTTGAGCGTTTCCCCCTCGCACGTACCGCTTTGGCCCCACTCGCTCGTCGTGAACTTCTGGGCTCCCCAGAGAATCGTCACGCTGTGCTGTCCGCAGTTGAATGCGGGGACGCAATCGGCTTGGGCGTAAGCACCGCCGGCAGTGCTGGCGGGCGAACCCGAGCCGCCGAACGCGTGCGAGTAGGTTTTCTTCGTGTTCACGAAGAACTCGAACGTCGTGTTCGAGATGCCGCCGTCTTCGTCGATGATGCGCAGGCTGATGATCTTCGTGCCGCCGGTGGTGAAGCTGAAATTGGCGACCTGCCCGGAGGTCTTGTTGAGCGGCTGGAGGGCGCCCGTGGCGTTGTATTCCTTGACGTCCCAGCTGAAGGCTTCGATGCGTCCGTCCGAGTCGGTGGAGTTGGACGCGTCGAGGGTGACGTTGAGCCAGACCAGGTCCGGATCGAAGTCAGCTGCGACAACGGGCGTTCCGTTGAGCAGGACCGCGGCGGCGGCAACCGGTGCGACGTTCGGCATCTGCGGGGCTGCGAGGCGGCTTCCGACCGTGGCCTTGGCCTCGGGCGCGAGGAGTTCGAGTTTGACGTTCTCGAAGAAGTAGTAGAGGAAGCCTTCGTCGGATCCGGGGAACGCGGCGTTGCCCTCGAGGAGGGAGCCGGGGAAGAGGACGTGGATCTCGAGGTCATCGTCGGGCGCGGCCATGACTGCGCCGTCGGCGCCGCGGACGCCCTTGCTCACTGCGACTTGCACGAGTTGGAGGTCGTCCAGGGTCGTGCCGTCCGCTTTGACGCGGGCGAGTCCTTGGAGCAGGATGTACGCCTTGGCGCTGGGGAGATCGGCGGGGCCGATGCCGGAGGCGCCGAACACGTCGACGTTGTGGGCGACGCCGCCGTGGAAGTCGCCGGAAAGTCCGGAGGCGTTGGCGGTGGTCAGGGAGCGGAGTTCTGCTTGGATGCGTCCGCCGTCGGCTTCCTTGGCGTCGAGGAGGAAGTCTGCGAGGTCGGTCGCTCCGGTCGCGTCGTCGGGGGAAACGTCGACGGCTTTGAGGCTCGTCGCTGATCCTTCCGCGCCGCCCGTGAGGGCCGCGGCGGTGCCGGCGACGCCGCCGGTGACCTGGAATCCGTTGTCGGCAACAGCCGAGTCGTAGGACAACGTGTCATCGAGCGCGCTCGCGTTCGTTTCGTCCTGCTCCTGTTCCTCCTGTCCGTCCCCTTCCTTCTTAGCGCAGCCAGAAAAGGCGGCGAAAATGAAGGTCGCCGCTACCATCGAAAGCCAAAACTTGTTCATTGTTCTCCCCACCAAAATCACGCGTATTCTCGCGAGTAGACCTGGACGTATTTAACCGTTCTACTGGTCCGCACGCATTTTCCGTGTCCCCGGGTTCGTGGCTCGTTGCTTCGCTACCGCTCATCCACACTTCCTTGCGGGCGCCTGTTGCGGGGGACGGTTCTGGGTCTATGGTTCGGGTTCCGTCACGGCGGCGTCGGGGGCGTAGTTCACGGAGAGCACGAACGTATAGCTGCACTGGGCTTGAGCGTTGAACCACACGTCGATATCGTATTTTCCGACCCCAGTCAATTCCTCAGCCGTGACGTCGAGACCGTTCTGGCTCTGGAGGGTCTCCGTGGATCCTGGCGCGTAGAGATCCTGATGTGGCGTGCTGCACGCCGTGCTGCTTGTGATCGGCGTCGTCGTCAAGCGCTGGGCGCCGAAAAACACGGTCGCGGAATGACGGTTGCAGTTCAGGGCCGGGGAGCACTCGTTCGGATTTGCTCCCACGTCGTTGAGCGGGTTCTCGTCGCCGAAGTCGAATGCATACGTCTTCTTCGTGTTGACGAAGAAGAACAGGGTCGTGTTGGCGATGCCGCCGTCTTCGTCGATGATGCGGAGGCTGATGATCTTGGTGCCACCCGACGTGAAGCTGAAGTTCGCGGTGGCGCCGGAGGTCTTGTTCAATGGGGTCAAGGCGCCCGTGGCGTTGAATTCCTTGACGTCCCAGCTGTACGCTTCGATACGTCCGTCCGAGTCCGTGGAGTTGGAGGCGTCGAAGGTGACGTTGAGGAACTTGGTGTCCGGGTCGAACTCGGCGGAACCGTTCTGGGTGCCGTTGATGCGCACGACCGCGGTCGCCACCGGGGGAACGTTGGTCCGGGATGGGGGTTGGAGTCGGCCGCCGACGAGGCCTTTCTCCTCGGGGGCGAGTTGGGTGAGTTTGACGTTCTCGAAATAGTAGTACACGAAGCCTTCGCTGACGTCGGGGAATGCGGTGTTGTTGGGGATGAGGCTTCCTGGGAACAAGATGTGGACCTCGAGGTCGTCTTCGGGGGCGGTCAACGCGGCGGTGTCGGGGCCGCGGATCCCTTTGACGACGGCGACCTGGACGAGTTGGAGGTCTTCGAGGGTGGCGTCGTTGAATTTGACGCGGGCGAGGCCGTTGAGGAGGATGTACGCCTTGGTGGTCGGCAGGTCGGGGTATCCGATGCCGGTGTCCCCGTTGATCTCTTGGTTGTGGAGGACGCCGCCGAAGAAGTCGCCGGGGAAGCCGGTGTCGTTAGCGGTGGTCATGGAGCGGAGTTCCGCTTGGAGTCGGCTGCCGTCGGCTTCCTTGGCGTCGACCAGGAAGTCCGCGAGGTCGATCGCGCCTTCGGTGTCTGCGGTGGCGACGTCCGTGGCCTTGAGGCTCGCGGCGGATCCGTTTGCGCCACTCGTAAGGGCGGTCGCGGTGCCGGTGAGTCCGCCGGAGACGCGGAAGCCGTTGTCGGCGACTACGGAATCATAGACGAGGGTCTCGTCGAGGGCGCTGACGGGCGTATTGCCGCCGCCGTCCTTTTTTCCGCAACCCGCGAACGCCGTAAGTACGAATGTTGCGACGGTCAATGTCAACCAGAACTTGTTCATCTGTCTCCCCACCAAACGTGCCGATTACGCGCCGAGTAGTTTTGGGCTTATTTAAGTGTTGACGCGTCACGCGTCGGTTCGACGGCGGTTTGGTTTCTTTTTTTCCTGGTGTCGATGTCGGGTTCGTCACCAGAAGACCAAGGTGCCCTTGTCGGCGTAGAAGCCGATCAAGAATCCGAGGAACGCGCCGCTGTTGAGGGCGGGGAGGCCTGCTTGGGGTTTGCCGCGCAAGACGAACGTCATGAGGAACAGGAAGCCGACGATGATGCCCATCATCGAGGTCGCGGCGGCAAGGGTGCTGACTTGGAGTGCGGTGAGACTGAAGATGCTGGGGATGACGACGTCGCCGAGTCCGAGGAACATGGCGTCGCGCGGCTTCTTCTTCACGGCAGTGACGGCAAGGGGCGGTGTGCCGGGTGCCGCTGCGACGGTGGCGGCGGGGGTGACGACGGGTTCGTCGGCTTCTTTTCGCAACGACGTGGATTCGTCGAGGAAACTGTAGTCGAGGTGCTTCGGGACGACGAGCATGATCGGTAAGTGGTAGTTGAGCACAGAGTCGGCGAGGCTCAGCATGTGTTTGGTCTTGTAGACGCTCACGTAGTCGTAGATGGCGAGTCCGAGGAGCACGAAGACGTAGACCTGGGGGGTGAAGCTCGAGCCGAAGATGGCGATGCTTCCGGCGGCGACGAGGACGCCGACCGCGTCGACGATGTACCACTCCGGGAACTTGTAGAGAAGGATGGTGAGGACGACGGCGGGCGGGATCGAGATGAGGATCGCGCCGAGGTAGCGATAGTTGGGGTCCGCGTGCAACTGTTCGAAGCCGGGGATCTGCAAGAGGAGCGGGAAGAACACGTAGATGAGGGTGAGTCCGACCGAGCCGAGGATGATCCATTGGATGACGCGTTCGCGTTTCTTTCGCGCGATCCAAAGGATGAGTGCAGTAAAGACGAGGATGATGCCGATGAGCCAGACGGCGTTGAGGGGATCTTCGGGGTCCTCGAATCCTTGGACTCCGGCGCTGGTGAAGGGGCGAAGAAGCAGGAGGGAGAGGACTTGGGCGGCGACGAACATGAGGAGCATCGCGGCGACGGCGACGATCTCGCGCATTCCGATCGGGTACGCTTCGACTTTCGCGGGCACTGCGGCGGGTGACTGGCCCGTCGCTTCGTTGGTCACGACGAACGTCACACACGTGCGCGTCTTAACGATTGGGGAACGCGTGTTCGAGTCACGCGGTCGAAGGCTGCATGCGAACCCTTTAAGACGCGCTCCGAATCCTGGCCCCTTGAGGATTCTTCATGCAACCGAACATGGCCTATGACCGCGCCATCACGGTCTTTTCTCCTGACGGACGGCTCTTCCAAGTGGAGTACGCGCGTGAGGCTGTCAAGCGCGGAACGACCACGGTCGGACTGAAGTTCAAGGAAGGCGTCGTGCTCATCGTCGATAAACGCATCTCCAGCCGATTGGTGGAACCTTCGAGCATCGAGAAGATCTTCATGCTCGACGACCACATCGGATGCGCCACTTCTGGCCTGGTCGCGGACGCGCGTTCGCTCGTCGACCGCGCGCGCATCGACGCGCAGATGAACCGCGTCACCTACGACGAACCCATCTCGGTCCTCGCCCTGGTGAAGAAGATCTGCGACTTCAAACAGAGTTACACGCAGTACGGCGGCGTCCGACCGTTCGGCACTGCATTGTTGGTCGCCGGTGTCGATGACACGGGCGCTCACCTCATCGAGACGGACCCGTCGGGCGCGCTCATGGAATACAAGGCCAGTTCGGTCGGTTCCGGACGCAACCAGGCGATGGAGTTCTTCGAGGAGAAATTCAAGGACAACTTGTCGCAGGAGGAAGCCGTCAACCTGGGACTCGCGGCGCTCTACAAGGCGACTGATGGGAAGCTCAACTCCGAAGCCATCGAGATTGGTGTCGTGTCGAGCAAGGAACGGTTCCACAAGTTGCCCGCCGACGATGTGAAGAAACTCGTCGAGAAAGCGTCTGCGAGCAGCGACAAGACCGAGAAGACCGACAAAGCCGACAAGAAGTAAGGTCGGACCATGCCGGTGAGCCTCGACAAGGCGATCATCGCTCGGCTCGAACGGTCCGGTATGCATTTCGAGGTCTTGGTCGACCCGGCGTTCGCGATGGACATCAAGGACGGTTCCGTCCCGTTGAATCCCAGCGAGCATTTGGCGATCGCGGGCGTGTTCAAGGACGCGAAGAAAGGCGACCACGCGGCCGAGGAGAACCTCGAGAAGGTGTTCGGCACGAAGGATATCGCTGCCGTCGCGTTGAAGATCATCAAGGACGGTGACGTGCAGCTCACGACGGAGCAGCGTCACAAGATGCAGGCGGACAAGAAGAAACGCATCGTGCAGGAGATCGTGCGCAACGCGTGGAACCCGCAGACGAAGACGCCGCATCCGGCGGTGCGCATCGAAGCCGCGATGGACGAGCTGCGCATCCACATCGATCCGTTCAAGGGCGTCGAGGCCCAGGTGAAGGAGGTCTTGGCGAAATTGAAAGTGGTGTTGCCGATCGCGTTCGAGAAGATCAAGATCGCGGTGAAGATCCCCGCACAATTTTCTGGCTCGGCGTATGGTCAGGCGCGCGGCGTCGGGGACTTGATCCGCGACGAGTGGCAGGCCGATGGTTCTTGGATCGGTGTGATCGAGATCCCGGCCGGTATGCAGACCGACCTGTACGACGTGTTGAACAAGGCGACGCACGGTCAGGTCGAGACGAAAATTTTGAAGTGAGTTCGGCGCGGCCCCCTGTCCAACTTTGGTCAGGGAGTGGGCCCTGCGTTCGCCCTTTTTCGGTCATCAATCTTTTTCGGCCGCGGCCCAAATTTGGACAGGGACTGGAGTGATCCTTGCCGGCGTGGTGGCGCGGCGCACCTGCGAGCACCTGTCCAAGCTTGGTCAGGGAATTGCCACCACCATACCACGGGATTGTCCTAAAAATCGGAACAAGTAAACCTCGTCAGGTTCCAAACGATC
>CAYOZB010000165.1:0-6858 GCA_964408365.1 uncultured Halobacteriales archaeon | reverse complement strand
CTAAGCTCACCGCCAGCGACGCCGCAACGGAGGACTTCTTCGGCGATTCCGTCGCGGTGAGCGGCGACACGGCCGTCATCGGCGCCCGCTTGGACGACGACGGCGGGTCCGATTCTGGTTCGGCGTACGTCTACCGTCTGACGGATGACGACGTGGGACCGACGCCTACCACGGAGATCCCCTTCTTCCCGACAAGCATCGCGCTGGTCACGGCGACGGTGGCCGCCTTGGGAGGAGCCTTCTTGCTGTTGCGGCGCCGGAACTAGGTGAACGCCGTCGCAATGGCTGGAACGGGCCAGCCGACGCTTGGCCAGACTCCGTAGGTCGGTGTCCCACGGGCCACAACCCCCGGGTTCCTTGCGCTCTCCTGGACGGACGACCTCGGCGAGATGTGGACGCACAACCCTGACGAGGTTACCCAACGTCTTCCCGAAAAATTTAGGGCGAACTTTGCGAAATTTGGTGATAGGGAGCGACGCGGTACGTTTCCGTCGCAATCGTCAGGCGTGAGAATTCCGGATGCGAAGCGTTCAGCATGATGTTTCGCCCCGGCACGATGGCGCTTGGGATCGCCAGCCCCAGGGTGCCTGCGGATTGCAGCCACGCGTCGCCGATCGCCCGGGTGGAAGCCGGATGCGGGAAGTGTTTCCAGTCGGAGGGGAGAGTTGATTCGTCCACAGTCTTCACGAGGTTGTCAGGAATCTCGGCCCCTACCAGGACATTGTGGACGCGGACGAGCCTCAAGTCTCCCAGGTTCACCGCCACTTCGAGGACCGCTAAGGCGGCGGTCTCCGCGGCGTAGACCACCTGGGTGTTGGCCTCGTTCCACCGGCCTCTTACCTGACCGGTCGGCATGAACGCGTTCGCCGCCTTGTCTTTCTGGACGCATCGCCAAATCCGCATCAGAATCAGCTGACGACCGAATGCTGGATCCGGAGGAGCAGGTCCTCGACCTCCCGGGCGCCCGGCTCCGTCGCCAGGAGTTCGAACGGCACTTCTTCGCCCAGAGGAATCTGGCTTCGTGTGAGCCATTCGCGCGCGTCTTGCGGATTTTTGTGGAACGTTTGGAGGGCGAGTTCGGCAATTCGCTGCAGCCGCAGCACCCGGTCGCTTTCTGCCGGATCGAACCGTTCCCGGCGGTCAAACGTTCGACGAGACACTCCGGCGACGCGGAGAAGTTCCTTGATCGGGATCCCGATTTTTCGGTGTACATCCCGAAGCGCCTTGGTCGGGACGCCGTGTTGGATTTCTTGGTGCAAGAGAACGCGGTCGCGCCCAAGAACGGTGAGTGGCATTTGGCTGATATGTGATGCTCAAATGGCATATACATTTCGGTCAGCCCCTTCATCTTTGCAAGGATGCCGTGCTTGGCGTCGTAGCAACGGTGGCGCGGGGAACGAACATGTCGGCGCCGCCCAAACCCCTTAACGGCCCCGCTCTCATTCAGATTGTAGACCCGGCTCGACCGCTTCGCAACCCAACCCTCCCACCCAGGGCTGCCGAGCCGGCTTCTTATTCATCGATCCTGACGCCCGGATACGTTCGCGGCCCTGACGGTCATGTGGGTCCATCGCACCAACAAGGGCGCTTCGGAGCACGAAAAGCCCGTCAGGCTCCGCGAAGAACCGATCGGACCCGTGTCACGAACTCAGCGGGGCGGGAGCCTTTCGAAATGCAGGCGTGTGCCCCGAGCGCGCGCAAGCCCAGCGAGTCCAGGTCCGCGACACTCGAATGGATGATGATGGTGGCCTCTGGGAGGAGTTTGCGTAACTTGGGAAGCGCGGTCCAACCGTCCATGCCGGGCATCTGCAAGTCGAGCACGATCAGATCTGGGCGAAACCGTTCGCACGCGTCGAGTGCTGCCTGCCCATCGGCCGCCTCTTGGAACTCGTACGGTCCGTCGCTGGCCAGAATGGCCCGTGTGCGCTGTCGCGAGTCGGGATCGTCGTCCACGACGAGGATGCGTTGATGCCGGACATCCGTCATTAAAGTCTGTTGGCGGTTCGGCACGTGGAGCCAAACTACGCCCACCTAGAACCACCCATGGCGCGGCGAACATGTGCGGCTTCCTTGCAAAGAACGTGTGCCTCGTCGCGTGGCCACGAACGATCGCCGTTATCGTCGGGAGGGGTTCCAGGTAGGCTTTGTCGCCGCCGGCGCAACCGGTTGGAATCGCGGCGTGAGCTAATTGCGCCGGTTGTCTGACTTGGCCCGCTTTCGACGTTCGAGGACGCCAAGCAAGGGTTGGGGCACGCGTTCTCGCGGGCCTGTTCGAAGGTGCACCCGGCTGCGTTGCGGCGACGGGGCGTCCGGAGCTGGATCCTTTCCGGGCCCCGTATCCGCAAGGGGCAACGAGAAGCAGAAGGAGGAACCTTGACCGGGGCCGGGGCTTTCGGCCCAGATGCGGCCTCCATGCTGCTCGACGATGCCCTTTGAGGTGAAGAGGCCCAACCCGGTTCCTTTGGGTCCGGTGCCCTGGCCTTCGTGGGGTCTCGCAAACGGCTGAAACAACTTGCCGATCTGATCCGCCGTCATGCCGATGCCTGTGTCCTCGACGCGCACGACCGCCTGCCCACCCTCCGCGACGACGGTCACCGTGACGCGTCCGCCTTTGAGCGTGAACCCGATCGCGTTGGTCAAGAAGTTGAACAAGACCTGCCCGACGCGGTTGCGGTCCGCCGTCACCACGCGGACCTCCTGCCCCGCGCGCGTGACCATGACGCCCGTCGTGGCCGCGAATTCGGAGACTCCCTGGATTGCTTCGTCGATGACCGGACCCAGCGCCACGTCGCGAAGCTGCAGTGCGAAGCGGCCCGTCTCCAACCGCGATGCCTCCAACATGTCCGTGACCAGGCGCCTAAGACGTAACGTGTTGCGCTCCACCACCGTGACGTGTTCGCGGTCCGCCGGCGTCAAATCCTTCGATTCGCCCAATGCCTCCACGTGGATCCATATAGGCGTCAGGGGCGTGTTCAGTTCGTGCGACGCTTCGCTGATGAAGGTCTTGCGCAGGCTCTCCAGTCCCTTCAGGCGGGCCACCTCGAGCTCCTCGAGTTCAATGGTCCGCTTGGAGGCTTCCGCAATACGCTCCAGCGTGATGTCACGCGCGATTGAAGTCGAGCCGCACACGTTCCCGTCGACCCCAAAAATGGGACTGATCGTGACTGCCACAGGGATTACTTTTCCTTCCTTGCATTTGCGTTCCGTTTCGTAGCGAGACACTTTTTCGCCCTTGGCGACGAGTTGCTTGATTCGCTCCGCTTCCTCTGGGCGCGAGGGCACTTTGAGGAGATCCGCGAGGTTCTTGCCAACCGCTTCTGAGCGCGAGTATCCGTACATGCGTGTGGCGCCGGCGTTCCAGTCCGTGATCCGGCCGTCCAGGTCGAGGCCGACGATGGAGTCGACGGCGGCGTCCACGACGGCAACCAAGCGGCGTTCCAGGGCTCGTCGTTTCGAGCGTTCGCGCAGACCGATCACGCCTGCAGCAAGGTCGTTGGCGAGTTCGCGAAGAAGCGAGACTTCCTCGGCGTTGAAGGCGTCGGGCTCCATCGCGTGGATCGTGAGCACGCCCATGCCGTATTGGGCGAACTGGAGAGGCAGTGCGCACGTGGCCGTGTAACCATAGAGTTGGGCGTCCTCGCGCAGGACGGCGTAGCGAGGCTCCTGGAGGATGTTTCGGGCCACGTACGGCCGTTGCTCCTGGATGGCGAGGCTGGTGGGGCTCGTGTTGGCCAGGTCGTTGAACCAGGTGATGTTGAGTGCGCTGAGGAAATTGTTTTCGAGGCCCGCATGCGCAACCGGGCGGACGACCTTTTCTGGATCCTTCTCCGCGAGTCCGATCCAGGCCATGAGGTATCCTCCAAAGGAAACCAAGTGGCGGCAGACCTCGGCGTGCAATGCCTCTTCCTCGTAGGAGCGGATGATCACCTGGCTCACGAGGCTGACGACTTGGCGGGCCCGGGTGACGCGACGGAGCACCTCAGCCGCGACGACGACCTCCATGGGACCGTTCTTGCCAGGGGCCTTGAGTACCTCGATCGTTGCGGGTGCGACACCATCTGGAGCGCTGGGCGGTTCAGCGAGCGGCTCCGGGGGCGCGGCTGCGGCCGCCGCCAGGGCGGCATTCACGCGCACGGCCTCGAGGGTCAAGCCTGACTTAGCGACGGCCTTGGGAACCCGCGATCGTCGGGAAGCGGTTTTGATTGGAGATGAAAGGCCTGCGCGCTGCCCATGATCCTTACTCGGCACGCACGCCAATCCCGCGGCGACCAATTTAGGGATTTTCCCCGTAGGACATGTTTGGGACCGGACCGTTGCGCCCCAGTACATTGCACCTTGCCATTCTTCTCATCCGCGACCAAACGCCATCCTCGTCTAGACCCGCGATTGCCACCCCTTGGGAATTGCTACCGCTCGGGTTAGGCTCACCAGCTCATGGTGAAATGGCGGATCTCGTCGTTGCGAAGTCCCCATCGCGTGCCGAGCACGAGCCCGACTTTCTCGATTGGCGCAGCGGCAGCGCTCCAACGTCTTCGCAACGTTTGCACGGTCGGGGCCATCGAGGCGCTGGTTCCGCCTCGGCGGAACCGGCGGCGTCACTGGCGTTCGTCGGCCGCACGGGATTTTACGGCCATGCCGACGCTGGGGCCTCGTTTCCGACTCGACGGTTCACGCACGATCGTGGGGGGGTTTTCCGACCCGACTGTCTTCCGCGGAACCCTTAAGTAGAAACATGTGTAATAGTGTGTACATACGTGGTTTCCTTGCCGAATGTGACCGTTGCGATGCCGGAGGACCTGAAGCAGGCCATGAGCGAACACGAGGAAGTCAACTGGAGCGCCGTCATGCGCAAGGCTGTCCAGGAGCATCTACGCAGGTTGGCCATCGCGGACGCCATCGCCCAACGGAGCAAACTCACGCAGAAAGACGTCGAAGACCTCGACCGCCTCGTCAAGAAAAGCATTGCAAAACGGCATGACCTCGCATGAGGCTGGTCGTCGACTCCAACATAGTCTTCGCGGCCCTCCTTCGCGACGGCGTCGCGCGCGCCCTCCTAATCGAACCACCGTTCGACCTTCTCAGCCCAGAATGGATGCTCGTTGAGATCCGGAAGCATCGCGAGGATATTGCCAACCGTGCAGGGCTCATGCTCGAGGAAATAGACGCACTTCTCACTCTCGTCACTGAACGGATCAAGATTGTGCCGCGGACCGACTATGACGCGAGGTTGGAAGAGGCCCGCCGCCGGATACACCAGAGCGACCCCGGGGATGTGCCATTTCTGGCGTTGACGCTCGCGCGCGAATGCGACGGCATTTGGACGCAGAACACGCGCGATTATGCCAACGGCGGCGTGCCAATCTGGACTACGGCGAATGTTGTCGAATGGGTTCGCGAACGAGCGCGCTGAGATTGTAATCCCAACGTAGGGACCCCACGTTTCGCGTTGACGGCAAACGTGGAACCTCGAGCTTCGTGGCTAACGGCCTTCGAAGACGACTCGAACGTCGTGCATCCACGTTCCGGGTAAATCTTCGCAATCAGATCAGCTGGGTTCGGGCGCCGTGGCCGGTTGGAGGCGGAATTCGGCCGTGGGCGGAGGATTCGATGAGCAGCAAGCGATCCTCCGGGACGCGTCGTTCCGTCCGCACGAGGCTTCCTTGCGCCTCGTGAAGAGTTGCTGCAAGGCACCTTGGCAAGAGCGGGAATGACCCAGGCAACGGAGCCTGCGATGAATGCGTCATCTGTCCTTCGGCGGCGCCGGAGCAGACCCTGCCGTGCTCGCAAAGTCGATGCCGCCCGCGTAAGTGGCGGCAAGATCCTCATGGGTTCGTCGGACCCCGTATTGGCTGCTGAGTTTCGGGTCGTTGGGCGTCAGGTCCGCGACCGTCGCGGTCCCGAGGACCACGACGATCGCCAAGATCCCGGCGCAGGCGAATGCCCCGATGCGTCGTCGACTCGACGAAGCTTGTTGGGAGCCCGACACGGTCTACGTCCAGACGAACACGGTGCTCGTCGCGGTCGCTCCCGTCGTCGCGGTGGCGCGGAACTCGACGCGGTGTCCGTTCTCGACGTGGATGCTCTTCGCCCACGTGCCGTGACTGGTTTTCTCGAGGAGTTGCCAGGCACCTCCGTCCTCGCGTGCTGCCACCTTTGTGATGCCCGACGACGACGTGACCCGGGCTTCGACCCACCAGTCGTTCCCGACGGCACGCGGTTCGAACTTCGCCGTGAAGGCCGGTGCGGAGGACGACGTCGTCGTGGTCGGAGACGAGGCGCTCATCCACGTGACCGGTGCCGAGGTGGCCGTTTGTCCCGAGGCGCTGGTCGCCTTGAACACGACCTTCGAGCCTTGGGGCGCGTTGAAGCTCTTCGCCCACGTGCCGTAACTGGTCTTCGCGAGAACCTGCCATGCACCATTGTTGACTTGGGCTTCGACCTTGGTGGGCGTGCTCGACGCGGTCAACTTGGCTTCGACCCACCATTCCTTCTGCGACACGGGCTGGAACGATGCCGTGAACGTCTGCGACGAAGAGCTCGACGCCGGCGCGGCCGCCGAGGATCGCTCGGCCTTGACGCCGTCGATCCAGGCCTTGGCGGATGGCTTGTGGGTGACGTTGCCGGACCACGCGAAGCCCCAGTGGCGTTCGGCCTCGCCGTGATGGTTGGCGAGGTTCATGTTGGCGTTGTCGGTCCAGGTGCGGTACATGATCGCCATGACGCCGGCGGCCTTGAGCTCGGGCAACGCGGTGAAGACTTCGTTGAGGCCGTTCGCCTGGTGGCCTAGGTACTCCGGCTCCGCATAGCTCGAGAGGCCGATGTCCGTGATGAAGACCGGTTTTCCGAACTTCGTCTGGA
>CAYOZB010000164.1:0-6901 GCA_964408365.1 uncultured Halobacteriales archaeon | reverse complement strand
CTGGGCGGCTGCACCGGAGAGCAAGCGCAACCACTGGGAGGCGGCGCAGAAACCACAGCGCCCGCCAGCGGCCCGTTCCAACTCTTACCTTCCGCGTCGGCAAACGAGAACGGGCCCGCGCTGGAGGCGGGACCACGCACCTTCCGATTTTTTCTCAATCTGACATTGCTTCAGAACAGTGGCCCCCACATTCCGCCGTTCCTGCGAGGTTTCAGCTCCGGCGATCACTGCGTCCAAATCGGGAAAGGCAATTTCACATCCATCGCCGGGACGGCTCGATGGTCGTCGCTCAACCCCACGACCGACCAGCTTCGCATCACCGCGTGGCAAAGCCAGGTCCTCACCGACAAAACCTCCACGTCTCCCCTGGAATTCAATTTCACATTCTCCCCAACGGTTGCAGGCACCGTCGACCTTGAGATCGACGGCCCCGGGTTGATGGTCACGGGCGCAGACCAGATCCCGATCCAGGTCGACCTCGTCGTTGTCTCTTCCGGCAACGAGGTCCCCGTGGCCAGCGAACCGTTTGCGTGCGCCCACGCCGGATAGTTGGCCAGTGGCGCGACGTACGCAGCGGACCTTCACGACGGGCGCGGCATGGAGTGGTCTTGGTAGACGCGGTCGCCGTGGTGGAAGCCGTAAAGCTGGTGGAAGTCAGCCCACGTCCCTTTGAAGGCGGCGACCCGCGGCCGCGCAGAGGTGTGCCAGCCTGCCGTCGCCGCGCGGTCGAAGGCAGGGTGCGCGTAGAAAACCACACGTTCCGCATCCGCTCGGGCGAGGCCTGCTGTCCACGCGAGAATGCTACCGACGTCGTCGCCGGGACACAGCAGGATCCCCATGAACCAGGAACCCACCGGTTGGAACCCCTTCAACTGCTCGGGTCGGTGCGCCCGGAACTCTCGACCCGGTACCTTGCTGGCTTTTCCCAAGGTCTCGTCGGCCTGCACATCGGGGTAATCGCCGGAGGCGGCGACTACGTAGCCATCCGTCTCGTGCCAATGCGCACGGACGACCTCATGCCAATCGGGCGGTACCGGCGGGTTGCGACGCATCGGCGGACCCTACACCGAGGTGGCATGCCCCACGGGGCCGCGGGCGGCGAGGGCGAACCGATCCGCGGCACGCAGCTCCACGATGACGTCGCGGACGGCGACGCCAAGGCTGGTGAGTTCATAGGCAGCCTTCGCGGACGCGGGGTCGGCCCAGTCGCGCTGCACGAGGAGGCCTTCCGCTTGAAGGTCGCGCAAAGCACGGTTGAGCAGGTTGTTGTTGCCGCCTCTCAAGAGGGGCCGAAGCTCGCTGTAGCGGCGCGGGTGCGATGCCAGAGCATCCAACACGGCCACGGGGAGCTGCGACCGTGCCGCGTACAAGGAGACGCCCAAGGCGCGTGGAAAACCCGGCTCAGGCGGCGCGTCTGCGGCGTTAGGCTTCATCAGGATACACTATTGTATCCATCCCTATTAGTTGTTTTCCTGTCGAGACGAGGGCCTTGCGGGGCCCGCCCGTGTTGGGTTGGTTGTACACTGGGGGCCGGACCCCGCGGTTTCATAGGACGTCGGTAAACTCTTTTAGTTGCCACCGGACTTGTTCTCGCGAGACCATGACCTCCCGCGGCCAAGCCGGGCTTCTCCTGCTGTTAGTTCTCCTGGCAGGATGCGCTGGCACCAAGGCCGC
The DNA here is from genome assembly GCA_964408365.1 of uncultured Halobacteriales archaeon. GTDB lineage: Archaea > Thermoplasmatota > E2 > JACPAO01 > JACPAO01 > JACPAO01. The sequence continues at coordinate 5,227 of CAYOZB010000164.1, read as the reverse complement.
CCCGAACGATGTTGCCATTCCGGACTCCGTTGTCGGCGGCACGGGCGAAGGCGTCATCGGCGGCCTCGTCACCGACGTCGAGATCGTGCCCCTCGTCGGCGCCCGCATCCAGATCGTCGATGAAAGCCGCGACTGGCTCCCCGCCCTCAACTTGCGTACCGACGAAGGCGGCCGCTTCCTCGCCACTGGACTCGAGGCCGGCGACCATGTCGTCTACGTGTCCAAGCTTGGATACGGCGAGCCGCAGCCGAAGGTCGTCACCGTGGGCCAGGAGCCTGTGGACCTCTCGTTCCTCCTTGACCGTCTCGCCGCTCCCGTTCCGTTTTACGAAACGGTCCGCTACCCCACCTCGTACCCCCTCATGCTCTGCCTCGTCGTTCCCGGGGATGCGTTCTGCGAACGACCGTACGGCCAGTTCCCGAACCAGTACTACACCCACGTGGTCGACGAGTCCGCCAATGGCCGACTTGCGTCGTTGGTGGTCGAGATGTCGTGGGCCCAGGAGGTGCCGTTCTGCCCTGCCGGCATGCGCAACGACGTGTACTCGCCGGACGACATCGATTTTAGCGACACGAGCGACGAAAACCCGTACCACTGGGACAGTCTTCCGAAGGTCACGAACCCGACCCATCTCATCATCTTCCGCGCAGGCACCGACGACGCCATGTTGTCCCCGACGCGGACCGATCTCAACGACGGTCTGCCCCTGACGACGTCCGGCGACTGGACGATTGTGACGAACCCCGAACCGGTGGCCGCCAACGGCGCGCCTGCGGGCATCGACTGCGGCTACAACCAAGGCTTCACGAACTGGGTCACATCGTTCTACCTCGAGCCCGCCCCCGAGGAGAATTGGTCGATCGTTCCCGACGCTTGAATCAGTCGGGGGGCCGCGCCGAGTAGCCTTCCGGAATCTCGGCCATGTTGAAGAACAGGCTCGTCCACGTCTCACGCCGCTCCTCGTAGCACGGGTTGTAGTACCCTTGGCACATCAACTGGATCCAGAACAGCTTCGTCTTGCCGATCATGGTCTTATTGACGCTCAAACTGCTCGGCAACGCGGGTTCGCCCTCCAGGATCACGTTGCCGTCGCCGTTCTCGCGCTTGACCCAAAAGTGTTCGGCGTCGGCTTGGGTCGGGATGGACACCGTGTGCGCACCCACGATCTCGAACACGAGGAACTCCGGGGGCGACGTGGAGTTGATCGTCCACACACAGCCTTCGCACAATGTGTCGTAACCGGAGAGCGTCGTGTACCAGGTCGGGTAGATGCCGAGTCCGAAGTGGTGGAGCGCCGTGTTCGGATAGACCTCGAAGTACGATTCCTTGATTTCGAGCACGTTGAGGCTGAACTGCACTTCCGTGCTGACGCGGGAGCGCGATTCCACTTTCCGGACCTGGCCCTCATAGCCGGGTTTGCCGGCGCTGATCGTATGCTCGCCGACGGGGACGCCTGTGAAGTTGAACGATCCGTCGGGAAGCGTCAAGATCTCGAGATCGAGGAGACTGACCGACGCGTTGTCGATGGGTTGGAACTCGTCGTCGACGACGATGCCGTTGACGCCGCCCGTGTCGATCGATTCGTGGGAAGGCACGATCTCGCCGGCCCCACGCGGCTCGGACAAGGATGCCGACTCGGCCTCTTTGCCCGCGCATCCCGCGAGCCCGAAGAGGATTACGACGGCCCACGCCACGTAGGCGGAGTGACGCATAGGACCTCGACTTTCCTGGCCCTACTTAAGCCTCATCATGCCCCACCGAAAACGTGGGCTGGAAGAGGAGGAGCAACTCGTCGCCGCCGAGCTCGACGACGGCCGGCCCAAAGCCTTATCGCGAAGCTCGCGCCCTGACAACCGATGCGCGCGAGCCTCGCTGTTGCGGCCGCCTTTGTATTGCTAAGCTCGTTCGCCGGGTGCTTCGGTTTGGGCGGGGACGCGGACGACCGGCCCGTCGAGGAGATCGCAGCCGTGGAGTCGCGCCCCCTCACGTCGTTCCTCCATGACGTCACCGTCAAGGACCCAAGCCTCAACGTGGCGAGCGCCGTCATCGAACATTGGAGGATCCTGGTCCGCGAGGACATTCATCTCGACGCCTGGACCGCGCGTCCGACCCACGAACCGAAGGTGCCGCTTGTTCTCGAAGTGACGCCCTACTATGGCGGAGGTTCGCCCCTGACGAACCAGTGCCCCGGGTTGATCCCGACGAGCCATTGTTTCGGCGCATGGGGCGAAGAACTCGTCGCCCATGGCTACGCGGTCGGGCTTGTGAGCGTGCGGGGCACCGGCAACAGCGAAGGCTGTTTCACGCAGGCGGGGCCGCAGGAGGCACGCGACACGGCGACCGCGATCGAATATTTCGCGGCGCAACCATGGAGCAACGGCCACGTCGCCCTCATGGGCGTCAGTTACCCGGGCACGACCCCGATGGACGTGTGGGTCGAGGCCCCCGAGCACCTATCGGCCGTCGTGCCGATCGAAGGCATCACAGACCTGTACAAGTACAGCTTCGTGAACGGCATCCCCATCATCTACGGCTTCAACAATTATTACTGGGCCATCGTCGGCCTCGGCCCCGCCGGACTCGAAGGCGGCAACCAAGTGTACGACCCGGCAAGCGCCCTGTACGCGGTGCGCGGCGAAGGATGCACGGACCAGGCCGACGTGCAACGCGCCGGCGCGCAGGGGATCGCAGAGGGAAACAAAGACGCGTACTGGCAGCTTCGGGACTTCACCGCCGAACTTCGCGCGGATTGGGACAAGCCGCGGGCGCCCATTTTCTTCATCCAAGGGTTCCAGGACTGGAACGTGAAGCCGCACAACATGGAACAGTGGGTCGAAGCGGTCCAAGAGACGGGGGTCCCGTTCAAGGCGTGGCTTGGGCAATGGGAGCACAATTGGCCCGACGGCACTCTCTCCCAGGGCGCGTCGCACTGCGACGGCATGCGCAACGACACGTGCCGGTACGACTGGTGGAACGCGACCCTCATCGCATGGTTCGACCAGTGGCTGAAGGACGTCGACACCGGGATCATGGACGCTCCGCCTGTGCAGATCCAGAGCGACAACATGCTGTGGCGCAACGAGCCGTACTGGCCGCCTGAGGACACGCAATGGTTGCGGTTCAACTTGCACGCGGACGGTACGATGGGAGAGGGAGAAGGCTCCGGCTCGGCCCACTTCTTCGACCAGGGCGGCCGTCCACCGGACCACGATGCGTTGCGCCAAGAACCCGACCGCGCCGCTTGGGTGAGCGAGCCCTTGGACCGTGATGTGTACCTCGCCGGGTTTCCGCGGTTCGAAGGAAACGTCACCGCGACGGGCCAGCGCGCGAGCCTCCTCTTCACGCTCAGCAAGATCGTCGACGACAACGAGACCGACATCAATTTCGGCGGCCTGAGCCTCAACCACGCGAAAGACCTCACCCAGGGAGCAGCGAGCATCGCGAACGTCAAACAGCACGTCCTATTCGACTTCTTCCCGCAGGACAACTTCATCCCCCGAGGAGGTCGGCTCGTCCTTACCGCGTCCGGCTACGCGATCAACGGCACCGCGTCGTTCCAACCGGTCTCCGACGGCTCTGACATCCGGATGGACCTCGCGGGTGCGCACTTCGACGTGCCCGTCGACCCCTCGATCTTCTTGGAGACCCCGCAACCGTTCTTGCCGCCGCGCGAAGACTCGTAGGCACGCAGGTCAGTCCCCGCAGGCTCGGCCGGGGGACGTGTGTTCAAGGCGGCCGAGGTTATCCGCCCGGGTCGAATCCCGTCGACCGGCATCAAGGCTGAATCCTACTGATTCAGCTCGGCAACCGTGTTCAATAGATGTCGTGGCCGTGCCCAAGGTCGGTCACAATGATTTCACGGTTCCATTCGTGAACGACATAGGCGACCCGGTACTTGCCGACGCGCAAGCGGAACGCGTCCCCCTGGCCTAGGCCGCGATGGCGGACGATATCGCATCCAGATCGTGGTGTGAATGGATCTTCCTGAACGTGTCGCAACGCCACGCCCAGGCGTTGCCGTTCTGTCTTTGGCAGCTTCCGGATTTCACCGAGAGGCCGAGGCTTGATGGCAAGCCGCCACGTCATTTGCGGTGTTTCTCGAAATTGGTGTCGAGATTATCCAACCATTCGACGTCGCTCGTGTCTCCAGCGGCGGCGTGCTGTTTGGCAATCCACTGCTGTTCTTCGACCGTGTCGAGGACCCGGTTGACGACGTCGTCGATGGTCTGGCCGAATTGGCCATGCCGAGCCAAACGGTCTCGCGTTTTCTTCGCGACGCGGATCGTCGTGACTTCGGGTTTGCTCATACAATATACTTCATCTACAACGTATAAAAGGTATGCGGCCGCACTATTCGCGCGATTCAAATCCGGTTGTCCGAATCTCACGGCGCAGGCAGCCCCCGTTTGTCGATCTCGTTGAGGATCGGAGCATGCATTCGAAGGAAATGGCCGCGGCCGCGATGGTCAGGATGGATCCATCCGGTCCCGATTTCCGCCCATACGCAGTGAAGAGCAAGGTCAAGCGAAACGGCGTGGACGTGTTCTATTTTGTAACGGACAACGAATTTTTCGGCGCTGACCGTCTTCGCACCCGCGATCGGTTCCGCCCTCCGCTCACGGCCGAATAGGACAAAGGCCCGAGTTGGTCGCGGACCCGCTTCAACACCTTGGATGCGGCCGATGTTGTTCGGCTGCTTTGAATCCCGTTTCCAGGCGGGGACTGCGAAACGCGGCCACTAAGAAGCAAATACACCAATGCGACGAAAAGTAGGGTCGGCGCTCAGACGACCTCCGCCGCCAGGAGCATATCGCGCGATGCGCCGCCTACGAAGTGCGCGAGAATCGGGTGCAGGAGCCCCCAGCGCCAGAACATCCAGCCATACACCATGCCCGCGAGGGCATTGACCAGCACGCGGATCAGCCCCGAGATCGAGAACGCGTGCACGTGCGCGACGCCGAAGATCGCCGCCGTCACGAGGAGCGCGATCCAGAAGGCCTCAACCTGCGTCTTGCCGCGGCGGAGGACGAGCCAGGCGACGACGCCCATGCCCGCGAGTCGCATCCCGATCTCCTCGGTGACCGCCGCGCTGAAGCCGCGCGCGACCGAGTGCCAGAGCGGCTCGCCATCGAAGCGCGCAAGCAACCTCTCGAACGCCGGGTCGATGGGCGCAAGCGCGAACCACTGCGCGAGGACGACCATCCCGACCGCAAGCCCGATGATGACG
>CAYOZB010000163.1:0-6932 GCA_964408365.1 uncultured Halobacteriales archaeon | reverse complement strand
CCGCGCAGAAGGTCGCCCACGTCGCGCCGTGGAAGAAAGCGGAGGTCCAGACGATCTCCAAGATGCTCTCCGACAGCAAGGTCGTCGCCCTCGTCTCGATCGGCGGCATCCCGTCCGCTTCGATGCAGAAGATCCGCGCCGGACTCCGTGGCAAGGCCGAAGTCCGCAGCGGCAAGAACAACCTCCTCCAACTCGCCCTCGAGGACGCCGAGACCCGCGTCAAGGGGATCCAACAACTCGAGCCCCTCATGGACGGTCAGACCGCCCTCGTCGGCTCCGAGCTCAACCCGTTCGCTCTCTACAAGCAGTTCTCCCAGAGCCGCACCAAGATGGCGGCGAAGGCCGGCCAGAAGGCGCCCTTCGACATCGAGATCCAAAAGGGCGACACGCCGTTCAAGCCCGGCCCCATCGTCGGTGAACTGCAGAAAGCCGGCATCCCGGCCGCCATCGTCTCCGGCAAGGTCGTCATCAAATCCACCAAGGTCGTCGTCAAGAAAGGCGAGGCCATCACGGCCGACCTCGCGGCGGCCCTCGCCAAGCTCGAGATCCACCCCATCGAGGTCGGCCTCGATGTCAAGGCGGTCTACGAGAACGGTTTCCTCTACAAGCCCGACGTCCTCGCGGTCGACGAGACCGAGTTCGGCAACCGGCTCGCACGCGCGGCCCGTTCCGCCCTCGGACTCGCCCTCGAGATCGGCTGGGCTACGAAGACGACCATCGAACCGCTCCTCGGCAAAGCCGTCAAGAGCGCCATGGGCGTCGGAGCGGCCACGAAGGCCCTTACGAAGGACACGGTGCCAGAATACCTGCGCACAGCCTTCTTGCAAGTCAGCGCCCTCATGAAACAGAAGAAGGGCGAGGAACTCGACGAGGACGAAAAGAACGCCCTCGGCGCCGCGCAAGCGGCTTCCGCCCCGGCCGCCAAGGTCGAGGCCAAGAAGGAAGAGAAAGAAGAAGAGAAAGGAGTCAGCGAAGAGGAAGCCGCAGCGGGGCTCGGCAGTCTCTTCGGTTAGGATAACACAAGGAGGCCAAAACACATGGAGTACATCTACGGCGCCCTCTTGCTTCACAGCGCCAAGAAGGAGATCAACGAAGCGAACGTCACGTCCGTCCTCAAGGCGGCCGGTGTGAGCACAGACGCAGCCCGCGTCAAGGCCCTCACCGCCAGCCTCGAAGGCGTGAACATCGAGGAGGCCGTCAAGGCCGCCGCGAGCTTCGCACCCGCCGCTGCAGCACCCGCTGCCGGGGCTCCTGCCGAGGCCAAGAAGGAAGAGAAGCCTGAAGAAAAGGGCGTTAGCGAGGAAGAAGCGGCCGCCGGTCTCGGCGCCCTCTTCGGATAAGCCCTATCGGGTCTTACCGGCGTCGAGTCGTCTCGACGCGATGCCGGAATCCTCTCCCAGCGCGAGCGAGAGCTCGCGCTTCTCATTTTCTCATTTTTGTCAATTCTCGCAACCATTCTTCCCTCGAACCCTGGTTGTTCGCGTGGTTTCTTTGCCACACTAGGCGGTGAAATGGGCCGTCTTTTGCACTTGTGGACATTTTGTCCTTTGCCGAACCTATATTCGCACCTGGGACCCACGAAACCGTGGGGAGAAATTGGAAGCACTTCCACAAGCCGCGACGCTGGCGGTCGTGGTCTTGGGCCTCGTCGCCCTCATCGTCGCCCGACTGGCGTCCTTTCGGAAAGATTTTCGTCGAAGCGTTTCCCTCATCGTGGGAGCCGTATCGCTCCTTACGATCCTGTTGAGCCTCAACGTGATCCTGACGGCGATGACCTTTCACGCGTCGGCGACGAGCGACCAGCTTCCCATGATCAACGGTCTCCTGTTGGCGGGCTTGGTCTTGATGCTTGTCAGCGCATTGTCGTTCTTCTTCGCGCTCGGCGTCTTGATCTGGACGCTCGTTCCGGCGGAGGCGCCGGCGCAACGACTGTCGATGACGGACCTGGCCGCGCCTCCGTCGCAACCGTTTGACCCATATACGCGGTAACGCGCTCTCGCGCTCCGTGGCGAGCCTGCGGGACGTGCTCAATCACGCTGGCAAAAAGGTGCGCGTGACCGGCGCATCAGGTCAGCCGAGGGAAGGCCTCGGAATGCGCCGCGGAGACGTTGCGCTGTTGGAGCCCAAGCTCGCCCCCGCCGTCGGCGAAACACTCGAGTTCGTAGAAACCGGTGAACGGTTCCGTATGGATTCTTCCGAGCCGCAAGAAGGCCAAGGGAAGATCGATCATTTTCGCGCGCGCATCTCGGCACTGACGCGCGGGTAGTGCGCCAAGAGTTCCGCCGCGACCGTCCAGACAGTCAACGCGTCGGGGAAGATGGAGACGCGTTCGGCGTCAGGGGGCAAGGGGCTTCGGTAGTCGCCGGAGGGAAAGCCGCCGATGATGCAGACGACGTGTCGATCTTTGTCGGCTGGTGAAAACAATGCTGAGGGTTGCCGTGCCTCGCCTTCGGGGTGGAGTACGATGACGCGGTCGGGTTTGAGTTCCTCGAGGATCGACGGGAGGGTTCTCTTTTGTTCCAGTGTGAGAAGCGGCTCCGGTTGTCCGACGGCGCCGGTTTCGAAGAGTTGTTGGATGAGGCCGCAGAAGCGGTTGAAGTTCCGGATGAGTCGCGTCGTGGGCAGTATCCGGATGAGGTCATCGTGACGTGTGTGCACGAGGACGCGGACCTGGCTGAGGCGGTTGGGGACCGACTCGAGGACCGTGAGGAGGAAGAAATGCGTAAGGTCTGGGCGGCCGCGTCGCTCTCCTTCGGGAACGTTGCGCAGTGCCGCGTAGTGGAGGCTCGAGTCGAGGATCATTTTCGACGCCGAGACGCCCGTGCGCTTGGCGGATTGTACGACCTGCTGGTGTCCCGTCAATTTGGGCGGGACGAGTTCGAGTTCTGCGTCGACAAGGAGGAGGGTCAGCATCGTTAGCTGAGGACTTCCTCGAGGCGGTTCAGACTGCGGGCGGACTTGATCTCCTTCGCGATGCGTCGTCCCGTGGACAGTCCGGGTTCGATGAAGTCACTGTAGGGGGAACCGCTGATGAACGGGTTGGTGCCGGCGACGATGCGCGCCGAGATCTCGAAGACGTTGAACTCGAGTTGGTCCGTGACGACGGTCTCGAGGCAGAACGGTCCGATGAGCCCGCCGAAGAGCTCGATGCTCTTTTCGACGACGCGTTCGCCCATCGCGAAGGCTTCGGGCAGCAGGGATTCGCGGATCACCATGGGGATGTTGCCGGTGACGACGAAGGTCGGCTTGATCCCGACCGCTTCGAGCTCTGCGATGCTTCCGAGCCGGCTCGATTCGTCGATGTTGGATTCATCGCGGCGATCGGTCGAGAGCATCTCGAGGGAGCCTTTCGAGAGTTGGTACCCGTCCTTCTTGATCGGGCTGTAGAAATAATGGAGATAGTAGCGTGTACCGAGCACGAATTCTTGGATCGCGTAGGGTCGGGTCGTGTCGACGTGCCGTACGAATTCGTGATAGGTCTTGGCGATGAAGAACCCGCGTCCGCCCTTGGCGCCGTTGTACTTGACGATGACGGGCGTGATGATGTCCTTGGGGTCCTTGATCTCCCGCGGCATCCGGATGCCCGCCGACTCGAGCCATTGGCGGGAGATCGCGCGGTCGGATTCCCATCGCAGCACGCGTCGGTTGCCGAACGTGGCGACCGGCATGTGCTCGAACTTGTCCACGCCCAGGTACTCGACGAGCGAACCGTGCGGGACGACGACGGCGTTCTGGCGCACGAGTTCGTCACATTTGTCGGCCAGTTCGACCGGGGATTTCAACGAGAGGAACGCGTCCGGCTTCGCGAGGGGATACGCATCGTAGAACTTGGGTGGTTTGCCGACGCAGATTCCGAGCGTGCGGAAGCCTTCCTTGCGGGCTCCGTGGAAGATTTGGAGGCTCGAGTGGGAGCAATACGCTGCCACGGTCAGTTGGTCGGTTTTGTAGTCTTTGAGGATCTTTGTGATGGAAGGAAGAGACAAGAGCCACCCGGTTTGAGGCCTCGGCAGACCAGGGTCCCGGTAAAACCGTTTCTCTCCATGCGCACCTTCATCGCCGCGGCTTGCTTGCCTTGGGGCATGAAGGGTCCGTTGCGCAAACATTTCCGTTCTTTGCGCGACGCCATCCCGGGGCCGCTGCGTCAAGCCGCGGCGCGGCGGATCAGTGAGCATATCGAGGGGCTTTCGCAGTGGAAAAATGCTCGCGCCGTGCTTCTCTATGCCTCGTTCGGCTCGGAGGTCGACACGCGGCCGCTCATCGAAGCGGCCTGGACCCAGGACAAGGAGACCGCGCTTCCTCGGATCGAAGGACGGGAACTCACGATCCACCGCTACACCCGCGATACGCCGCTCATGCCGAACCTGTATGGGATTCCGGAGCCGCCGATCGACGCGCCGAGGTTGGCGGGGCACGAAATCGGTCTCGTGCTCGTGCCGGGAATGGCGTTTGACCGCCGCGGCGCCCGCCTGGGTTATGGTGGCGGATACTATGACCGGCTACTGACCACTGTTTCGCACGCGTTCCGGGTCGGGATCGCCATGGACAAACAGGTCGTTAAACACCTTCCGACGACGCACCTGGACGTCCCCATGGACGTCCTGGTCACCGATTCCGGCGTCAACGTCCTACCCAAGCGCGACCATTAACCTGTTCACTGTAGCTTCACAGGTACGTGTATTGGCGAAGATACGTCGCAACCGTTTCGGCAATTGACGGCGCTCGAGCAATCGGCTTTTTATACCTCGTCGGCGAGTGGGTTGGTCCTGCGTGACCATGATGCGAGCAAACCCTTTGCAAGAAATCCTCGATGCCGCGATGAAGCTCGACGAGCCACTCATGGACACCGAATGGCCCGCGGCGGACGACAAATTCCTCTCCCAAGCCGAGCTCCGGCCCCGGCCCAACACCGCACCGGCCCCGCGGCCCAGCGTCGCCATGCCCAGGCGCTAGATCCCGCCGTTCGCCCAGGCCACCGTTGCGGGACCCTGCCCGTCCTCTGGGGCTACGTCACGATCGACGGAAGCTTGTCCGCGACGATCGCGCGCCGAACTTCGAGCGCCACGCGGCGGCCCGTCGACATCGGTTGTCTCCACAACATGTTGCCATACGGGTGACCCACCGCGACGTGAACGTTCGTGCCGCCGCCGATGCGCGGTGCAACGTCGTAGATGAAGAATTTCATGTCCTTGTCTACGACGGTCTGCAAACAGAACGGGCCGATCATGCCCGGCTTGTAGTGCGTCTTCGCGGCTTGCACAAACCGTTCGCCCATGTCGAACACTTTGTCGAGAAGCGATTCGCGGATCGTCGCGGTGTTGTGACCGACCACGGTCATCTCGGGGATCTGCTGCGCGTCCGGGAGGGTGATTTGTTGTGCCGCCGGGATGCGGACGTGGCCGTCGAGGCTCGATTCGAACCGCCAGTCGACGCCGAGAAGTTCCAGCTTCGGAGCGCCCGTCGTGATGGGGGAGTAGAAGAAATTGCAGTTGAACACGGGTCCGATCACGTAGCGTTCGATGCGCGCGTGCTCGAGATTCTCCTTGGAGATCACGCCTTGGGCTAGGAGTGTTTTGGATTTTTTCTGGAACTCGGCGTAGCTTGCGCATGTGAAGAAGCCGCGTTCGAGTCTCTTCTTCGCGTGGTGGAGTTTCACGATCGCGAGTTCCTTGATGTTGCGCGGATCCTTGATCTGTTCCGGCGACGCGAGTCCGGCTTTCTTGAGCAACGCGTAGTAATTGTCCTTCTCTTCGCGTTCTTCGATCCGTAACAGGTTGCGAGAGCCGAAGATCGGGACTTGGAATTCGGATTCGATCTTGTCGATGCTTCCGTAGCTCGTGAAGGAACGGTTGGGGACGTAGAGCACGTTGTGTTTGCGCATCCAGCTCTGCACCCGCGGCGTCAACTGGTCGCCAAACGCGGCGAGCTTCACGACTGCGTCGACGCAGCCACGTGTGCGTCGGCCCTTGTCGTCGCGCACCGTCTTGAGGTACTTGGAATACGTGGCGTCGCGCCCTTTTTGGGAGAACACGACGTTCGGGATGCCTTCGTCAGCCGCGCCGTCGCATACGTCGAGCGCCGAGTGGGATCCGGTGACGCCGAGCCGGATATTTTTTTTATCGTATGCGCGCACCCACGTCTGTGCGTCCTTTTGCGCGATCAAGAATCCCCAGCTCCCTCTGGCCGGCCCGAGGCAAGGCGTCCGATTAATACCAGACGGGACCCGTTCGAGTCCGAATGGATGCCACGGAAACGCGCCGGTCTCCTCTAGGCAAAAAAATAACGACCCCCGCCGCCGAAAGTTCCATCGGGCCCAGTGGAAACCCCGGCGCATTGTGGTACTTGCCCGGCACTTTATATTTAAACTATAAATAAATCAAAGTACCCTAGTCTCCGAGTGTCATCGGTAAGCTAGAAATAGGGTACCCCTGTACAGAAGATTCCGCACTCGCGAAGGTTGTCCGCGAGGATTCGCAGCAAGGTCAGAGGCTTGCCTTCGTCCTTGCTCCGTGTCCTGCACGGGTTTCGTGACGCCGGTTGAAAAAGGCCCCAAAGGGTCCATTTCGGCCGACTTTCGGAACCCTCGGCATCGACTCGAGTGCGGCAAATCGACGATCCGGCATCGTTGGGCTAAGAGGGCGCATCTGCGCACCTGTGACCTGGCCAATCCAGCTGGATCGACAATGTGGAGGCGCGTGAAACCCGAGCCACCCCGCTTTGCGGGCCCCTGGCGCGTGAACTCATGCCGACCTGACGGTTGATCGGAAGTACGAAACACAACAGTGGTGATACTCGACAAATCCGCCAATTCGGATATTGAGTACATCTTGCAATCGAAACCTCGAATAAGGATAGATCCGGTCCCAAAAGTTTGGGACCAAGACTCTGGTTGATCCTGCCAGAGGGCACCGCTATTGGCTTTCGCTTAAGCCATG
>CAYOZB010000162.1:0-7133 GCA_964408365.1 uncultured Halobacteriales archaeon | reverse complement strand
CTCATCGGCCCGCTCGGCCGCGCGCACCTGACCGACGGGCCCACCGATTGGACCGTGTACGTCGGCCGCTTCGTCGTAGCCTCCGTCGTCGCGATCGGCGCGACCTTCCTCGTCGTCCGCGTCGCCAACACGGCAGGACGCGTCGCCGCCGGACCGCTCCTCCTCGGAGGGCTCGCCGTCAACGCACTCGTCGGAGCCCTCGCCGCAAGCATCCTGTTTCTCGGCTCGATCGGACAGCAGACCGCGGCGACGGTCGTCACGGCTTGGATGTTCGGCGGCCTCCTCACGACCGCGACCTTCTCGACCGCGCTCATCGTGCTTGCCGTCGCACTCGCACTTGCCTTGCTCGCTTCGCGCCGGTTCCGGGAGCTGGACCTCATGCTCCTGGGGGACGAAGAAGCGCGGACGGCGGGCGTCCATGTCGATCGGGTCCGACGCGAGGCGCTCGTCCTCGCTAGCATCGCCGCCGCATCCGCCGTCGCCGCGGTCGGAGTCCTCGCCTTCGTGGGCTTCCTCGCGCCGCATTTCATCGTACGATGGACCGGACCTCAACAGCGGCGACTTGTGCCCGCGTCGATGCTGGTCGGCGCATCGCTTCTCATCCTCGCCGATACGATCGGGCGCATGGTCGCCGCCCCGGCCGAGCTGCCTGCCGGCGTCGTCACGGCGCTCCTTGGCGCGCCGCTTCTGCTTCTTTTGTTGGCGCGCACGTTCCAAGAGGTGAACGCGTGACCCTTCGCGCGCGGAACATCACTGTGGCCCTTGCGCGACGGGCCGTCGTCAAGGAAGTCGATTTCGAGGCGCACCCCGGCGAGCTCCACGCGATCGTCGGACCCAACGGAGCCGGAAAGACCACGCTGGCCCGCGCCATTGCCAATCTCATCCCGATCCGCTCGGGATCCGTCGACATCGACAGCCGCGACCTCGGCGCGCTTCCTTCGCGCGACCGCGCACGACTCGTCGGATATGTTCCCCAGCAGGGGCACCTCGACTACCCGTTTACCGTGCGCGAGGTGGTCGAGATGGGACGATACGCGCACAGCGACGAAGCGATCACATCGCCGTCTCCCGTCGACACCGCAATCATCGACATGCAACTCTCGCATCTCTCGCGCCGACCCGTAACGCAGCTATCGGGCGGAGAGCGTCAGCGCGTCCTCATAGCACGCGTGCTGAGCCAAGATCCGAAAGCGCTCCTTCTCGACGAACCGATCGCCAACCTGGACCTCGGCCAAGCGTCTCACCTCCTGGGACTCTTGCGAAAGAAAGCACGGGCGGGACACATCGTGGTCGCCATCCTGCACGACCTCGAGACGGCAAGCCGCATCGCCGACCGCGTCACGCTCCTACACTCGGGACGCGTCCTCCAGACCGGAACGCCGCGCGAGGTCCTCGCCGACGCGCTCCTGTCGCAGGCCTTCGGCGCCGACATCCACGTCCTTTGGGATGCAAATGGTGCACGGCTTCGCGTGGAATCAGAACAGAACGGCTAAGAATACCGTCGACGCTTGCACCAATGGGATGCAAGAGAACTTGCAAGACGAGCTGCAGGCTTTCGAAAAAGACCTCTCGATTCTTCTGGTCCGTTTCATGAAGATCTGCGACAAGGTGGAGCACCAAGTCGGTCCCGCCATGGCAACCCCCAAGGTCGCCGCCCCCGTGGCTCCCGTACCCCCGCAACCGAAGCAGAAACCGATCGACCTGCGCGCCTACGCCTGAACGCCAGGTCGACCGCCACTGGATTGAGGAATCGGCGACGGTCGATTGCACCAGCCGTGCTGAAACGACAACTCCGCACCGGGCGCCAACACCGTAAGAATCGTAAGATTCACCTCTTGGCGAATGGCAATGTCCGTGCCTTCGGTCGTCACCATGATGACTGGGTGGTCGTCGCTTGTCGGATCGAGACTTTTGCCGGTTAGGTTGAGAAGGCGTGGGCTCGGCCCGGCGCCCGAGGAGAAGTCCCAGCCGCCGAAGCGCGTCTTGATCACAAGAGGTACGTCGCCGACCCAGCTGGCGATGACTTCTCCAAACTCCAACGTTACGAGTTCGTCGCCCACGGGCAGCGCGCAGTTCGTTGCGAACTCCGCCGGGGTCCCGCCCGCATCGGTCACGGTCAGGTTGAGGGTCTGACTACGCGGAACCACCGGCTTGGGGAGCTCGAAGGGTAACGCCCCTTGTTGGCCGGTCTGAGCGATGCAACCACCGACCAACAAGATGAGGGTAAGCAGGACTGTTTTCATCAGACGCGAAGCAACTCGTCGTCGAGTATCTACGTTCCTCCGCCGCAGTCGTAATGCTCAGAACGCGCTCCCGAGCGTCCGCTTGATCCACTCGACCAACTGGTGGTACGCCTCCAAACCCGCGGGCGTGACGCGCACCACTTGCTTGGCGTCCTTCTCGGTCGACTGCGTGACGAACCCTTTCTGCTCCAACCACGCCAAGTAGCTTCGGAAAAGATCGTAGTTGAGCCGCACGGCGGCCTGTAACTTGCTTCGGGTGTACGAGGCGTCCGCTACGCACAACTTGTCGAGGAATCGCGCGACGACGTAGAGATCGGGTCGCGCGGGCGGAGCGGACTCCTCCGGCACTCCGGTTCTTCACGCCTCCAGGGGGCGCTGTGGTTGTAGTCGTTTCCATCGTCGATGTGCGATCGTTACGCGAACGAGAACCGCGACCCAGCCGAGGACCACCGCGCCCAGGATCACGAACGTCAACCGCTGCAGGTGCGCGCCCCACGCGGCGTTCGGCGCCGGCGACTCGGCGACCTGTCCCCAGACGAAGAAGAGGGATGCCCAGCAGACGTAGGCGAGCGGGAGCGCGAGGCCGATGAGGAACGCCCGCATGAAGGACAAGTATCGTCCGCCGAGATCCACGAGTTCCAGTCCGGCTTCTGCGCCGATCGTGTCTCCCCCTGCTTGGCGTTTCCACAAGTGCCGCACATAGACGAGGGCGAGGACGGCGGCCGCGGCGGCCAACACGTAGAGAACCGGGATGATCACCTTGTGGGCCGAAACCGCCCAGCTTTCGGTCGCCCATGGGGTGGAATAGTAGCTTCGGACGGCGGAGCTGTTTCGGAAGTAGGACCAACCCTCGTCCGTGGTGGGGAGCTTGGCGTCCGGCGCGTAGGAGAGGACCCATACCATGTCGATGCGGCTGGCATTGAAACCCGGCGGAGGGTCTGGTCGTTGGAAATACAAGGGTTCTGGATTGATCCAGGCCTCGCGCGACGACCGGGCTCGGTATTGTTCGTGAACGTAGATGTGGGCGGGCGTCTGGTTCTGGAGGAACGCGTTTCCTTCCCCGGCTTCGACGATGTAAAAGTGGTACTCACCGAAGACGTCCCCGGAGGCCATCTGCGGATACAACCGCATCACGTCGCCCGGCGACAGGCCGACGGATGTCACGTCGACAACGCCGGTTTCGTCGATTCGCTCGGGACCAAAAAATGCGCGGCTCGTTTGGCTCGCAGCGGCCAAGTTCAAGTCGACGAACAAGAGCGCCGCGACGAGCGTGAGGACGGTTCCGAGCCAAAGGCCGGGGCTTCGAAGGGATTGAATCATGGTCTGCCAGTCCCCACACAGGAACGCGGCCATTTACCCGCTTTCCTCCGCCGGAGTCGTACCGTTTCGACCGAGGCGGAGGAACCGGTTTAGACAACGCCGTGGTCGCCGCCACTCATGCATACTCGCATTGCCCTCGTCGCTTGCGCCCTCGCCCTGACCGCCCTCCCAGGGTGCATCCAGGAACCGTCGACGATCGCAGAAACGCTGGAGAACGTGGCCGCCCCGGACCCGCTCGACTGGAAGGCGGAACTGGAGGGAAGCGTTGCGTACCGCCTGGTCGTCGATGGAGACGCGACGACCCGATGCAAACTCGTGTCGCACTCGAACCCGGTGCCCACCTCCGCCACCTGGAGCAACTTCATCGCGCTCCAGACTGGGAACAGCAGCACGTGGATGGTCCAGTCCAACCAGATGTACGACGCGCACGTGCAGGTCCTTGGTACCGTGGACACGGGGGACGTGGTCGCTCCGTACACGTGGACGGATCCGTTGACCGTGGAGTGGCCCATCGAAGGGTTCGCGGGACCGGTCGCGATCACGGTCGGGACGTCGCAGCTCCAAGCCGGCGGCGGAACCAACTTCGGGATCCGCTTCGGTTGCGTGGGTGCCTTCACGATCGAATCCTTTGAAGGTGGACGCGAGATCGCAATCATCGGTCCTGGATCCGCGTCCGCGGTCGTGTCCGCCACTGCGAGCGCCGTCTTGATCGGGCCAGCGCTCCAGGGGAGCGCGATGCAAGGTTTCGAATCCAACGCGCCTTCCGTGCGGTTCGTGTTCTCCTGCTCGTCCTTCTTCGCCCGGGGCGAACTGCGCACACCCGACGCTTCGGTCCCGATCGAATGCGATCCCGCACCCGACGGGGACACGACGTTCTACGACGAGGCCTCCGGACCGGGCAAGTACGCGCTCGAGTACCATGAGGCGGACCCGTTCAGCGGAGGAAGTTGGGGCGCACTCATGGGCCTTCACCCGATTACCTCGTTCGCCGAGGTCGTGGATGCACCCCAAGGCCATGGGCACGCTTGCGAATCAGATTGCTGAAGCCTGCACCAATGGCGGGGCTCCCGCGTTTGCGCCGGCCCTGCCTTCTTTCTCCTAATTCCCGCGGAAATTCGCTTTCCGTTTTTCCAAGAAGGCGCGCATGCCTTCTTTCTGGTCTTCCGTCGCGAACGTGAGCGTCACGGAGTTGGTCTCGAGGGCGAGTCCGCTGTCGAGGTCGGTCTCGAGTCCTCGGTTGACGGCTTCTTTGGCGAGTCCGATGGCGACGGGGGCCATTTCGGAGATCTTTTGGGCGATGCGCATCGCTTCGGGGAGAAGGTCGGCGTCCTTGACGACCTTGTTCACGAGTCCGATCTTTTCGGCTTGGGCGGCGGTGATGCGGTCTCCGGTGAAGATGAGTTCCTTGGCGCGGGCCGGGCCGATGAGGCGGGGTAGGCGTTGGGTGCCGCCGAAGCCGGGGTGGATGCCTAGTCCGACCTCCGGGAGCGCGAAGGTGGCGCTTTCGGCCGCCAGGAGCATGTCGCAGGCGAGGGCGATCTCGCATCCGCCGCCGAACGCGAACCCATTCACGGCGCAGATCACCGGTTTCGACATGAGCTCGATCTGTCGGACGACCCGCTGACCGAGGTTGGTCATGGCGAGGGATTCCATGGCGGTCTGCTCGGCCATGGCGCGGATGTCGGCTCCTGCGACGAAGCTCTTGCCTGTGCCGGTGAGGATCGCTGCGCGGACGTTCTTGTCGTTGGCGACGCGTTCGAAGGTCTCGCCGAGTTCTTTGAGGACCTTCGGGTTGAGCGCGTTGAGCGCTTCGGGGCGGTCGATGGTGATCGTGGCGACGTGTCCTTGCACGTCGAGGAGGACGTTCCGAAGTTGCCAGGGATCGTTGCGTTGTCCTTGTTTTTGGAGGCTGGGTGCGAGGGGGAACGCACTGCCCCACTTGTCGTGGATCGCTTTGGTCCACTTGAGACTCTGCGCGGTGCCGACCTTGTTCATGAGGGCGAACGGGCCCGAGGCCCAGCGAAGTCCCAGCATGGCGCCTTTCTCGGTGGCTTCCGGTGTGGCGACGCCTTCATCGACGAGTTGTGCTGCGATGCCGAACAGCACGCCGAGCAGACGCGCTTTCACGGCTTCGAATTTTGCGGGGTCGGGAGAGCCTTCGACTTTGAACTGGTCTTTCTTCTCGAATTTTTGTTTCAGCAACTCGGCGGGCTTGTAGAATGCGCCGAAGGCTTGGTGGAGGGTCTCTTCGGCGTGGTACCCGATCGGGATGCCGGTGAAGTTCATCAGTTGGAACGGACCCATGGTGGTGCCGAGGGCTTCGTTGATCGCAGCGTCGACGGTCGCAGGGTTGGCCATGTTTTCTTCGACGATGCGGACGGCCTCGTTGAGGAACGGCACGAAGAACCGGTTGACGCAGAACCCGAAACTGTCCTTTGTCTCGATGGGGACCTTGCCGAGGCGTAGGGCGACGTCCCACAAGGCGGTGAAGGTCTCGGGGCTCGTGCCTTGGCCTTTGACGACTTCGACGAGTTTGTTCACGGCGGCGGGGTTGAAGAAGTGCATGCCGCCGAACCGGTCCGCGTGGCCGAACGCGGGGGAGAGTTGGGTGACGCTGAGGCTGGAGGTGTTGGTCGCGACGATGACGGTGGGTTTGGCGACCTTGGCGATGCGTTGGAACACTTGTTCTTTGATCTTGAATTCCTCGAAGACGGCTTCGATGATGAGGTCGGCGTCTTTGGCGGCCGCTTCGAGGTCGGTGGTGCCTTTGAGGCGGCTCATCAGTTTGTCGAGGTCTTCGCGTTTCATCTTGCCCTCGGTGATCCGCTTCTCCAAGGGGGATTTGATCCGGAGGAATCCGGCTTCGACGAAGTCTTGTTTGGTGTCGACCATCGTGGTCTGGTAGCCGGCCGTGGCGCACGCTTGTGCGATGCCGCTTCCCATGTTGCCGGATCCGACGACGACGATTTTTTCGATCTTCGACACGAGGTACAACTCCAGTGCGGAGCGCGCCAAACAGGGGATTGGTCTTGAACCTATTCGAGGAACGTGAGCCCGTACATGAGTGCCATGCCGCCCGCGATGGCGACCAAGATCACCGGGACGTGTTTGCCGTGGGTGTGGTGGTGGAGTTCGGGGACGAGGTCGGCGGCGGCGATGTAGAGGAACCCGCCGGCGATGAGGGGGATGGCGAACCGTTCGAGGGTCTCGGCCTCGAAGCTCAGGAGGATGACGAGGAGACCGCCGAGAAGGGCCAGGAGTGCGCTGGCGAGGTTGTAGAGGAGTGCGCGGGTGGGTTTCAGTCCGGCTCGAAGGAGCACTGCGAAGTCGCCGAGTTCCTGGGGGATCTCGTGCGCCGCCACGGCGACGGTCGTGGCGATGCCGACGCTCGGCGAGACGTAGAACGAGGTTGCGATGAGGACTCCGTCGACGAAGTTGTGCAACCCGTCGCCGACGAGGTTCGTCCAGGCGAACGGGGCGACCTTGCCCGGTTCGGCCGCCACGACGGGGGCGGCACTGGCTGGGGGCGGGTCGGCGCGTCGGACGACCGCGGCGGGTTTCTCCAAACCC
>CAYOZB010000161.1:0-7189 GCA_964408365.1 uncultured Halobacteriales archaeon | reverse complement strand
ACAAGCTGCCCCGCCCCTTCATCGTCCTCGCCACGCAGAACCCCATCGAGCAGGAAGGAACGTACGTGCTGCCCGAGGCGCAACTCGACCGGTTCATGATCAAGACGTCCGTCGGCACGCCCAACCTCGAGGAGGAAGAGGAGATCCTGGATCGTCGCAACTCCCGCATGAAGGACGACTTCGACGTGCGACCCATCCTCAGCACCGAGACGCTCGTCGCCGCCCAGAAGGCCGTCGAACGCGTCCACGTCGACCGGGCCATCATCCGCTACATCGCCCAGGTCATCCTCGCGACGCGAGAGCACGACAAGGTCCGCGCAGGCGCGAGCCCGCGCGGCTCCCTCGCCCTGCTCAAACTGTCGAAGTCCCAAGCGGCCATCCGTGGCCGCGACTACGTCATCCCCGACGATGTCCGATCTCTGGTCCACCCTGTGCTCGGCCACCGCATCATCCTCAGGCCGGAAGCCAAGATCCGAGGAACCACCACTGCCAACATCCTGGACGAGATCCTTCAGCGGATCCCGGTGCCCAAAGTATGACGTCCGACGGCCGCGTCCGCCTCACCCGCGCACTCGTTTCGAGTTTCCTCGGCGCGATCATCCTTGCCACCCTCGGCGTCCTCGCCCAAAGCCTCGTCGTGTCGCTTTTTGCGGTCGGACTCGCCGCCTACGCAATGATCGGCGCCTCCGGACAACGCGCCTCACGCCTAGTCGTCAAGCAAAACCTCGGACTCAGCATCCTTCCCGAAGACGACCCGCTCCCGATCGGCGTCGCGTTTCAGAACCAGGGCCGCCGCAAAGTGTTCGCCGAGTGGCGCATGCAACTGCCCTCCACCGCCGTCGTCGTCGACGGCGTCAGCGGCGGCTTCGACGTGATCGGGCGCCACCGCAGCGTCACGTCCCAGCTTAGCGCCGCATTCCCATTGTTCGGCCTGCGACGCGTCGGCGGCATCCGCGTCCGCGTCGGCGACCCGTTCGGCTTCGCCTATCGCGAGTTCCAGGCCGGCGAAGGGACCGACGTCCGCGTCGTACCGGCCGGCGTCCACCTGCATGACGCCGTCATGAGCTCGCGCCGCATCCGCCTCGTCATGGGGGCCTACGAGGTCGCCCAGCCCGGCGACGGCTTCGAGTTCTTCGGACTCCGCGACTACTCGCCAGGAGACCGTCCCCGCGACATCAACTGGAAAGCCAGCGCCCGCCGCGAGAACCTCATCGTCAACCAACACCAGCGCGAGAACGACACCGAACTGGTCCTGTTCGTCGACGCGCGCGCCGCCACCAATGTGGGGCTGGAGACGCAGAGCGCCTTCGCCCGCACGGGACGCGCCGCCAAAGCCATCGCCGAGGCCCACCTCAAGAGCCGCGACGCGGTCCGCCTCGTGGCGTATGGCGACACCATCAACGAAGACCACCACACGGGCGCGCTCCGACGACTGGACGGCATCATCGATCTTCTCATCGCCACGGAGCCCAAGGGCGACATGCCGATGCTCGCCGCCGTGGAAGAAGTCCTGCCTCGGATGCAGAAGAACTCGCCCGTCATCATCGTGTCCAGCCTTGTGGGCGATGCCACGATCGAGGACGCCGTCAGCCTGCTGCGGGTCCACGACTTCAAGGTCCTCGTCGTGGCGCCCGCACCCGACTGGGGAGGGGGCGCCGCCAGGCCCGCCACCGACGCGTGGGCGGCATCGCAGCTCGACATGGTCCGAAAGCTTCGCCGCCTCGGCCTGCCCGTCGTGCACTGGATGCCCGGCGACGATCTGGAGCGCTCCATCCAGGTGACCGAGGTGGCATGATGGCTCTTCGATTCTCCTATCGTTCTCTTCGCCTCGTGGCCTTGCCATGGGGTGCCGTCGTGGCGTTCGCGTACTGGATCGGACGTGACACGTGGACGTCCAACAACCTGGCCCTGGCCGCCGTGGCCATCGCGGCCGTCCTCGGGTCGTGCGTCGCACGTCGCGGTCCCTGGCCTGAGGTGGCCGTCACGTCCATCATCGCTTGCCTTGCGTTGACCGAGCGGTCCTCGCCGGCAACGACTTCAACGGTGTTCTGGGCCCTGGGGGTGGCCTCCACCCTTTTCGCTTACCACATTTCCAGGTTCGCGCGTCGGATCCGATCGAGCCCGGCTGGAAGCGGGCTGGACGCGTACACGCGACGCTCCATGGCCAAGGTCTTCCTGGTCGGCCTCTTCGTCTGGATCGTTGTCGCGATGGTCGGCAAGCTCCCCCAGACGGCCGGTTCATTCATCTCGGAGCGCTGGGCCGACAGCATCGACGCGGCGTCCCCCACCGTCCTCGCGATCGTGGCCACCGTCGTCGTCTTGATCGCAGCCGCGACGACTGCACTGCGGACCTCGATCTCATTCTCCGGCGAGCCGCAAGCGACGCCCCAGCCGCTCTCGCGCATCGACACTGACCAACAACAGGTCTCCACCATCTAGCGGCGCGCAACCTAGCCGGCTCCGCGGTAGGCGCCCCCCAACCAAGCCACAATTAGGCGCCACTAAATTAGCTCCGCCGCCTTCTTGGTTTGGCGCAGCCGAGCACTGTTGTTGATTGATCACGTCCGGCCCGTCGAGGACCACTTGGATCGTTCCGTCGCGACATGTGAGTTTGACGCCGCAGGGCGCTAGGACAAATTCGCAACGATGGATTTAATCAGCTTCGGTTGTAGGGGGCCAACCGATGGCCCAAGGCATCCCAATGGTCACGGGCGCCCTTGGCTACACGGGGCGATACGTCGCCGAAGAGCTCCTGAAGACCCGGCCGCTCGTTCATTCCCTTACAAACCACCCTTCGCGGCCAAACCCTTTGGCGCCCGGTGTCGTCTTGCACTCTTTCAACTTCGAAAATCCGTCTGCGCTCGCCCGGTCCCTTCGCGGGGTCGATACTTTGTACAACACGTACTGGGTCAGGTTCGACCGGGGCACGACTAGCTTCCACCAGGCAATCGAGAACACGAAGATCATGCTAGAGGCCGCCCGCGAAAGCGACGTGCGCCGCTTCGTTCACGTCAGCGTGACGAACGCCGACGAAAACTGTGACCTGCCATACTTTCGCGGAAAGGGCAAACTGGAACGGCTCGTGCGCGCAAGTGGCCTGTCCTATGCGATCGTCCGGCCTGCCCTAATCTACGGGCCGGAGGAGCTTCTGCTCAACAACGTGGCCTGGCTGCTGCGACGCATGCCCGTCTTCTTGATGCCAGGCGACGGCAAGTACGCGATCCAACCAGTCGCTGCTACAGAGTTCGCTAGAATGTTGGTCGCCGCTGGATCACGGGATGAGGACGTGGTTTTCGATGCGGTCGAGAAGGAGGCCTTGACGTTCGAGGAGATCGTCTGTCTCTTGGGCGAGACAATCGGAAAGCCCCGACCGGTCGTCCACGTTTCACCGCGTGTCGCGCTCGCGGCCACTCGGGTGCTCGGATGGGCCCTCCGCGACGTCGTCCTGACGCGCGACGAGTACTTGGGGCTCAAGCAGCAGCGACTTTTAAGCGCCGCAACGCCAACAGCGACCGGCTCCTTCCGAGCATGGCTCGTGTCGTCGGGCGCCCCGCTAGGACGATCCTACCTCTCCGAACTGGATCTACACTTCCGGGGCAAGACCCTCTTTAGGGGTGGTTGGGGTTCGACGAGCCAACCCTAGACAACCGAAACGGGGCACTCCTGTTGCCCTCCAATGGCCAATCGTCTTAGCCGGATCCGAAACGTTTCGCACGCGCGCATTGATCGATATGCGAAGCAGCGCGTGCTGTGGAGGATACGGGGCAGAAACAACTCATATCTCTCCATCCCAACTGCGGCTGGCGTTGGATTCGCGTTCTTGGCGGCCGGCCATGCCCAAACCTTCGCCCCCTGATAACACCAGTCACGTGCGTGCCAACGCTACGAGAAGGAGCACGAAACCAGGCACGACGGGGGCCGGCGTTCGGATCGAGATCATCTGGATGTTCGTGGTGGTTGCTGCGGCCGGCTGCCTCATTGTTCCGGGAGGCCCCCCTTCGGAGCATTGCAACAACTTTGACGGCGCCTGCCTTGACCTGCCCGAACCGGGCTGGCTAGTGGCTGCCACCTGGTCTTTCGGCTTTGAACCCGAGCATCTAGAAATCCAGGTCGGCGACGTTGTTCGATGGGTGGCGCCGTTCGACCGCGGTGAGGACATCACCTGGCACGATGTGTCGTTTACTGAGGTCGACATATTCGATCGCTACAGGCTTTTTGATGCCGACCGGGCGGATGATTGGGACAACTATGTAGACGAGGGAAACAATTACACGCTGCGAGCCAAAGCCCTGGGCGTTCACACATACTTCTGCACGCTTCACGAGGGCATGATCGGAACGCTCACAGTGCGTGGCATCAACGAGTCGCTGTCGAATCGCCCAGTCGTCCGAGTCCTTGAGACCCACGCGCGCGGCAACTTGTCAGCGGTCGGAATCGCGTTCCATCCCGCTGGGGTCACCTCCGAGGTCCGATGGTCGATTGACGGTCGCCCATTTGAGCCGTTGGCCGTCGACGGCATCCGATGGACTCTCAGTGCGAATCGCTCAGGACTCCAGGCGGGGAGCCATGAATTGCGTGTACGAATTGACGCCGCCGATGGAACAAGCGATGAAACGACTGTGCCGTTCGACGTTTCTGCGCGAACCATTCTTGAGATTCAAAGACCGTCCCCATTTTCCAATGTAACCGGCCGGTTCCTCGTCGAAGGGTCCGCGTGGGATCCGGACGGGAACTTTCTGGTCGTCCTGGCCCAGGTAGGAAACGGCTCCTGGCAATCGGTGGAACTCGACGGATCGCGTTGGTCCTTTGCAATCGATTCAGCACAATATCCGGAAGGTCCTCTCCAGTTCATGGTGCAAGCCAACCAAGCCCAAGGCCAGGTCGTGAGGGCGACGACCTTCAATGTTCAGCGATGAGCGGCAACCTTTGTTACGGCTCGACATGGGTTACGAGGCGCCGAGAAACACGAAAAGCGATTTCGGCCTCTGCCGGATTCCGGTGGGCTAGGACGGTGCGTCAGGACTGCACCAGCGGTGAGGTCGCTGTCACCATCGAAGCGACGGGTTCCGGCGCCGAGATCACTGCCGCCTGCAACTGATTCCGGATGCCGGTAGGTCACGAAGCGCCGCAGGCTTCGCAGCACGCGCGTGCGAGGCCAGCGTTCCGGCTGGGTACATACGCCCGTCAGCACGGGCCAGCAAACCGCTTCCATCAACTAGGGGCGCCGGCGGGTTGGACTGCCGCATCCCGTTCTGCCCACAGGGCGACTGTCAGAGTGGACTTCCGGCCGCCGGAGCTGGCCTCGAGGACGTCGGCCTCTTCGAGTTTGCGCAGGTACCAGCGGGCCGTCGCGACCGTCACGCCCATGCGCTGCGCGATCTCTTTCACCGACATGTCCGGGTGTGCCGCCAAGAGGGCGACGATTTTGGCAGCCCAGGATCGCCGAAGGATTGCCGTGCCCTTGCCTGCGTCCCGCTGCAGGAAAGCCCGAACGTAGGGGCCGTCCTTGACGAGCCGGATGAGGTTGAAGTTGTTCAGCACGGTGGCGTGATAGGAAATGGTTTGGCGCGTCACGGCCAACCGCTCGGCGAGCGCGGTCAGGTGTTCGCCGTCTCGTCGACGCAGCATGCGGATGATCTCTCGGCGCACGGGATTCTGGAGGACTTTCTTGGCCTGGATCCGTTTGAATGCTCCGCTGATGGCGAAGAAGCTTGTCGCAATCCACCCCAAAACCAGAGCCCGGAGCGCAGGGTTGGACAATAGAAGCGTCGCGGTTAATCCGAAAACGAAGACCAACGCGAGGGCCGCGATCTTGAAAACCACCAGGGATAGCCCTGGTTCATGCTCCTGCTTTTCCGAGCCGTCCACAAAACGCCCCAATCGACGAACTTTGCTCAACATCTAAACAGTTTCTCTGCGCGTTGTCATTTCCGTAAGATTTTCTGCGTTATTCGTAGCGAGAATGACCGCCAAAACGTTTCTGTAGGGCACCATACGCCTACCGGCTCGTCGGGGCAAAAATGACACGCCGCAGAAAAACAAGATGATGCACTGAGAGCCTAGTTCTATACAACGACTCAGACACACCGACTAGGGATCCTGGGGAGCAGGGGATTCGGGGGAACGTGCTAGAATGAGTGACGTACTTCGCCAATTGCCGCCGTTTAGTTCTGCATACCATTCCCTCGAAGACGGCGAGACCCTTTCCAACCGGCCCGAATTCTCCCTCTATGTTGCGATCAAGATCTACCTGTACCAGCGGCTCATTGCCGTGATGCGGGGCGCGCCGCAGGACGGCAGGATGCCCCAAGCCATCCTGGGCGGATTATCCGCGCGCAAGCTTTGCCGCATCATGTCCTCCCGACGTCGCGACCCAAAGAACAAGTCTGACCAGTTTACGGACTTCTTCGATACCTCCACGCAGTTCGTTCGAGAACGTCTGAAATCCCTGAACCACGGCACGGTTATCGATCTGCGAGGCCACGGCCTGCGCAACGCCAACCTGTATGCGTGGAACGAGCCCGTGACCGACAGCACCATCTCCTCGTTTCGCGCTCTTCATCAGGCTCTCGGCGGCCGGATGAATCTCGCTCTCGACCTTTACCGGATGGCCGAACACTTTCCGCCGGCAACGGAGATACGCGTCACGGATTTCGTCCACCTCTTCCGCGACTACCGGAAGCGGTTCGTCGAGCGCAGATGGTACCAGATCTCCACCACGACGCAAGCCTCGTCGATCCTGTTCACACGATTCCTGATGGGCCGGCTTGCCGAGCTTGTTCGTACCGGTCTTCTTGCGACCGACCCAAGCGGCACGGAGCTGCGGTTCACAGCCCGTGGCCTCGAAGCAGCCCATTGGTTCGAGTTGTTCGCCTATTCGGCGTCCTATGCTCCGACCCCGCATATCGGGACGGGCGCTGCGGCCCGTCCGCTGCCAACCTAGCGCCGCTATCGGGGACACTTCCATGTTTCCATGCATTTCACACGGAAAATCGGACCCGGACGCCATCTCACGCTGCCCGTTGACGTGCGGGAGGCCTACGGAATCGAATGCGGCGACTTCGTTGAATTTGAGATCACGAGAATCCTTCGGCGCAAGAAGTCAACGACCGACGACCACGGCTCGCCGCTTGCACGCGATGGCGCATCTGCCGCCGATGCCACGCCGGAGTCACGGGGTCACAAGTAT
>CAYOZB010000160.1:0-7317 GCA_964408365.1 uncultured Halobacteriales archaeon | reverse complement strand
CGCGTTGGGCGTGTGGCTGTCGGTGCCGATCATGAGGCCGCCGGGGAACGCGTAGTTCTCCAGGATGACCTGGTGGATGATGCCGGATCCAGGTTGCCAGAACCCGATGCCGTATTTGGATGACGACGTTCGGAGGAATTCGTAGACTTCGTTGTTCTCGAGCCGAGAACGTTCCAGATCGGTTTTGGCTCCGCTCAACGCTTGGATCAAATGGTCGCAGTGCACCGTCGTGGGCACTTGCACCCGGGGGATACCGGCGCTGCCGAACTGCAAGATCGCCATCTGCGCGGTCGCATCCTGCATCGCGACGCGATCGGGTCGCAACAGCAAGTACGCTTTGCCGCGATCGAGAGTTTGTTCGGCCGGGTCGCTGAGGTGGCCCAGCATGATCTTCTCGGCCAACGTCAAAGGTCGTCCGAGTCGCTTGCGGACGACTTCCAACGTTTTTCGCATCCGGGCGTAAGAAGCGGTAACGAACTCAGGAGTGGACTCGATCGTCGTCATGTGCCTTGATTCGGCACTGAATGGGTCCACCTTAAAGGATTGTGGGTGGAGAGAAATGCAAACGAACCCGAGGGGGCGGCCCTCGCGGGGCAACCCGCGGCCGCGCGGGGTCCAAGCCCGCGGGAACAGCCGGTTTTGGACATGTTTAGTCGCGGTGAACGCAGTCTGGGGAAAGACCTAGGTAGCCCGGGGCATATCCTCCGAATCCACATCGGCCTACGGTCCCCACGAAGGGCCGATCAATGTAGCATGCGCTATGAGCAACAACGGATCACGCCGATTGGTCGTCGTCAGCAACCGCCTCCCCGTCACTGTCTCGAAGAAAGGTACCGGATGGCAATTCCAGGAGAGCACCGGAGGCCTCGTCGCCGCGTTCGGTCCCGTCCTGCGACGATGGGGTGGCGTATGGGTCGGATGGCCCGGAGCCGACAGTTCGGACGGCCTTGCGGACGAACTGGAAGCGCAATCCAAGCACATCGGCTACAACCTCAAAGGAGTCAGCCTATCGCCCGAGGAGCGAGAAAAATTCTACCTCGGGTTCTCGAACGAGGTCATCTGGCCCCTGTTCCACGACCTGCAGAATTTTTGCAACTTCAACGCAGAATACATGGCGGCCTACAAGGACGTCAACAAGAAGTTCGCCGACGCGGTCGCCGAGATGCACAAAGTGGGCGACTACGTGTGGGTCCAAGACTACCACTTGATGGACGTGGCCCGCGCGCTTCGAGCAGGTGGCTGGAACGGCTCGGTCGGTTTCTTCCTCCACATCCCGTTCCCACCGCCCGACATTTTCCTCAAGCTCCCGTGGCGACGCGACATCTTGGAAGCGTTCCTCCAGTACGAACTCGTGGGGTTCCAGACGCCGCGCGACCAACTCAACTTCGTCAACTGCGTCGAGGCACTGCTTCCCGACGTCACGGTGCGATCCGCCGGCGCGTTCCAACAACTGAGCGCCGCCGGACGCAACATCCGCATCGGCAGCTTCCCCATCAGCATCGACACCCAAGCCCTCGCCGAACAGGCTGCGTCTGACGATGTCACGCAGCGGATGGAAAACATCCGCGTTCGGCTGCCGAACCGGAAATTCATCCTCGGCGTCGACCGACTCGACTACACGAAGGGCATCCCCAGCAAACTGCGCGCCTTCCGAAGCTTCCTGGAACGTTTCCCCGCTCTCCACCAACGCGTCAGCCTCATCCAGATCCTCTCGCCAAGCCGGGAAGGCATCCCGCGGTACCATGAATTGAAGAGCGAAGTGGAACGACTCGTCGGACGCATCAACGGACAGTTCACCGACAGCGGCTGGGTGCCCATCCATTACATCTACCGAAACATGGAGCAGGCAGACGTGTTGGCCTGGTACCGTGCGGCGGACGTCGCGCTCGTCACCCCGCTCAAAGACGGGATGAACCTCGTCGCGAAAGAATACGTCGCGTGCAAGAACCAAGAACCCGGCGTACTCATCCTCAGTGAATTCGCAGGCTCCGCCACCCAGATGCGCGGCGGGGCGCTTCTCGTCAACCCGTACAACGTGGAGGAAGTCGCCGAAGCCATCCACCAGGCCTTGACGATGCCCGAAACGGAACGCACCAACCGGCTCGACCGACTGAAGAAGAACGTGCATGACGAAGACATTTTCTGGTGGGTCGACTCGTTCCTGCGCGCCGCGAACCTCAAGCTGAGCGCCCCGATCACTGACGGACCCCGCGGCATCGACCTGGAACTCGAGACCCTGCCGGCGGAAGAGGTCGCCAAGGCGAAGAAACCCGCGGTCGTCTAACTGCTTACGATTCGGGCACCGAGACGTTGAGATCGCCTGCGCAGCGAGCGAACGCCGCCAGCCACCGTTTCGCGATCTCGTCGCCTTGTTGCGCCGCAGACTTTTGTTCGGGATAGGCCGTGGCTAAGAGTGAATAAAAGTCGTTCTGGGTCCGCCACAAGCTCACGTCGAACGGCAAGGTCTTTGTCAATTCGGCGGCGACCGCCGCGGCCTCGAGTCGCCGGAGTTCCTTGGGAGAGTGCGCGAGATCCGCGAACAACCGTTCCAGGTGACGCTGAAAACCGAACGCAAGGCCGGTGAGTTCGAGCGCGAGGCCGTCTCGCTGCGCTTCCGAGATCAGCCGTTCCACGTGCGCAACGTCCAGGCGGTCGGCCTCGAACGCTTGCAGCAAGGTGCGGTTGATCACGAACTCGCTCACGATGCGGAATTCGCGCGGAAGTGGTTGATGCAGGTCGGTCAAGAAGCGGACGAGGGGCAAACACCGTTCGTAGAGGCGTCCGAACGAGGTCTCGAAGTCGTCGTAAGTGGTTTGTTGGACCAGGTTGACGATGCGTCGTTGCTCATCGCGGAACAATTGTCGCACCGAGAAAGTGCTGTCGCCGAAATGTTTGTTGACCAGGCCGATCACATCCGGCAACCGGGCGTGCTCGAACGCTTTCACGATCTCCTCGTGCACGTGCGCGTACGCCTCGCCCGCCCGATGGTAGCGGACGCCGCCGTGGAGGTTGTGGTCGCCCAAGTGGACCGCCGTGTAGGTAAGATCTGCTTCTTCTTCGGTCACGCGGCTCCGCACGGTCAGCCGGCCGATCCCAAGCTTGGCGCGACCCGCGGTGAGGGTGCGGCCTTCTTCCCGCACAACATCAAAGCAGTGAACGCGGGCCCGGTCGTCGTAGGTCTGGAACATGGACGTGAACGCAAAATGGGCGGCGACCCAACGCAGGTCGACCTTGCCGGGTCGGACCAATGCTTCGTAGATGCGACGACCGTTGCCATAGCGGGCGACGTTGCTCGGCGCGGCTTCGAGGCGCTTGAGGAATTCATCCTCGAACGGTTTTCCGAACAATTCCTCCGCAAGTTGCAGGCAGCGACAAGCGTATGCGAGGACCTGCGTCGTCTCGATGCCGGACAGTTCGTCGAAGAACCATCCGCAACTCGTGTACATGAGCAACGCTTGGCGTTGCAGTTCGAGCAGGCGGAGAACCCGCACGCGTTCTTCTTTGGAGAGCGGCCGTTTTGCGTGCTTTTCGAGGAACGCATTGATGGAAGCGGGCGACCGGTCGAGAATCACGCCGATGTAGTCGTCCCGCGCCGCCCACGCGTCGCGCAAGTATTCGCTCGCCGCGGCTTGGTACAGGGGCGCTACGCCATCTCGAAGCCAATCGAGCGAGGCGCGTAACGGCCCGCGCCATTCCTGGGTCCAGCCTTCGCGTCCGCTGCTGCACCCGCAGTTGCTCCGCCATCGTTCGACGCCGTGCGCGCAGCTCCACGACGTGTTCTCCATGATCTCGACTTCGTGCCGCGCCGGAGCGATGTCCAGGAACTGAGCGTAATTGGTGAGTTTGATGTCATCGCGCGTTTCCATTTTCTGCAAGGCCCACGCCAATGCCATGTCCCCGTGGCGGTGATGATGGCCATAGGATTCCCCATCGGTCGCGATGTGCGCGAGCATCGGTTCCGGGGACGATTCCGGAAGGAGCCCGATCAGGCGGTTCGTGAGACCGTCTCCGCTATCAAGAAGCCGCTCGAAGGCGACGGCACGCGAGGCAGGTCCGTCGTAGAAGAACAAGATGATGCTGCGGCCGGATCTCAATCGGCAAAGGTAGGGCACTTTGGTGTCGATCCGCGCGCCGGCGACATCCGTCCACTCCTCATTTCCGATGGTCCGGACCCGACGCGCTTGGTGCGGCGCCAGGATCGTGAATTTGATGCCGTGTTTCGCGAGGCACTCGAGGGTGTCGGTGTCGACGGCGGTTTCCGGCAGCCACATGCCCTCCGGGTCGCGTCCGAACCGTTTCTTGAAATCGCCGATCCCCCAGACGACCTGCGTCTCCTGGTCGCGCTCGTTCGCGAGCGGCATGATCGCATGGTTGTACGCTTGCGCGAGCGCGGAGCCGTGGCCGCCGAACCGTTCGCGGCTGGCGCGATCGGCTTCCAAGATCCCCTCGTACACGGTCGGAGCGAGCGCCTCCATCCAACTCAAGAGCGTCGGACCAAAATTGAAGCTGATCCGCCCGTAGTTGTTCACCAACCGCAAGATCCGGCCCTTCGCGTCGACGGTCCGCGACAACGCGTTGGGTGCGTAACATTCCGCGGTGATGCGTTCGTTCCAGTCGTGGTAGGGATACGCGGAATCTTGGACTTCGATGGATTCAAGCCACGGGTTCTCCCGAGGTGGCTGGTAGAAGTGTCCGTGGATCAGGACGAACCGGTTGGTCAACGCGTACCCCCGGTTTCGTAAAGGAGCGCCGTCGCGCCTGCTAGGGCTAACCTCGATGTTCCCGTCGATCGAAGCCGGGTCGGGTGTCCCTTTCCGGAGCCATTCCATTGCGCGGCGTTCGAGTCGAGGAGGAGTCGCCAATCGCCGCGGGGCACCGCGACGTCGGTCTTGCGTTCCTTCTCTCCGCTGTGGAGGATGAGCAACGTGCGACGTTTGTCTTTGCCGCGCAGCACCGTAACGATGTGTTCTTTCGATCGGGCCTCGGAGACTACTTCGCGATGGTCGAGCCGTCGCAGGGCGGGATGTGTGCGTCGCAGCGTCAACAGTCGCCGGTAGTAGGCGAGCATCGTGGCGTGATGGCCGCTGGTCTTGACGCTGTGGCGAAGAGTGGAACGTTGGAACGTTTCGAGTGCCGCGTGGTCCGGCGGTTCAGTGGTCCACCCGTGTCCCTTGAATTCCTCCTTCCGACCGCGGCTGACCTCCTCTCGCAGTTTGGCGTCGGAGTGGTCCGTGAAGTAGAGAAACGGCGATGGCTCGGCGTACTCTTCCCCCATAAAGACCAGGGGCACGAACGGCGAAAGGATCACGGCGGCCGCAGACACCTTGAGCATGTCAAAGCTCGCCAGCGAGCCGAGTCGCTCGCCGTTGACGCGGTTGCCCACCCGGTCGTGGTTGTCCGCGCAAACGACGAAACGTTTACCGGGAATGCCAAGAGGCGGACGGCCGTGACGGCGGCCTCGGTACTTCGAGTAATTGCCATCGATGACGAACGCGTTCCCGAACGCCTTCGCGAGCGACGCGTCGTCGGGGTAATCGCCACTGTAGTCCGTGGCATCGTGGGTGGTGAACGTGTACAATGCGTGGGTGAAATCGTCGTTCCACATGGCGTCCAATCCCCAACCGCCCTCGTTCCTGGGGCGGACGTAGCGGGGATCGTTGGCGCTGGTTTCGGCGATGACGTGGAACGGAACGCCCCGCACGGTCGCATGTGCGTGGGTCGTGTCAGCGAGTTCTTCCATGAACGTTTTCGAGGACTGGTCGATGATCGCGTGCACTGCGTCGAGTCGCAACCCGTCCATGTGGTAGTCGTCGAGCCACTGGAGCGCGTTTTCCAGGAGGAACCGGCGCACATCGTCGGAATGTCGACCATCCACATTGATGGCTTTGCCCCACGGGGTCTCGTGCTTCGTGTTGAAGTACGGACCGAATTCGGGCAGCGTGTTCCCTTCGGGGCCCACGTGGTTGTACACCACGTCCAGAAAAACGGCGAGTCCCTGCGCGTGCGCGGCGTCGACGAGGCGTTGGAGTCCGCGTGGGCCGCCGTAATTGTTCTGGGGCGCAAAGAGGTAGACGCCGTCGTAGCCCCAGTTACGGGTGCCCGAGAACTGGGCGACCGGCATGAGCTCGATCGCGGTCACACCAAGTCCGGCGAGTCCCGCAAGGTGCGGGATGATTGCTTCGAAGGTGCCCTCCTGCGTGTACGTGCCGACGTGGAGTTCGTACAGCACAAGATCCTCCAAACGGTGGCCTTTCCAGTCAGAGTCGTTCCACGGGAACCTCGCAAGGTCGACGAGTTCGCTGGCACCGAACAAGCCGTCGGGTTGGGATCGGGAGGCTGGATCGGCCCGGCGTTCGCCGCCATCAAGATGGTAAAAGTAGCGTGCACCGGGCGGGACGTTGGGGGCGTCGAGGACGTGGTACCCGTCGTCGCGACGGGTCAGGCGCATGGTGTCGCTGGTCGGGGCCACGAGTTCGACTTCGACCTTGTCGGCAAGGGGAGCCCATACTTCGAAATGGGCGCCGCCCCGTTTGCGGGGCGTTGCGCCGAGCCGTCGTTCCATTTTTACTTTGACCCGTCCTCGTGTTTGAAAAACAGGAACGATAGGGGCGGCAAGGTGAGGCGGATGCTCTGGGAGCGTCCGTGTGCGGGAACGGGGACGGAGGCGACGCCGCCGAGGTTGCCGCGTCCAGTGCCTCCGTAGTCGGCCGCGTCGGTGTTGAGGAGTTCGCGCCAGAAGCCCGGTTTCGGAATACCCATCGTGTAGCCTTCGCGTGGAACGGGCGTCGCGTTCATCACGCAGAGAATCGGGTGGTTATCGCTTTTCGCGTGCCGCAAGAAACTCAGGACGCTGTTGTCGGCGTCGTTGGCGTCGAGCCATTCGAAGCCGCGCGGGTCGGTGTCTTGTTCATGCAACGCGGGTTCGCGTCGGTACAAATGGAGCAGGTCCCGGAGGAGATCTTGGGTGCGTCGGTGGGGGTCGATGTCGAGTTGCTCCCAAGGCAGGCCCCGATCGTGGTTCCATTCGGGTCCTTGGGCGAACTCGGAGCCCATGAAGAGGAGTTTCTTGCCCGGCTGTGCCGTCATGTAAGAGTAGAGGAGGCGGAGGTTGGCGAATTTTTGCCACGCGTCACCGGGCATCTTGCCGAGGAGGGATCCTTTGCCATGGACGACTTCATCGTGCGATAATGGCAGGACGAAGTTCTCGTGGAACGCGTAGATCATGCGAAACGTCAGCCTGGCATGCTGGACGCGTCGGTGGATCGG
This sequence comes from uncultured Halobacteriales archaeon, assembly GCA_964408365.1. Taxonomy (GTDB): domain Archaea; phylum Thermoplasmatota; class E2; order JACPAO01; family JACPAO01; genus JACPAO01. Next base: position 51 of record CAYOZB010000160.1, on the reverse strand, counting down.
GTCCTTGGAGAAGTACTCGAGGGTGTCGTGCATCCATCCCATGTCCCATTT
>CAYOZB010000159.1:0-7352 GCA_964408365.1 uncultured Halobacteriales archaeon | reverse complement strand
GCGATGATCGCGATCTACAAGGGAAAAGACAACATCAAAGGCAGCGTCGTCGCCTCGGAAGCGTTCTTCCCGTTCCGTGACGCCGTCGACCTCATGGCCCAGCACGGAGTGACCGCGATCGTGCAACCCGGCGGCTCGATCCGGGACGCAGACGTCATCTCCGCTGCGGATTCGTACGACATGGCGATGATGTTCAACAACCATCGAAGCTTCCGACACTGATCGTCGCGTTTTGTCGGCTACCTCGGGTAGAATGGATTAAACGCCGGTTTTGACTCGTCGAAACCGGAACATGGCTGCGCTGCGACTGGGTGTGCTCGCCTCCGGACGCGGGTCCGACCTGCAATCTCTCCTCGACGCCTCGGCGAAGGGACTCATCAAGTCCAAGGTCGTCCTGGTGATCAGCGACAAGAGGGACGCCAAAGCCCTTGACCGCGCGCGTAACAACAAGATCCCCGCCCTCGCCGTCGAAGCGCCGACCGGTCTCCATGTTCCGGAACGACGACGCAAACACGAGGAAGCGATCCTCCAAGCGCTCCGCGAACACGACGTGTCGCTTGTCGTGCTCGCGGGGTACATGCGGATCATTTCACCGTTCTTGATCAAAGAATACCCGAACCGGATCGTCAATATCCACCCGGCCCTGCTGCCCAGTTTCCCGGGAGCGCACGGCCAAAAACAGGCACTCGACTACGGAGTCCGCATCACGGGATGCACGACCCATTTCGTCGACGAGTTCGTCGACCACGGAGTCAACATCCTCCAAGCCGCCGTCGCCGTGAAGGCGGAGGACACGGAAGAAACGCTCTCCAAACGGATCCTGGACGCCGAACACCAGATCCTGCCCCGCACGATCCAACTCCTCGAAGAAGGACGCGTCAAGGTCGAGGGACGAACAGCGAAGATCGACGCTATCGACACGTGGACGACGAAACTTCCGCGCCTGCCCGACACGTTCTACGGACCCGGCTACTAGTTTCTGGTCTAGCATCACGTTTTCGTTGCTCGTCTAGCGAGACAAGGTCTGGACGTTGGGCGGGTTCGACTATTTTTCGGGTCCGCCGCCGACCTGGATGAGCTGGGCCGTCGTCGTGTCGAACGGCTTCAGGGCCACTTCTGTTCGACTTCGCCGCGAAGCGCACCAGGCCACCCGTGCTTCGTTTTCGGCCTCCGCGTGCTGCGCATGAGCATTGGGGAAGCGAATAAGTCCGGCGCGCCGCCCTCTGCAACGCCCGGCTCCAGCGCCAAGAGAAGGATGGGGCCGTCACAAGCCGGCCAGCATGCGTTCGGCGATCCTGAGCGCATCGGTGACATCGCTTTCGCGGATGGTCACGTCGAAGCCGTACGGCCCGACGGTGAATTTCACCAACAAGCGGTGGAGGTCGCTACCCTTTACCCGCGCCGGCATTTTCCCTAGCTTGGCGAGAAGGCCGCCGACGGCGTGCTCTTGTGGGAACTGGCCCGAATGTTTGAGGATCAACGCCTTGGCCGCCAGCTCAGCCGCGTTTCGTAGGGCCTCAAAGGCAACGTGGTATCGGCCATCAGCGAGTTGGGAGCGGCCAGCATCAAGCCACTCTTGGGCCAGGGCGGACACTTGCTCAGAGGTTGGCAGTGTCTCGACCCCCATAGACGAATTCCCAGAGCCGGCGCGACGGGCCACGTCGTTTCGCGCGAAGGCCATCAAACACGATCAGTCCATCTTGCTTGATACTGGCTTGAACGCCTTCCGGAAGGTGGACGACATCGTCAACGAGTAAGTGCTTGACCTGGATCGGGCGCGGCGCCGCCAGGCTAACATCCGCGCAAGCGGATTCGACCACCTCCTGGACGTCGACCGCTTTCATCTCTTCGTCCTGGATTGACAATAGATCAACGTCCGAACCAGGTCGCGCCGTTCCCCGAGCCGATGAACCATAAACAACCAAACTGAGCCCGAGTTGCGGTACGGGTTCCTCCCGCTTGCCCAAGTCTGCTGGGAACAACAACCCCTCTTCCTGAAGGCGGAGGAGCAAAGCCAGCACGGTTTGTTGCGCCGCAAGATCTGGAATTTGGCTCAGAAGCGGAAAACGCCAATCGATTTCCGCCTTGGCCAACCAGCGGACGGCCACGCGCTCGTTGGGGGAAATCCATTCAACGTGGAATGCCGGGCGCGGAATGTAATGCACGACACGACCGGTCGGCGTGGCCACGGTCCGTCGGTCGAGGTACCCTTCTTTCTGGAGGCGCCGCAAGCGTTGAGAGACCAGAGATTGAGAGACGCCGAGTCTTCGCACGAGACCATCAACAGTCTTGGGCTCTTTCCCAAACTGCGTCGACACAAGAAGCCGCAAAAGCCCAAAGTCGTCCTCCCTCAACATATGAACATCACAATATTGTAATATCCTATATTTGTGCCTTCTGAAAACTCTTGAAGGGGGTGGCCTTCGGCCGACGCCGTGCGGTACGAAGAAGCGCTCTCCTGGCTCTATGCCCGTCAGCGTTTTGGGATCAAGCAAGGCCTCGAAAACGTCGAGCACCTGCTCGCCGCGCTGGACCGTCCGCAGGACGCGTTCGCCGCCATCCACGTCACCGGGAGCAATGGCAAAGGCAGCGTCTGCGCGTTCGTCGATGGGGCGTTGCGCGCCGCGGGCCACTCGGTCGGCCGATACATCTCCCCCCACCTGACCTCCTTCACGGAACGGATCACCGTCGACGGCAAGGAGATCCCACGAGCGGACGTCGCTCTTCTCGTCGAACAACTCATGCCCATCGTGGCCGAACTCGAAGCCAACGATGTCGTGCCCACGTTCTTCGAGGTCGTGACCGCGATGGCGTTCCTGTACTTCCGCCGACGCCGCGTGCCCCTTGCGGTCGTCGAAGTGGGAATGGGCGGCCGTTGGGACGCCACCAACCTGGTCAAACCGCTCGTCTCGGTGATCACCAACGTGGGGTTGGAACACACCGACCGCCTCGGGAGCACCGTGGCGGCGATCGCGCAAGAAAAAGCAGGCATCATCAAACCAGACGTTCCGGTGGTCACGCGCGCCGTTGGCGATGCGTACGACGTGATCCGCCGACGCGCGAAAGAACTGGGTGCGCCGATCCATTTTGCGCCGGCCCCCGAAGCAAAAGAATTCCTCGACCGGACCGAGACCAGCGTTTCGTTGTTCGGCAACCAGGTGCCGTTGCGGTTGCGCGCCCTGGGTCGACACCAGGCGGAGAACGCGTCCCTGGCGGCGACCGCCTTGCAAGCGTTGGGCGACGCCTACCCGGTCGGCGCGGACGCATTGCGAAAAGGGTTCGAGACCGCCTTGTGGCCGGGACGACTGGAACCGGCGAGCAAGAACCCGCTTGTCCTTCTCGACGGCGCCCACAATCCTCCCGCGATGCAGACCCTGTTCGGGTTCCTCGAACGCGTCGTCGCACCGCGTCCGATCCGCGTCCTCTTTGCCGCCATGCGGGACAAGAATGTCCCCGCCATGGTCCGGACGATGGCACCGCTCGTGAAAGAATGGGTCGTCACCGCGCCCGCGACCGACCGCGCCGTACCCGCGAAGGTCCTCGCGGAGACGCTTCGGAAGGAAGGCGTCCAGGCGGAAGCGGTGGACGATGTGGTGGAAGCGATCCGCCGACTGCATCGCGACGCTGACAATAACGATCTGTTGCTGATCACTGGGAGTCTTTTCTTGGTCGGTGAAGCGCGCGCCGCACTCCTTAAGCCGAACGTGGATCCTGCGGTGGAATATGCGCGGCAGCAGTGAGGCGACCTCCGTGGCGCGCCCCTCCGCGTGGCGGATCCGCGGCAAGGTTTTGCCGCTTGGCAAACGCACGTTGATCATGGGGGTCGTCAACGTCACGCCCGATAGTTTCAGCGATGGCGGAAAATTCTTCTCCGCCGACGCCGCCGTCGCGCACGGACGACGCCTTATCACAGAAGGCGCCGACATCCTTGACGTGGGTGGAGAATCGACGCGGCCGGGGAGCGATGCCGTTTCGGATGCCGAGGAGATCCGTCGCGTCGTGCCGGTGATCGACGGGTTGGGTGCGCTTGGAAAACCGATCTCGATCGACACGCGCAAAGTCGTTGTCGCGAAGGCCGCGATCGACGCGGGCGCGACCATCATCAACGATGTCGCCGGGTTCCGTGACCCGGGCATGGCGCCCCTGGCGGCCGAGACGGGGGTGGGCGTGGTGCTGATGCACATGCGTGGCGAACCGAAGACGATGCAATCGGCGATCCATTACGATGACGTTGTCCGGGAAGTGCGCGACTACCTTCTCGAGCGCGCCCAGAGTGTTGAGAAGCAAGGCGTTCTGCGGGACGCGATCGTCTTGGATCCAGGGATCGGGTTCGGCAAACGTTCCGGAGAAGGCATCGAAGACAATGCGCTCTTGATCAAACACGTGGCCGAGCTTCGAGGGCTCGGTTATCCTGTCCTGATCGGGGCTTCGCGGAAATCGTTCATCGGCAACATCCTCAAGGTGCCGATGGCAAACCGTTTGGAGGGAAGCGTCGCGGCGGCCGTCATCGCGGCCTGGCAGGGAGTCGAGATTGTTCGTGTCCACGACGTTTTGGAGACGCGACGCGCGCTCGACTTGACGGATGCGGTCCGCAACGCGTGAATCAGATCTGGCGGGAGCGCTCTGTGGGCATGACCGGTTGGTCGTCTTCGTAGATCTGACCGTAGGTTTCGCGTTCCAATCGTTCCAAGTAGGTCCCGTAACCGACCGCGGTGAGGAAGATCATGGAGGGTCCGATGAGGCTCAAGGTGATCCACCAGGCTCGGGTGCCGTCGTAGCCGTAGGGCACCATGGCGATCCCGATCACCGTGAGCAACAATCCGAGCAACACGCCCGTGATGAGCAGGCTGAGTGCGCGTCGGTAACGCCGCGGGTGTGGATGTTTCGATTTATCGATGTTGAACATTCCCATATGGATTCCTCGCGTGTTGAATCTGCTCTGGGCTTAGTGAAGGTTTGCCGCACAACCGTGATTCAAACGGCGTGTTCCGCGTTTTCCTGACAAACACTTTTAATGAACCCGGGCTTGCGCGCGACGCCCGCAATGTGGGGGTAGCCTAGCCCGGTAAGGCGCAGGCCTGCTACGCGTTCTCTTTCGCGCAGATAGCCTGTGGTGTTATCACCTCGCGAGTTCGAATCTCGCCCCCCACGTCGCCTTCCTTTGATACGTGGAGACGCCGCCGAGCGATATGCGGGGTGGCCCAGAACCGCTGCCAGCGCCTTTCTCGCTTCCACGTTACCGTTGAGCTTCGCATCCTTCGCCAGGCGCCGGATGACCGTGGTGAACTAGGAGAGGGAGCCCCGGGTAACGACGATTGATCCCACCGACAAGATTTCCACGGCCTCGCTGTGTCGACGATGTGTTGGATCACGAACGGCGACGAGGACGTCGGTATCGACTAGCGCCCGAATTCCCGCTCGAGGATTTTACGGGTCTCATAGGGACGCTTCGATGCGAACCCGACGAGCGAAGTCAGGTCGTTTCGTTCGTCCTCCGTGGATTCGACGCTGGCGCGCACGCGGCGACCTGCCTTCGCGTGGAGCTTCCGCTCGACTTCGTCCTTGCTAAGGGCAATTGGCGAACGATGGGCGCTGACATCGTCCAAGAACTCGTAGCGCCGCATCCAATCCACCACCAGGAGTCCGAGGGTGGTCAGCTTGTAGGCCACTTGGGGAGGCGTCGCCCGGGTGTCGGCCACGTCGACGATGACTCCCTCGGCTCGGAGCAGTTTGAGGACTTGGGTCAAGTTGTTGGGGCTCTTGCCTGCGTACGGTAAGAGTTCGCCGTTGCGCCGGGGACCGCCCAAGAGACCGTAGACGACTCGCTTTGCGATGGTATTCTGGCGGCCCAAAATGTGGTGCGCGAGCTTTCGCTCGATGCCAGCCGGTGGCAGGCCTTCTTTGTCCAGAACGTTCAACGGCATATGCACATGATACAGGCGTACCTGGCACATTTTAACCTTCGGCGGACGCGAAAGCCGCCGGCGGAACCACAGACGGAACGGTCCACGGGCCCTGGCACGAAAGAATTGGCCGTTGGGGTCGGCCGTCCTCGTCCCTGACGTCGCACTTGTTAGGAACCCGTGCTGCGAACCGTGGCGACGCGGCGTACGCCGCGGACCTGGTCAAACCCTTCGTCGAATGAGTACAGGACACGACTGCTTGTCTCGCGCATGTGCGCGACGATCAACGAATCGACAAAGGAGAGGCCATCGAACGTCATGAGAATGCTGTCGCGCGCCTCAAAGAACGCCGCGTCACTAATCCGCCCAAACACGAGGCCCGGGGAAGCCAGAATTCTTTTCAGCCCGTCTCGCGCGGTGCTCGACCCGGCCTTCTTCACCAGGTAATTGAGAGTTTCCGCAAGCACGAAATCGGTGACTGCGAGAGGTTCGATGGTGCCTCGTTCGGCGGCTTGTACGATTGCCAGCCCATCATGGTGAAGGTCGTCCCTTGTCAGGAGTGCCGCGAGGAGCACCCCCGTGTCCACAACGGATCGGCCGGCCATCAGTAAAGATCATCGTGTTCGGCGGTCGCGTTGGTTCGCTTGCCGATGTCGAAGCCATCAAAGTCCAAGAATTGGGGCCGCTTCGCGCGTCGCCCTCTGACGACGGCGGTTCCGCCGGAGACTTTCCATTCGAGCACGTCTCCAGGCCCTACGCCTAGGGCTTTTCGCACGGCCGCAGGCACGCTCGCCCCCATGCCACGCGTAATGCGGCTCTCGCCAGAGGGGTCAGCCATAGTCTCTCATGGTGTACAATTGTTCAAATAATTGTTGGTTCCCGTGTTTGCACGTCAGTTCACATCGATTCGGAACCTATGCGCGAACGCGACTTACAAGCGCTCGGGCTCCCAGCGCGTCACTTGGGACGTCACGAACGTCCGTCCGCAGGAACATTGGAGTGGTCGGAACGTCAGGAGGTGCAGTCCGGGGTTCGTTCGTTCGGCGTCGGTGAAGGCGCGTCCGATGTACATGCGTCGGCAATGTGGGCATGTTGCGCGCCACGTTTCAGATTCCATTGTCGTTGGGATGTGCGCCTGGGGTATTCCCGGGCGTCGGCCAGAGCGGTGAAAGTAGGATCAGGCGGGTTCTGCGGCGATGGTTCGCGCAAGTCGCTCGGTGACGGCTGCGAGTGGGAGTTCGACGAAGAAATTGGTGCCTTTGCCGAGGCCGCCGCTTTCGCACCAGATGCGGCCGCCCATCTGTTCGGCCATTCCGCGGCAGATGAACAATCCCAATCCGGTGCCGGGGGCGGAGACCTGCATCATGTCGTGGACCTGGCTGAACGGTTGGAACAATTTGGGGACGTTCTCGGGGGCGATCCCGCGGCCGGAGTCGCGCACGACGATCT
>CAYOZB010000158.1:0-7415 GCA_964408365.1 uncultured Halobacteriales archaeon | reverse complement strand
TTTTCTTCCCGCATCTCGTAGGTCTTCCAAAAATGTCCGTCGGCCGTGCGGTGGAGCCGCTCGACCTCCTTCGCGGCCTTCGGCGACGGGGCGACCTTTTGGACCCAGTCGAGGAGATCGACGTCCTCCATGAAGAACGGTTGGACGCGGATGTCGGTGAAGCCCGCCATGCGTGCCAAGGAGATGAGGTCGCCTTCGTGAAACGTGTGACGGTCCTCGAGATGTTCGAAGAGTTTTTCGTAGATGGGACGGACCTGGTGATCCGGGGGAACGCCTTCGACGAGGACCAGTCGCCCGCCGGGGTTGAGCACTTTCAACGCGACCTCGAGGGCGCCTTGCGGATCCTCGACGGAGTGCAGGACGTTTCGCATCTCGGCGACGTCGAACTTGGACGCCCATGGGATCTCCTCGATCCGCATGCAGTGGGTCTCGATTCCTTGGAAGTCGCCTGCGTCGAGCATGGCTTGCGACGCGTCGACGCCGACCAACTTGTCGAACCGTCCACGCAAAAGACCCAGGATCGGACCCGTGCCGCAGCCGAGGGAGATGGCGGCTTTGCCGGTGCCGCACGCGTCCACGATGGCTCCCCGAAGATCATCGTTGCGAACCCAGCCGATCTGGTTGTAATTGCCTGCGCGTCGCACTTCCCAGTGCGTGCCCTTCTCCTTGACCCGTGAGAGTGCCAAACGGCTCCGGAGTCGAAGAACGCGCTAAAAGTCTACTGGTCGCGGGCGTCCATCTGTAAGAGTCAGACCGGGGGTCGGTCTTGGCGCGGACCCCAATCATCGACGATCTGCAATAGTATGTCTTGGCCGAAGCGGGCACTGAGAGCTCGCTGGTCGCGGAAACTGTCGATTCGGGGAAACGGTAGTCCCGCATCCACCCACGCTTTGAGAATTGTTGCTGGGTCTGTCTTTTCGTGATGGTAGAATCGAACGCGGTCCACGCGTGGCCGAACGTCCTGTTTGACCCAGGTGGCGAGCGGAGCGATGTCGTCCCCAGCGCAGAGCAGCGCAATGAGGAGCCAACTTTTTGGAAGAGCCACCTTCGCGATATGGTCGTAATCGGTCAGAACAATGTCCCGGCCACGCGGGGACGGCCCCAAAATCATGCGGTTGGCCGCCTGTTGCTCGCGCGCGGTTTCTGTGCATGGCGGATGGGCTGTCGTGACAAAACATCTAGTATCGTGAATGTGGGGCCGCACAATCGTTTCGCGGGTCCGGTCGTCCGGGCTAAACATGGGCGCCGACGGGCTCCCCCGAACGCTGTGCCGACTCGAGCAAAGCAAAGTGTTGGATCAGGAACATCACTTGGATCCCTAGACTGTTCAACTCGTACCAGTAAACCGAGGGCTTCTTGCTGGCATCGATTCGCTGCTCGATCACGCCTTCGTCGCGAAGGGTCTTCAACGCCACCGTTATCGTGTTGTCCGACGGGACCCGCAGGGCACTTCGAAGGTCTGAAAAGCGGCGCTGTCGACCCACCAACTGGTAAAGGATCCGTGTTGCCGCGGAGCGGGGCCGTGAAAGGAAGTGGTGGGCCAGCCGGTACTCTAGCCCCGCCGGTGGCAGTCCCTCGTCGTCGAGTGAGTAGATGGGCTGGTATGCCACACAAGCTGATTGTGTTTCTTGCCTATTATGTGTTTCGCCGGTTGTAAATGGGCGGTGCAAGACCGTTCCTTCCAGATTCGGTCGCCCTTGAGGCGCGGTCGGAATCAGCAGACCTAAATCGCCGCCCCCAATGAACGCGGTGATGCCGGAGGCCGTCGCGACGAGCGAGTTTGTGCCTCCGCGCACGCTTGCTGAACTCAAGCGCGTCTGTTTGAAAAGCGTCGACGCGTGGGATTCGAACCACATCTACCGACCCATCTCGATCCGATTGACGTGGCTCCTCGTCCGCACGCCGATCCGTCCGAACACGGTCACCGTCGCGGGCGGCGTCCTGGGCGCCGTAGGCGCCCTGTTGTTTGCGATTCCCGGCCTGTCGATGTGGTTCCGATTCGGCGGATTGCTTCTCATCCAAGCCGCGATCGTCTTCGACCACATCGACGGCGAATTGGCGCGCGCAACGCGCCGGTTCTCCTCGGGCGGCGGTTTCTTGGACACGTTCGTCACCGAAGTCTTCCTCCATCTCGCTGTCACCTCGGCCTTCGCGGTCGCCTTGTACCTCCAATACGGCACCTTCGTGTGGTTGGTGGCGGCCGCCGCGTTCATCCTGCTGAAGTCGCTCTCGATCGCCACATTCTACGTGCGCGGCTTCCTCACCGAGCGCAAGAAAAAGTCCGGCGTCCCGGTCTCCTTCCCGCCCGCGAAGTTCTCCTTGCGGTACTGGATCGGGAGTCTTTTCTGGGAGGTCCGCCGGATCACGAACACCATCTTCGTCGCGTTCCTCGTGCACATCGGTCTCGTTCTGGTAGGTGTGACGTTTCCGGTCGTGTACGGCTTCGAAGTCAGCCCGTTGACCGTTGTGTTTGCGTTGGGCCTATTCTTCCTGGCGTTCGGCCTTGCGGGCTCCGTGTACTCATCAGGCAAGGGCAACTTCGACGTCAACATGGACCCGTTCGGCTGAACCCCCCGGTTCTCGAACAAGTCTCGCTCTCAAGGGATGGGACGTTTGTCGCTTGTCCTGAGCCATGTTCCGAAACCTTCATGCCCGTCTGGACCCAGGAACCGTTCGTTCCGCCGAGTCAGGAAAGGTTTCCACGTGCCCCGTTTCACGTTCCGTCAAGAGCCAGAGGTAACGACGTACCCCATCCGCTCCACGGTCAAGACCGTCAGCCGGGGGATTCACATCCGACGGTTTTTGCTGCGAGGCGGGGTGCTTGTCGTCTGCGCCATCTTGTTCGGGTATCTCCTCGTGCGCGTCGAGCCCCAAGCCCCGACCGCGCTTGAGGTCATCGAGAAGGACCAACTTCTCATCGGCGCCTGGCTCGGCGATTGGCCGGGCGGCGACAACACCATGCTGCCGGAATTCGAGGACAAGACGGGCGCGCGGCTTGACCTTGTCGACATCTTCGTCGACTGGTACACTCCCATCGCGAACGTGTCAAGCACCATCGAATACCTTCATTCTCAAGGTCGGATCCCGATGATCACGTGGGAACCCCACGGGTTCACCACGGTCGACATCGTCGAAGGAACCACGAAGACGCCGCTCCGCGACGGCCGCTCGCTATCGCTCCGCCAATACGTGCAAGAATTCGCACTCGGCACATGCAACGCCGCCAAAGAATCCTCATTGCCCGTGTTCATGCGTCCGATCCACGAAATGAACGGCCACTGGTTCTGGTGGGGCATCGCATTCGAGGATCCATCCGGAGAAAGGCCCAACACAGACGAATCCCACAAGGCCGCCTGGCGGACGATCCACGACACGTTCGAAGGACGCTGCGGCGACCGGCTCGAATGGGTCTGGGCCGTGAACCATTTCAGCACCGGCGGCACGTCGTGGATGGACACCTACCCGGGTCCGCAGTATGTCGATTACATCGGCATCGACGGATACAATTGGGGCGGCAAAGCCGATTGGGGCTGGCATAGTTTCCACACTGTGTTCCGGGCACCCTATTGCGCGGTCACGAAGTCGACGTCGCAGCCGATCCTCATCGCCGAACTCGGCTCGACCGAGAAGGGCGGCGACAAGGCCGCCTGGATCACGGACGCCTTCGACCAAGTGACTTCCGGAGAGTATCCTCGTGTTCGCGGCGTGGTCTGGTTCAACGATCCCAAGTACGAGATCGAGATCGAGGACAACATGGATTGGCCCGTCGACTCCAGCGCGCGCTCTACGGCCGCGTTCCGCCAATCCGTGGAGGAAGTCCAGGGCGGTTCGATCCATTTGCCGGACCGTAACGCCTTGACGTCGATCTGCACCTAGGCCTGCGGCCGCTCGCGCAACGTCACCGAGACCCGTCGTGGGTCGCCGTAGCGTTCGTAGCCGAGATCGACGATGGCTCCCGGAGGCAACGCAGCGATCCGTTCCCGCAGTTCCGTGACGTCTTTGAGGGGCTGGTGGTCGAAGGAGCGCAAGACGTCGCCCTGCTCGAGATGCGCGCGTGCTGCGGGGCTTCCCGGGTCGACTTGGAAGATGAGGACGCCGCCCGGCGGATCCAAGCCGTGTTCCGTGGCGACCTTCGTGGTGAGTGTGACGCCGGCGATGCCGAGCCAAGGTCGCATGACGCGACCATGGTCGCGGACCTGGTCGAGGACTTGCCGGACGCGGTTGACGGGGACCGCGAAGCCGATGCCTTGTGCATGGGGAATGATGGCCGTGTTGATCGCGATGATCTTTCCCGACGAGTCGAGGAGCGGGCCTCCGCTGTTGCCGGGATTGATCGGCGCGTCGGTCTGGACGAGGCCCTCCATGTTCCCGTCCGGGCTCTGGAGCGTGCGACGCAAGGCACTCACGACGCCGACCGTGACGGTGGGTCCGTCGAGCAGGTTCCCGAACGGGCTGCCGATGGCGATCGCCAGTTGGCCGACACGCAACGCGTCCGAATCTCCCAGCTGGGCGACGGGGAGGTTCTTCGCCGGGATCCGAAGGATGGCGAGGTCCGATTCTGGGTCGCCGCCGACGTAGGTCGCTTCCATCCGTCGTCCGTCGCGCAGTTCGACCTGTGCGGTGCGTGCGTTTCGGACGACGTGGTGGTTCGTGACGATGAGTCCGTCCTTCGAGACGATGACGCCGCTGCCGACGCCTTCGATCGGGAAGGCGCGCAAGTATTGGTCGCGCGCCATCTGGACCGTGGCGATGGTGACGACCGAGGGTCCGACGCGTTCGACGACGCCGGTGACGGCTTCTTCGATCTGGGTCAATGGGATCGGGGACATGGGTACTCGACTGGTTGGTTTTGAGAAAAGGGATGGAAGAGAGGGCCCCTTCACGGGTGGAAGGGGAGGGGTGGGTCGGGGCCCATCGGGCCTGGCGGCATCGGGAATTTGGGTTCCATGATTGTTTTTTTTACTCCTTCTTGATCTCGTTCAGGCGTTCCTTGACGCCCTTGAGTTCGCTCTCGAGGTCCGAGGCGTACTCTTCGAGCATCTTGGTCTTCTCTTCGTTGGTCAGGTAGCGGCGCGCTCCGAATCCCCAGCAGTTTCCGTGCATGTTGGTTTACCTTCCAGGGCTCGTCGGCCCCAGCAAGTAGTAAGAAATCCCGTCACACAAAACGAGCGGGTTTCCGTGTGAGGAAGTCACATGATGGTTCGTCACGCGGCGTGTCGGCGCGCCTTAGAATCCTGCTCGCTCCATCCAGCCGTAGCCTTCGGATCGCGGGAAGACCCGAACGACCTCGATTCGACCGGCCACGATTCGGTAAACGACGCGCCAGTCGCCTATGCGCAAACGATAGATGGGCCGCGGCTCGTCGTGGCCCCTTAGCCGTTTGATGTCAAGGGCGCGAAGGTCGCCGGTCGGATCGTCGGGAATAGACAGGATGGCCTTCTTGATCCGCCGCTTGGTTTCCGGGGCGAGCGACCGAATGGTTTCGAGGGGACCCTCGAGGAGGACGACTTTCAAATCTCGTCAGCCGGAATCCATTTGGTCGCGGCATCCGCCTCTTTCTGGATCTCTCGGATGAACAGGTCGCGCTCGTGCTCGTCCATGAGCCGCGTGAGCACGTCGGTGTACGTCATGTCCCCCACGGCATATTGCCGAAGGCGGTCCCGCACTTTGCTGTCCACCGGGATGCTCGTCGTCGCCACGCGAAGGCATTGGCTCGACTATGATAAGAGCCTTATCGTGGATTATTATCACTTATTAGCTACGATTGCAAGGCGCGGGACCTGGGTTCCGCGTAGCCAACGCGCGCGCCGCGGCGGCCCGCAAATGTCCCTATTTGGGCACAATTGTACCTATTTAGGAACATACGCGTCTTCGTCCCTCCTTGCCCCGAACCTCTGATCGGCGAATCCCTACTTCACGATCGCCTGGGCGCGCTTCATGAGCGCCGCGACACCCGGTAGTGTCTTGCCCTCGAGGAACTCCAAACTGGCGCCGCCGCCCGTGGAGACGTGCGTCACCTGGTCGGCCAGGCCTGCCTGCTGGATCGCCGCCGCGGAGTCCCCGCCGCCGATGATCGTCGTGCCGTCGACGTTGGCGGCCGCTTCGTAGACGCCGTTGGTGCCTTTGGCGAATTCGGGCACTTCGAACACGCCCATCGGTCCGTTGAACACGACGGTCTTCGCCTTCGCGATCCGTTCGCCGTAGAGGGCGACCGTCTTGGGTCCGATGTCGACTCCTTTCCAATTGTCCGGGACTTCCCCGAAGGGAACGACGCGGCTCTTTCCGCCGCCCTTGATGTTGTCGGTGACGACGACGTCGATGGGGAGCACGAGGTCGACCTTACGTTCCTTCGCGTCGGTAAGAAGCTGCTTCGCGAGAGCGACCTTGTCCGCCTCGACGAGGCTCGAGCCGACGCGCCCCCCCTTGGCCTTGCTGAACGTGAACGCCATCGCGCCGCCGATGAGGATCGCGTCGCAGCGGGGCAGAAGGTTCCGGATCACGTCGATCTTCCCGCTCACTTTGGAGCCGCCGAGGACGGCGACAAAGGGTTTCTCGGGTTTCTGGAACACACTGCCGAGCGCCTCGAGTTCCTTGCGCATCAGGTCGCCCGCGTAGGAGGGCAGGTGGTGCGCGACGCCCTCGGTCGACGCGTGCGCGCGGTGCGCGGACCCGAACGCGTCGTTCACGTACGCTTCGGCGAGGGAGGCGAGTTGTTCGGCGAACTCGCCGTTGTTCTCCTCTTCGGATTTGTGGAACCGGACGTTCTCGAGAAGTACGACCTCGCCATCTTTGAGTTTCTGCGCGGCCGCCTCCGCCGACTTGCCGACGCAGTCGTCGGCGAAGGCGACGGTTTTTTTCAGAAGTTTCCCGAGATGCGTCGCGACGGGTTTGAGAGAATATTGCGGGTCACGTTTTCCACCCGGGCGTCCAAGGTGTGAACAAAGGATGACCCGTGCGCCTTGTTTGACAAGCTTCTCGATCGTCGGAAGCGACTCACGGATGCGCAAGTCGTTGGTGATCTTGCCCGTGTCCATGGGGACATTGAAGTCGACGCGCACCAAGACGCGCTTTCCCTTGAGGTTGGCTTGGTCGAGCGTTAAGAATGCCTTCATTGCCCGTGCCTCCGCCCCCGGACCAGAGAGACCCGTCCTAAAAGGCTTCTCGGACACCGCCCACCGCCACGGATTTGGCGGCCCGGGCGCTGGCCGCCCCCGTCCATGACGCTTGCCGCCAACCTCAACCTCAAGCCCGGCCAGAACGTCCAACTCGTCAACGCCCCCAAAGGCATTACGCTTGATTTCGAGGCCGCCAAGACTGGTGCCGATGCGGTGCTGGTGAGGAGCTCAGGCCGATGCGTAGTAGTATTCGCCGATCGAACGCTGTTCCCGGTCCAACCGGGAGTCGTGCTTGTTGAC
>CAYOZB010000157.1:0-7429 GCA_964408365.1 uncultured Halobacteriales archaeon | reverse complement strand
CGGGTCGTACACGTCGACCTTCGCGCTGCCGCCCGCCGTGAAGTAGAACTTCCCGCCGATCTCACCGTAGCCGCCGTAGCTGTGGCCGTTCGGCCACGGTTCAAGCACCTGCCACTCCGACCCGCCGGCCTTGAGCCGCCAGCTGCCACCGCTGTCGAAGAGGTAGACGTAACCGTCGTACCCGATGGCGTCGCAGTGCTCCACGCTCTGCGTGGGGACCGTCGGCCCGGCGCTCCATGTCTCTTTCGACGCGTCGAAAATGTCGACGCTCGCGGTCAGAAGAGGCTCGTCGTAGGGGATGGCGCCCGCGGGGCCGGGCAAGCTGAACTCGTTCGGGTTGGCCCACCCGCCGATGACGTACATGAGTGACCCCACGGAGGCCGCGCACGTCTCGGCGCGGTGCGTTGGCCCCTCGGGAAGCATGCGCCACGCCATCTTGGCCGGCAGCCCCGTCGGGACCGGCGCGTCGTTCGTCGCGTCGTCGGAACCAGAAGGCGGCACCGGCCCGAGGCATCCTGCCGCGAGGAGGCACAAGACGAGCAGGGGCGTGGCGGTGCGCACATCCGTGTCGATGCTCCCATGATAGAAAAGGATTCAGTGCGTCGACGACGCGGCCGCGGCGCGCGGGCCGCCGTCGTCCGTTTCGACGAAATCGATCTCCGTGCCGTACGTTTCCTTGATGCTGCGCGTACCATACAATGCAAGCAGCATGACGATGGTGCCGACGATCATCGTGCTTTCGAGGAGGCTCATGCCTGCGAACCGGACCAGGACGTCGAAGAGGATCGTCGCGGGGACCACGGCGCCGCGCACCAGGTTGGCCGCGGTCGTCGTGACGGTGGCGCGAAGATTGGTTCCGAACTGCTCGGCCGCCGTGGTGAAGAAGACCGGCCAGTAGCCGGTGCCGAACCCGATGGCGAACGCCAAGCCGTAGAGGTACGCGGCGGTGACGCCCATCGAGAACACGAACAGGAACATGCACGCGGCCGTGAAGGCGAGGGCGATGATGAGGCTCCATTTCCGGCTGCGCATGCGTTCGCTCAAGTAGCCGAAGAAGACGCCGCCGACGGCGGCCCCGCCGTAGTTCCAGGCGATCATCTGTCCCGCGTCGATGGTCTGCCGGAGTCCCATTTCAGCGCTGAGCTCGGGCGAGATGGTGATGAGGAGCGCGATCGTGTACCAGACCGGGATGCCGATGACGACCGTCTGGAGGTAGGTCTTGAGCCGTCGTCGGGAGAAGAACAACATCCGCAAGTCGCCGCGGGACACGGACGATGCTTTGAGGGCTTCGAAGGCGCCCGATTCTGCGACGAGCACTTGCGTGCCCAACAAGACAAGGCCGGCGACGCCTCCCGCGATGTATGCGATTCTCCAATCGAAGGTCTGGGCGACAATCTCTGCGAACACGGCGCCCAGGATGCCGAGCGATGTGACGACCGTGATGCCGTAGCCACGGAGGTTCTTGGGCATGGTCTCGCTCACGAGCGTGACGCCTGCGCCGAGTTCGCCTGCGAGTCCGACGCCAGCGATGAACCGGACGATGGCGTAGAAGGGCACGTTGGTGACGAAGCCGTTGACGATGTTGGCGACGGAGTAGAGGGCGATCGCGCCGAAGAGCGTGGAGAGTCGGCCGCGCTTGTCTCCGAGCATTCCCCACAAGAATCCGCCGACGAGCATGCCGATCATCTGGACGCTGAGCAAGAAGAGTCCGGTGTCGAGGATGTCGGCTTCTGGCACGCCGAGGCCGCGGAGGCTTTCTTGCCGTACGACCGCGAAGAGCACGAGATCGTAGACGTCGACGAAGTAGCCGAGTCCGGCGACGAGCACGATGCGGTTGAAAATGTTCGTGTAGGTGCGCGACTGGGCCATGCCTTCCCGAGCCCCCACGTCTCCACAATCTTAAAAATGGAGCATCGGGTCGGCGGCGACTGCCAATGGCTGCTTCTCTCAAGCCGGCGACAAAATCCTCCGCGCGACCGAGCTTCAAGATCGATGATCCGCGGATGGCCGAACGCGTCGGCTTGTTCCCGGAGAGCGTGATCCGTGAGATGACCCGCGTCGCCGAAATAGACGGCGCGTTGAACCTCGCCCAGGGGTTCCCTGATTTTGATCCGCCGAAGGAACTGTTGGAGGCCGCCAAGCGCGCCATCGACCAGGGCCACAACCAATACGCGATCACGTTCGGTTCGCACAAACTCCGCGGAGCGATCGCGCAGAAAGTGGAGAAGGACAACAAGATCCCCTGCGACGCCGGGAAGAACGTCGTCGTGACCTGCGGCGCCACCGAGGCCATGATGGCGGCGATGATGGCGATCTGCAACCCGGGCGACGAAGTGATCCAGTTCGAACCGTTCTACGAAAACTATGGGCCCGATGCGATCATCAGCGGAGCCAAACCCCGCCAAGTGCGCCTGCGGGTTCCCGACTTTGGGGACTTCGACGACGAAGAGTTGAAGGCCGCGATCACGAAGAAGACGAAGGCGATCATCATCAACACGCCCGGCAACCCGACCGGGAAGATCATTCCCAAGCCGCGGCTGAAAGTGATCATGGACCTCGTCAAGGACCACAACCTCGTCGCGATCACGGACGAGATCTACGAGAAACTCATCTACGACGGCCTCGAGCACACGAGCCCGGCCAGTTTCCCCGGCATGTCGGAGCACGTCATCAGCATCTTCGGGTTCAGCAAGACCTACAGCGTGACCGGTTGGCGACTCGGCTACACCGTCGCGCCGAAGACCCTCACGGATGGCATCAAGCGCCTCCACGATTTCTTGACGATCGGTGCCCCCGCACCTTTGCAAGAAGCCGCCGTGACCGCGCTTGGCCTTCCCGCGTCGTACTACGATCAGCAACGAAAAGAGATGGCCGCGCGCCGCGACACGGTCCTCAAAGGCCTCAAGGCCGCCGGGTTCAAGACGTTCAAACCCAACAGCGCGTACTACATCTTGGCCGACTTCACCGAGATCGCGCCGGGCTTGAACGACGACCAGTTCGCCCGCTGGCTCTCGAAGGAAGTCAAGGTCGCCTGTGTGCCTGGATCCAGTTTCTTCAAGAACCCCGAAGACGGCGCGAACCTCGTGCGCTTCGCATACCCGAAAAAGTTCCCGACGTTGCAGGAAGCGGCGAAGCGGCTTGCGACGGTCCGAGAAAAGATCGGCGGCAAATCCGCACCGCGCTAGCCTCCGTCCGCCGCAGGGCCGCCATCGCAGAGCAGGCACGCCGTCGGGTGGTCCTTCCGGACGGCCGCGATGCCATGTTCCACCTTCGCCCGGACATTGGGCGTGGAGACTTCGGCGACGTACTTGGCGGCGCAACAGCGGCATAGGTGGCTCGTCGCGACTCCGTACCGGCCACGATACGTGACGCCGAAATGTGCCTCGTCGGGCGCAATGGAACGTCGGCATTTTCGGCAGTCGAGTCGTCGCGGTAGGGAGAGCCGGGCGAGGACGGGGATGGAGGCAAGGTCTCGCGGCCATGGGATCTCTTTGCGCTGACGTCGCCGGGCCATGCCTTCTACGAATGAAGGGAGCGAAGAAAAGGACTGCCGATGGATGCGCCCAGCTGGGCCGCGGGCGGTTCCGGCGCCGCCGCTCGGAACGTAACAATTGTTAAATGTCGACACCGGAAGACGAGCCCTAACATGCGCCGCCGACTCCCCGCATTTTGCTTCGCGTTTGCAGCGATCCTCGCAGCGGGGTGCGTCGGCGAACCAACGACCACATCCACGACCTTCGAGGCGGCGCCGCCAAGCGCCACGGCCTCCGCCCCGAGCGGGTCCGACAGTTCTGTCGCGACGGTCGATCTTGGTTCGGTCCGCGGCTTCGTCCTCTCCGACGAAAACATGCCGATCCTGGGGGCACGTGTGACCCTCTTCCCGGAGGAACTCACGGTCGTCACGGCCGAGAGCGGTGAGTTCGCGTTCCTGGACCTCGAACCCGGCACGAAGCGGGTCTACGTCGAAGCGTTCCGGTTCCAGAACATCGAACGCGTCGTCACCGTGGAACCTGGCCAAGCCGTCGAGGTCCAATTGTTGCTCGCACCTGTTTCGACGACGGATCCCCGGATCCAGGTCCAGATCGTCGAGGGATTCTTTCCTTGCGCCTACTCGTCACCTGCATTCACGACGTTCGACTGCACGCTGCTCAACGTGACGGGCCAAAGCCGCTCGACGGTCGAGTTCAACATGAGCGGTGTCGGACTCCATGGCTACATGACGGAGACCGTATGGACGGCGAACTCGGCTCTCTCGTCGCAGCGGCTGAGTCAGTATCATTGGCACAACGGGGAGGCGATGAACTCCACGTCGGGCGAATCGCCGATCGTGTACCCGGTGCCCGGGCCGTTCGGTGGCGTTCCTTTCGTGAAGATCCAAGAGAGCTTCATTCCGCAGAACTCCGACGGGCAACCCGTCGCGGTCGCGTTCGAGCAACGGTTCAAGGTCTACCTGTCGTCCTTCTACGACATGGATCTAGACACGTCGATGTCGGCCGTTCCACCCGAATGAGGATGCCTGCATGACGTTCCATCTTGCGGCTGCGTTCGCCATCCTTCTCCTCGTGGGTGCCGGGTGTCTCGGGTCACCGCCACCCCCCACCGACGGACCCGTCGACGTCGTCGCGGACCGCGGCCTTCTGCGGGTCGCCGGGGAGGCGACGCTTCTCTCGAACCCACAGCATCCCGTGTCCGAGTTCCAGGTGTTTGCCGATCCGACGGATCCCATGCGGTTTGCCGTCTCCGCGATCGATGGCGGCGCATCGAACCATGCCTCTGCGTGCGTCGTCTTCGTGACCCGCGACGCTGGAAAGACCTGGATCGGCGGCGAGATTGACGCGTTGCAGGATTACACGCCCCAAGGCGACCCATGGGTCGTCATCGACGACGAAGGCACCCTCCACCTGATCTGCATGACCTCGCCACGGGACAACAGCCTCCCCTCGAACATGTTCTATGTGCGAAGCTTCGACGACGGGGCCACGTGGTCCACGGCCGTGGCGCTTCCGCTCGTGGATGCGACGCACAGCGTCGACAAGAACTCGTTCTTCGCGGATGCGGAGGGCGTCTTGCATGCGACATACTGGGAAGTGGGAGCAGGTCTTCTCCATGTGCGGTCTGACGACCGCGGCGACACCTGGTCCGAACCCGTCGTAGTCGTGGACGCGAAAGAGTTGCCAAACGGTTTCGAACGCGGACCCGACGGCACCCTATTCATCCTCGTGAGTTCCTTCGAAGAGGTCAGCCCGTTCATGCACATCTACGTGTACGCGTCACGGGACAACGGTTCGACTTGGTCGCGTTCGGCGGTCATTCCGATGAACATGTGGCAGTTTCGAGGACCTGTCAGCACGGGCACAGGGGTCCCTGGTTACACCGAGTGGTCTTCGCCGTCGCTCGCTGTTTCCCCCCGCACGGGCGACGTGTGGGTCGCGCTCCAGACCAAGAACGAAGGCACGTCCCTCTTCGAAGCTTGGACGTTCCGTTCCCAAGACCACGCGGCGACGTTCGAGGGCACCGTCCTGACATTCCAAGAGGATGTGCGCTGCGCCGATTGCCATTCCATGCGTCCCGCGATCGCGTTCGACGAAACAGGCACCTTGGCACTCCAGGTCCATTTGGAAGACGGTCATCGACTCAAGCCCGAGGAGACCTGGCTCAGCACGTCCGACGATGACGGATCGACGTGGCAGGAGCCGATCCTGTTGGGATCCGCGTCCGCTGCCGATCGCCAAGCCGGAGCGGTCCTGTTCGTCCCCGGCCCAGAGGATGTTTCGCTCGAATACCCCGAAAGCGCTGCGGACGACATCTCGTGGCGGACTTCGTGGGACCGCAACCACGAGGACGGCGGACATTATTGGGAGATCGCCGCGACGCACGACGGCTTCCTGGGCCTCTGGATCGACCACCGCGACGGTGGAATCCCGAAACTTTGGGCGCGATCAGTGGTCTGGGATGCCCCGGATCCGTAATGGGTCGAAACATTGGTTGACCGAACCCCCCGGACGCGAAGGCTTAATGGCGTCGGCGGAGTCAACCCTCTGTTCCACATGCGCGCCGGTCTCCTTCAGTTCCTCGTCGCGACCTTGGGGTTGGTCGCCAGCGGATGCATGTCCGTTCCCGTGACGCCGGACGAGTCCGCAGGCGAATCACCGCAGGTCGAGCCAACAGAGTGCGGCGAGACGCCGACCTACGAACGCGACCCCAACTGGCCTCCCGTGCTCCCGAACGGATGGAAGCTCGGCAACGTGGCAGGAGTCGCCGTGGACGCAGAGGACAACGTCTGGGCGTTCCAGCGCGCCGGCGTCAACGCGGGCGACGGTGGGGTCGGCGGCGCGGGCACGGGTCCGCCTGTGATCCAGTTCGATCCCAACGGCAACGTCCTCCAAGGCTGGGGGGGCGAAGGCACCGGTTACGATTGGCCGACCAACGAGCATGGGGTCGGTTTCGACGCCGAAGGAAACGTCTGGTTGACGGGCAACGGCGGCGAGGACAACCAACTCCTCAAGTTCACGAAGGATGGCAAATTCTTGCTCCAGGTCGGCGGCCTAAGCATCAGCAAAGGAAGCAACGATCCTGACAGCGTCAACGGCGCGGCGGACGTGAGTGGATACGGCGATGAGGTGTTCGTCGCGGACGGGTACGGCAACAAGCGCGTCGTCGTGTTCGACCTAAACGGAACCTACCAACGCCACTGGGGCGCGTACGGCAACGTCCCTGACGACGACGTCAACGACCCGAAGCAACAGTTCGGCGGACCGGTGCACGGCCTCGCAATCAGCGACGACGGGATCGTGTTCGTGGGAGACCGGGAGCTCGGACGCGTGCACGCCTTCTGGGGAAACGGGACGTTCATCCGAGAATACATCGTGCCCGCTTCCTCGCGCGACCCCGGCAAAGCGTTCGACGTCGACCTGATCCGACCTGAGGAAGACTTCCTGGTGTACGCCGACGCGTGGCTTGCCGGCGGCAACGACCGGGTCGTTATCGCGTGCCGCTGGACCGGAGAACTGGTCGCCGAGATCTACGGCTCACCGTCTGCCATGGTGGGCGGTCTGGGGCCGCCTGGCGTACCGGGCACGTTCACCGTGCTCCACGCGCTCGCCGCGGACTCGAAGGGCAACCTGTACCTGGCGGACATGTTCCACGAGGGAAGCGGCGGAGCGGTGCACAAACTGGTGCGCGGGCAGTAGACTCCTCAAGAAAGCCCGGTTCCGACGCTGCGTTCCGGCGCGGCCGCGGGCATGGTTGAGTCGTCCGGATAGCGCAAGAAACCGAGAAAAGGCGCCGCAATGGAGTCGATTTTGACGGCTTCGAGGAAGCATCCTTGTGCAAAGCCTCACCTAGTCGTGAGGCATTACATGTCCGGCTGGGCGCCATTTCATGGCGCACAAGTCGTAGGGTCTTGACCAAGGCGATTCCATGTCCAACG
>CAYOZB010000156.1:0-7502 GCA_964408365.1 uncultured Halobacteriales archaeon | reverse complement strand
ATCAACAACAGGAAGCCGCTCGAGAACAACCCGATGAGGGAGATGGCGCGTCGCGCTCCCTTGGCAGGCGATACGACGGACAACAAGGTGGTGAACCCGATCATCAACAAGATCGCCGACAGGAACACCCAGGCAAGGTTCCCGACCGTGTCGCTCTGGACTCCTCCGAGTTCCAAGCGTCGGGGGTCGATGAATACCCGGGAGACTTGGGTGAAGGCGAGCAGGAAGAGGCCTCCCAGAAGGAAGACGAAGCCGGTCCCGAGTCGGACCCGAGGATGCACGGCCAAAGACTCGGCGTGACCGGATATAGAATTGTTGGTAGGGGTGGCCTCATGCAAACGTCGTTACCAAGCTTTGTTTAGATGCGGCCGGCGAAGCTATTATAGACATTCAATGTACAGAGTCCTTCGGCGAGAACACTGGCTGACACCGGAGGACCAGATTCATGTTGAACTCGGCTTCGAGAACCGGGCCCTGGTCCGCGTCGTTGTTCATTACGCGGCCTGCATCAATACGGCATGGGTTGAGGTCGCCCGCTTCGACAACGCCCACGGCCGACCTCACTTCCACCGCTACTGGCTACCAGTGGCTGAACGGCCGACCCACGCAACATCGCTCGACGCCTTCGCGACCTTCGCCCTGCGAGACCTTTTTGCCAATTGGGCTGCTTACCGGGAAAAGATGGAGATGAGACGTTGACGCGACGGAAAAAACTCCCCAAGGGCTACGCGGACGCAGTCATGCGGATGTTGGAACACGACCTGGCGCACCCCGATACGGCCCCCGAGTTTGCCATCGTCCTGCCTTTCGACCCGAAACTCCTCAGTTCGATCTTCACGGAGGAGCGCCTCAAACTGTGGGCGGAGCTCAAACGTTCCAAACCGGCGACGATTACGGACGTCGCGGAGCGGCTTCACCGAAACGTGAGCCGCGTTCGACAGGATTTGCTCGTCCTCGAGGCGGCCGGACTCGCTAAGCTTGAGAAGAAAGGACGCGTTGTCGTCCCAACGTCCGACGTTCTCCACATCATGATTGCCGTTCCTGGGTAAGGCGGCGCGGGCGGTTCAGAACAGGTGCTCGTCGACGATGGACGCCGCCGGGCCAACGCCCATGCGTAGAAGCGGCGTGTCCCCGGCGACCTTTCGAAGTCCTTCTTCCACGGCGTCCACGTGTTCCGGCAACGTGTTGACATACACGGCGGCCCCCGTGTCGATGGAGAAATAACACGGCGTGCCGGCGGCGCGCATCTTGCGCACAGCATGCATCACTTCGACGGTCACGCCGCGCCACGCGATGAGAGAATCCTTGGAGGTCATGGTGACCGCGTGCAGGTTGAGTGTGTCGCGCTCGGCCAATTCCATGATCTTGAGGGAATCCTTGTTCTTGATCGCGAGCCGCATCTGTTCCAACGGCTTTTCGATGTAGTCGAGCCGCGCGCGGAAGAACGGACTCGTCATGGCGTCGCGGTGCACGCCTTCGGTGGGCACGTCGTGCCGGGTGACGACGCCGACGATGGCCCACGGGATGTCCCCCGCAGCGGCCAATTGTCGCCCGTACGACCGCGGACCGCGGTTGATCCACTCGGCGAACCCGCCAGCGACGCTGCGGGTCGCGCTGCCCGCTCCGAGGCGTGCGAACTCGCTCATTTCGTCCACCGTCGCTTCGACGCCGAACACGTTGCACGCCGCGACGGCCAACGCGCCGAACCCGGAACTGCTGGAACCGAACCCGACGTATTTCGGGAAATTGCTCTTCGACACCATCTTGACGCGTTTCTTCGAACCCGCCACGGCGCGCACCGCGTCGACGACCTTCAAAACGCGTTGCTGCTCCCGTCCGACCGGGATGTCGTTGCCGTCGATGTTGATCGTGTCCTCTCGGATCGACTCGGACGCCTCAAGGGTCGTGTGCGTCGACGTGGGCTCCGTGCACACCGAGATGGACGCGTGGTAGGGGATGCGTCGCTCGAAATCGGCGAGTCCATGATACTTGATGAGCCCCTGGATCGGGTAAGCGATCGCCGACGCCTTTGGCACTACACGGCCTCCCGGATCTTCTTCTTGAGGTCCTGGATCGCGCGTCCCACGATCTCCCCGATCGTCTTCTGCACGTCGATCTGTCCCTCGATGAGGTTTCCGGTCACCAAGATGTCCGCTCCCGCCTTGATCATGTCATGGGCCGTCTCGGCGGAGCGGATGCCGCCGCCGACGATGAGAGGAATGTCGATCTTGCGATGCACGGCTTCGATCATGTGGATCGGCACCGGAAGGCCCGCGCCGGAGCCGGCTTCGAGGTACACGTAATCCATGCCGAAGTATTGCGCCGCCAACGCGTACCGGACCGCTTCGTCCGGGTTCTCGCGAGACAGCAGCCGTGCTTCGCCGACCTGCCCGACCTTGCCCCCCGGCTCGACGACCAAGTACCCCATGGGGATCGCTTCCAATCCCATCTCGCGGATCTGGTCCGCGGCCTTGGCCTGCTCCTCGATGAGGTACCGCGGGTTGCGGCTATTGAGCATCGACATGAAGAACACGGCGTCCGCCTCCGGGCTTAACCCGGTCTCGCCGCTTCCCGGGAACAAGATCACGGGGATCGACACTTTGCCCTTGACGGCCTTCACGGTCGCGTCCAACTGCGCATGGGTGAACCCCGTCGAACCGCCGATCATCACCGCGTGGCTGCCGCCCTCTTGTGCCGCGTGGGCGAGCTCCGCCGCGCGCTCGGGCGACTGCTTCTCCGGATCAAGAAGCGTGAAGTGCAGCGAGGACCAACGGAGGTTCCGCTGGAGATAATAGTGGACGCGTCGACGCATTGGACGAACTTGGCGCGGCCCAACGGGGACCTCTTATAAGAGGCCTGTCGCGACGAAGCCCATCAACGCCAACAACATTCCCATCTTGGTCCAGAACGCCGCCCGTCCCGCCTCCGTGACGAACATGGTGACGGCAAACACCGACAACGCTGGGAGGATCAGCAACAGGTAGGTGCGGTCGAAATACCGCAGCGCCGCCGGCAGCAATCCAAAGAATATCCCTAACAACAGCAACGTACGCGCGATGGTGAACGCGCTCCGCGCACCCATCCGCAACGGCAGCGTCTGGCGCCACGCAGCATCGAACTCCTGATCCTGCAAATCCTTGAAGATCTCACGCGCCAACGTGGTGAGCCCCGCGAGCAAACCGAAGATGAGCGGCGTCCAACCGATGGGGGGAAAAAGCCGCTCCGAGAAACTTGGTCCCGTGCTGGTGACGGCGGTCGCTCCCAACAGGAACGTGCCGCCGACAATGATCGAGATCGCGACGTTGCCTTGCAACCCGAGAGGCTTGAGACGGTACTCGTACCACGCCAACCCCATCACGAAAAACACGCCCAGCACCAACGTGGCGAGCTTGCCCGTCCCCGCCAGCACCAACACCGCGACGCCCAACAAGACCCAACCCGCGACGACGGCATCCTTCACGCGAAGGTCCCCGCGCGGGATCGGACGGTTCGGATGCGCCCGTTTGTCGATCTCGGCATCCCGCGCATCGTTGAGCGCGTTCCCGCCCGCGACGCCGAGCATCGTGCCCAACAACGCCACGGCCAACGGCCACACACTCGGCGCATTCGACACGGCGTACCCGCCCGCCAACGTGCCCAAGGCGGCCATGAACACGTTCCCCAGGCGCGCCAACATCAAGAAGCCGCGAAGCGGGTTTCCCAAGCAGATTCACCGGTCTCGATGGATGACAAAGTCCGCCAACGCGTGCAACGCACGCAACGCGTCGCTCGCCTCGGAACGCGGCAACGCATCCAGGTACGTCTTCGCCTCGGCGATCATGGCGTTCGCGGTCTTCTCTGCGTACGTCAGACTGCCGTTGCGGGTGAGGATGTCGATCGCCTCGTCGACGAGGGCGACGCTCACTTTGGTGTTCGGCATGTCCAAGATGGTGCGCAGGCGTTTCGCGTCCGCCTTCTTTCCGTGGGTGAGCGTGTGCAACGCGATGAGGGTCTTCTTGCCGCGCACGATGTCGCTGCCGCGCGGTTTCCCCAGCACTTCCTGGGTGCCGGTGAGGTTGAGCAGGTCGTCCTTGATCTGGAACGCCATGCCGAGGGGGGCGCCGAACTTGCCGATCATTTCGACCTGCTGGTCCGAACCGCCGCCCAAGATCGCGCCGCTTTCCAACGCGAACTCGAGCAATACGCCGGTCTTGAGGCGGATCATTTCCATGTACTGTTCAATGGTCGCGTCCGGATCCTCTTCCAACAACAGGTCCATCGTCTGCCCCTGGCACAATCCCAGGCAGGTCTCGCTGAGGAGTTGGACCAATCGTATGACCTGTTCCCGGCGCACGCCGGGGATGCGGGCGTTCTCGGCGATGGAGCGGAACGCGATGGCGAACAAGCCGTCTCCCGCCACGATGGCGATCGGGTTTCCCCAGATGGCAGCGACCGTCGGCCGGCCGCGACGGACGAGATCTTCGTCCATCACGTCGTCGTGGATCAACGTGAACGTGTGCACCAGTTCGATGGCGGCCGCCGTGGGCAACGCTTTCTTCGGATCCCCACCGACCGCTTCGCAAGCAAGGAGGCACAACGTCGGCCGGATCCGCTTCCCGCCGGCCTCGATGACGTGCCGGATCGGCTCGTACACGGCCATGCTCGGACGGACCCGCTGCTTGCTGATCTCCAAATACTCCTTCAACGAATCATAGAACTTCAACGGCCGGATCGACGGCAAAATCCGATCGATCTCCCGGTTCACCATCTGCGCACGTTCGACCATCACGTTCGCCAAATCGGCGACGGACGGTTTCGGCGAAGGCCGACTCTTTTTGGCCTTCGGCTTCAAGCCTCGATGGCCTCCACTTCGAACTTCTTTCCGGGCGCCATGATGTACTTCGCCAACAACGGGACCAAGGTCGGCATCTTGGTCACGAGCAGTTTCGCGAACGTCCGGAACCGCGCGTAGGTGAGGTCGACGATGATCTCGCTTGTGACGAGCTTGCTGAGTTTCTCCATGTCGCTGTCGTTGAGTTCTTCCATGAACATGCGGAACTTGTACAGTTTCGCAAGCTCCTTGCCGTGCGCCTCGTCCCACAGTTTCCCATACTCTGCCAACCGCGTCGCGGACACGTCCTTGGCTTTGATCGCCTTCGCGCCGACCTGCCCCGCGATCACCCCGGCCCGCATCGCCAACGAGATGCCGCCCCCGTGGATGGGGTTGACCTGCTGGGCCGCGTCGCCGACGAGCATGATGCCGTCGCTCCAGAACTTTTTGATCCCGGCCGACACCGGGATGCCGCTCGCGTTGATCTCCACCGGGCTTGCCCCGGCGAACATCTTCGGGTTCGCGGCGATGAACCGATCCAAATAGTCGAGCGCGCGGTGACCGGGCTTCGATTTCGTCGTGAGGATGCCGACGCCGACGTTCGCCAACCCGGCCGCCTTGGGGAAGATCCACACGTACCCCAACGGGGCGACTTGGCCGCCGAAGTAGAGGTGGAGCTTCGTCATGTCGCACTTGACGCCCGCCATCTCGTACTGGGCCGCGCTGTGATAATCACGCATCTTCTGCAACGAAGTGCGCAACCCTGCTTTGCGTCCGATGAGGGAGTCGATGCCGTCCGCGCCAATGACGAGCTGAGCGTTGATGCGGATCGTTTTGCCCATGAAGTCTCCACCCACGCCGCTCACGCGGCCCGTGGCGTCCTTGAACACTTGGTCGATGTGCACCTTGACCATGTATTTCGCGCCGGCTTCGATGGCGTCCTTGGCCAAGTGTTTCTCGAACACCTTGCGTTCGACGACGTAGCCCACCGCGCTCGGATCATCCACGGTCACGATGCGACCCGACGGACTGTACAACATGGCGCCCGTGATGGTGCCGCTCGTCCACGCAGGATGCGGCGTCACGTTCGACTCGGCCAACCCTTCGCCGCTGATGCCTTCGGCGCAACGCTTCGGCGCACCGATCTCTTGCCGCCGATCGACGCACAACACGTTGATCCCGGCTTTGGCGAGTTCGCGCGCGCACAACGATCCGCCGGGACCCGCGCCGACGACGACCGCGTCGACGTTCTTCACGATGTCAAACGTCTGGGTACCGTTCGTGCTAGTCAAGCGGACGACCCCCCGAAAGCGCCTCGACGGGACAGAATTTGACGCAGATGCCGCAATCCGTGCACGAATCGAGGATCAAGAGCCGCGTCTCGCGCAGCTCGATGGATTCCACTGGGCACAAGCCGACGCACCCGGCACAATAGACGCAGACTTTGGGATTCACCGTTACGACCACGTCGCCAGCCCCAGAGGTCCCGCCGAACCCTGCCCGGCCTCTTTAAAGTGGTGGTGGCCACCGCCATCCTGGGCTACGCGGACGCTGCGCCTGCGATCTTCAAGACGGCCAACGCCACGACGTCGTAGAGCACGTGAGCGATCATCAACGACACCAACGACCACCCGCGAAGCCGCAGCCAGCCGAACGCGAGGCCGACCGCCAACGTGAACCCGATCTGCCACGGGTTCCCCGCAGCCACATGCGCCGCGGCGAACAACAAGCCCTGTCCCCACCAACCGACCCACCGGAACAACACGCCGCGGAACAGGATCTCCTCGGTGATGCCCGCCGTGAGCGCCACGGCGAGGATCAACGGCCACGACAGCTTCTCCACCGCTTCGGCGAACCCCTCCGGCTCTTCCTCCTCGGGGAACAACACCGACACGCCGATCAATGCGGCGTACGCGGCCAACAAGACGCCCAAAAGGGCGAAGCCCCGCCACACCCAACGCCACTCGAGGTCCAGGCGAAGGAACTCGACCGTGCCTTTCCACGGCTCCACCCGGGTCCCCAGCAACCACACGACTGGGACCAGTCCCATCGAGACGAATGCGAACGCGACCCCGCCCCAACTGGGCAACCCGATGCCGATCAGGTCGCGGAATTCTTCCGCCAAAGCGGAATCCGGCGCGAACATGATCACGAGCCCGACGAACAACCCGACAACGAGGTTGAGGCCGATGAGGGCCAGGTTCAAGCCCATGATGACATGCAAGAACGTCGCCCAGCCGCCCGATTTCGCCTCCTCCGGCTTCACCGGCACGAACGAAGGCCGCGCCGCAGTCGGTGGAACCGGGGCCGACGGAGCGACGACAGACGTTCGCCGCACAACCGGCGCAGGACCCGGCCGGAACGTACCCATGGGCCGGGGTGGAATCGTCACTCGCGAGGGAAGCCCTCCATTCCATATTTAACAAACCGGGACGAACGACCGACCAACGCGCGTCCCGTCTGAATTTTGAACGCAAAGGTTGGGCTGGACTCCGCATACCCGCCCTGGCGGACCGGGTTCCGCGAAGGCCTCGGATGACGCGTGGCACCGTTCCAGCCCCAAACCGGCCGAGCTTAAGTGCCAAACACGTTGCCGCCCGTCCGAGATGGCAGGACGTCCTGAACTCCCCAAGGAAGCTCCCACTTCGCAGGAGATCGTGGAAAAGGTCAGCGAGATCAGCGACATCCTGTT
>CAYOZB010000155.1:0-7590 GCA_964408365.1 uncultured Halobacteriales archaeon | reverse complement strand
GTTGCGATTCGACGCTGATGGAAAGCGGGTGCCGCGCCTGCCGCGCACCGAGGAAGATCCGTGCACCCACATCCTGGCCGTGCAACGCGCCATGGGGTGGGTCGAGATCGTCGAGTACGCCAAGGTCTACAAGGAACCTCGAGTCGAGTCGCAACTCCAGCCGGCGCCGGCCAGCCTCGACACGTCCACCCTCTTCAACGATGCCTCACAGCGCCAACCCAGGAACATCCCGGTGCCCGAGTTCACCGACCGCCTGCCCGACCCGACCGTGCTGATCCAGCGCGGCGCCGACGGTTCCCTCACCTTCCGGGCGCCCGACGGCTCGACCAGTCTCGAGGCCGTCCGACTCCTATTCGGCGCACAGGACGCTCGCCCCCCGGCTCCCCTGGCCGCGCCCCACGAATTCTTGGACGCCGAGTTCGTCGCCATGCTCCTCTACAAGGCGGACAAGGACGGCCTGGCACGCGAAGAAATCGTCCAACAATGCGCCGCCCGTTTTCGCCCCGGCCACCGGTTCGACATGAAGACCTCACTCCAATTCTTGGAGACCCACCACGCCGAGATCCAACAGCACCTGAGCACCCTCTTCCACCGCGACCTCGCCGTAGACCAACAACGACTGCGCGAAGGAGGAGTCGTCCGTGTCCTTGCTGCAAAATGAACGCCTCCCCCAATCCCAGCACGCCTGGCTGCAACGCGAACTACTGGCCCAACTTCGAAACAACCAGTACGGCAACGCCGTGGCAACGACCGCGGCGCTCTTCCTCAGCCGGATCACCAAAGACAAGGCCTTGACCGCGGACATGGCACGCTTCCTATCCCTCGTCGTGACCCGCCCCTGGGGGTCCATCGAGGGCATCGCCCACGCCTTGCACACGTGGGCCGCAAGGCAGGGGCGCAAGAGCCGCCTACACGAGGACACCATCCGCCTCCTCCTGCAACGATGGAAGGACCTGTTCCTCAACCGCGACGTGTGGCTGCAGGAGCTCGAGCAATGGGCGGTCGAAGTTTTCCAGGCCCAGTGGTCGCTCGCCTGGGCGGAGCACCGTGAACGGAACACGATGATCGTGCAGATCGACGAGACCCAACTCCCCTTCCAAGGAAAGGGAAGCAAATCCTACGCCCAAGCACAAGAGTACCGAGAGAAGGCCCGCTCCGAGGCGGGCGTGGCCGTCACGGCCCTCAAGCCCGGCCGCTCTTACGCGAGCTTCGTCGGCCACGAATACACGGTGATGAGCGCCACCGCCTACCCCGCCGGCGTCACCTTCGCCCTCGGCGCGCTGTTCCGGCGCCCGTTGAAGTACAAGAAAGGAGCCGTGATCCGCCAACTCCTGGACCAACTGCGCCGCATCCGCCCCTGGCCCTACGCGATCCTTTTGGATCGAGGCTACTGCACGTACTGGTGCCTGGCAGAGCTGGTCATGTTTTGCCAGGAGGCCGCCAAGACCGTCGGCGCCACGCCGACGCACTTCATGATGCCCGCCATCGTCCAGCGACGCAAAGAAGCCGCGTACACGCGGAAAAAACCCCGCAAGCAACCGCAAGTCGAAGAGAAACTGGACGCCATGGCCGGCGTCCACGCCTCCATCATCCGCGAATGGAACAAAGGACCCCGCCAGATCGGCTCCAGCGCCGTCTACTACGCCTCCGTGCGGCGTGACATCAAAGGGTATCCCGGCCTGCATTGCAACCTCGTGATCTTCTACCGGATCCGGCGAAGCGCCTGGAAGCCCAATCCCAAGGAATTGAACCTCGAGAAGGACGTGGCTGTCATCCCGTTCTACACGGACATCGAGGTGACGCCCGAGAACGCGGGCGAAGTCAACGCCCTCTACTCCAAGCGATGGAACTGCGAGAACCTGTACCAGAAAATGGTCCACGTCCTAGGAATCATCCCCAGCAAGGACCTCTACCAACGCGTCCTCTCGTTCCTGTTGGGCTTGGCCGCGATGAACACGTACGGCGTTCACCGCGTCCTCGCCTTCAACGAACTCGGCGAGGAAGGACGAGACGAGCTGCCCCGCCTCATGTCGTTCTTCGACGTGGCACACCGCGACCTTCAGACTGCGCTGGATCCCAGCATCATGATCGACGGCCCGCCAACCACGCCCAACGGATTCGGGCTTCCCTTCGTGCATGGGGGCCGATGATCCCAGAATGTCACCCCGACGGCTTTCCCCAACGCCCGATGCGCGCGCTCTTGCGGAAGACGCGCGGCTGGCCAACGTTATCGCCCAAGGCCGAAACGTCCTCCTCCTCGGTCCAACCCGGGCATGGCTACAGGTCCTGCGACCCAAACTCCGCAAGATCTCGGACAGGACAGTCATCACCATCGACGCAGCAAAGCTCCACAACGACGCCGCCATCGCGAATCACATTGCGCGGACATCGGCGCACCGCTCCAATTCCCGGGCCCACAATCTGCAATCGTTCATGGACACGCTCGACCCCATTACGGCCTTGATGCACTCCTTGCACGCCCTCCAACCCGGGACGCTGCGAACCCAGAGGCTCAGCACGCCGGTGACCTTGGTGTGGCTACACGCCGAACGCATGCTGCGGCGAAGGGAACCGGAGAGAAGAGTCTCGACCATCCGGGGCGTCGCCGAGTTCCAGCGGGACGTAGCCTACGTCTTCATCGCAAACGTTTCCCATCAACGGGCCAGCGCCTTGATGACGGGCTACGAGGCGCCATTCTACGGCCAACTCGAGGAGTTTTCTTTCGATTCTTCCGCCGGCCTTCGAAGAAGGGTCCGGCGGCCGCCCACGAGCGCCACGCTCGCCGACGATTAGTCCACCTCGTCAAAGTTGTCGCAGGCCGGCAGAACCTTTACAATCCAATAAGACGCAATAACTACATTCTAGTATGATGCTACGAATACCGCAGCCATGGGAGGGCCGCCAGGGGACCCGGTTTGAATTGGGCCTCTTCCGAGCCGTTCAAACCTGCCCCCGCTGTGGGAATCGCATGCAACCCCAGAGTTGTCACAGAGGCTGCTACAACTGCTTCTATTGCGGCGCCGCCGTCCGAGAACGTCTGCGAGGATGGTAAAGGCGTGGAATGGGCGCAACTTCTGACGGCCCTCGACGCGACCGGGCTCAGCTGGGCCGGCCGCGCATCCGCCATCGCCGTCGCTTTCTGGACGAATGAAAACGTCCCGGACTCGGAAACCATCCTTTCTTCCCTTGAGGAGAATGCCATCAAGTTTCCCGTCGAGACCAACCTATGCGCGACGCGCATCGTGCGCAAATACGATCCATTGTCAGCGGCGAAAATCGCCGGACGCCTCGTCGCCTATGCCCCCGCCAGCCACACGCTTCGCTACACGCTCGCCGACTGTCTCGTCCAAAGCCCATTCGTCGAAGACCAACTCGAAGCGATGAAACAGCAGTTGTTGGCACGAGGTCTGCACATCGAACAACTCCTGGCCGAACCAAACGGCGTCATTCAAGCCGAAGAGATCCGCACAAGACACGTTCAGCGCCTTCAACAATTCCTTGCAGACAGCGAGACTCCTTCGACCGCTACTTCCAAAGCGAGAGCCATTGCCAAGATGGCGCGTCGCGCCGCCAAAATCCCCCCCTCGACCGTCCAGCGGCTTCTGGCTCTGCCCGACCGGGCCCGGTTGCCGCCCGTCGACCGTCCTTCCGCTGCGGTTCGGGTGGTCGTCGACACCAACGCGATCACCCACCGCGCTACCCATGCGCTGCTCAAGGATTGGCGCGCCGAACACCTGGCCCCCGAAAGCGTACTCATGGAGATCGCCGCCCACGGCCGCATCGAGTTCATCCCTTGGGGGTTCCACTACGTGAAGATCAGGCCGGACTCCCCTCGGGTGCCCCCCGAGATCCAGACCATGTTCAGTCGACGCAAAGGTCGTGCACCAAGCCGTGCGGACAAGATGGTCGCCACCCTCGCTTACCACATGGAGGCGGATGCGATCCTAACCGACGACAAGGACATCTGGGACACGAGCATCCGCTACGACATCATGAAAAACACCGGCCGCGAGATCGACATCGTGCGACCCGACCAATACGCGCGATGGCTGCAACGACGAGTCGGCGGCACCGCACCACGCTAAGCGTATCCCATTGTGACCGGTTCACGGGTGGGGGGACGACGTCGCTGCGTTGCAAGGAACGGCTGAAGTTCGACATCCTGAAGGATTTGCTCCCTGAGGACCGGCTCCTGCGTCGCTTCCTCGATCAGTTCGATCGTTTTCGCGGCGCGTTTGAGTCGCGCACTCGCCTTGGCCAGGATGTAGGCCAAGGCGGGTTCCGGCTGGCTGGACCGGCGAAGCACCGGCTCGAATTGGCGCAACAACTCCTTGTTACGACCCAGCTCCAGCACACTCTGAGCGTACAGTATCCTCGCCTCCCGATCGTGGGGGTCGCGTCGGACGCGTCGCCGGAGTTTGCGTTCGACCTTGGCGGGATCCTTGCCGAGCAGATCCGACATCTGGTCGATCATCTTCAATTGTCGAACCGGGGATTCGCGCTTCCACCACACGGCGGCCAACGCGGCCAGTGCAATCAGTAGGACAAGGGAAGTCATCCATCCAACAACCGAGGACGCGGACGTGGGCGCGGGAGCGGCGTTCGGGATCAAGTTGATGGATGCTGCCGACGCCGTGACCCTGGAGGACAAACGGTCCGGCGAGCCCGGGTCGCGATGCAGGGTTTGGGCGATGGCGCCGTCGATTCGAATGCGCTCCTCGCGGGACGTGTACACGTCGCTGCCAGTCTGGAGTCGGCCGCTCGCCCGCTCCCATAGGGCGGTGCCGTTCGTGGCAGTCCTAGCGTCGCTGGCGGCCCATTGCCCGAGCCCGCCATGATGGGTGAAATGGAGTGTCGCGTCCGAGGCCTCAATGCGGACGAGTTGCCGGTAATCGGTTCGAACGAGACCGCGAGGCCCTGCCTGGGTTGCGGTCGCGTTCTCGTGCCATGACCCGCTCCGAAACGATTGCGAGGGCTCGCCCGGTTGGTCGACGGTGATGTTTGCGCCCCACGCGTAGAGCACGACATCACCATGCAGCGTACCCCTGAACCCTTGCGTGGACCTGAAAATGCCGTCGCCGGCCCGCGTGGCATAGGATTTGATCATGGGGTCGTCGAAGGCGGCCACGGTGTGGTTGGAGAAGGGACCCGACGCCCATTTTTCAGCGTCGGCCGGCTGGCTTCGCAATTCTCCGGTGTAATCGACGTCGAGGGTGGCCGTGCCGGGCAGGACGAGTAGGTTAGCGCCCAGCGCGTTGATTGCGCTTGCCAAGGAGGCGTTGTGGTACGACGTTTCACCATATCGCCGCTCGGGCGGTCCCGTGTTCGCCAGGGACTCGTTGGGGTCGTTCGGAGAGGCGCCCGCGCCGGTTCGCTGCATGCGGGTCCAATTGACCAGAACCTCGTCGGCGCGCAGGGTCCATGACCCTTCCAGATTGGACGTGTCGGAGGAAAAGTGCAGGGCGGCCACGGCGGAGCTCGCCGCGCTGGTCTCGCCAAGGAGAACGCTAGAGGAGAACACGACCTCACCCCGAAGAACGTCGCCACGGGCGGCCTGCACGGTGCCCAGCAGGATCGTCAGGACGCAGATGGTGGCGACGGACTTGGGGATGTGCACGGTGCGGCACCTAACAGGTAAGGCAAATGGGCGGCCACCACAGGCAGACGATGCGGCAGGCCACGGGCATGCAAGAGGGGTCAATGATGACGTTAGGCGGGACTTCGATGACGACGTCGACGCAGGGCCCGCTGGCCATGCTCTCACCGGCAGTGTTCACCGCCGTCACCTGGTACGCGTACAAGGCCACCGGGTCGGCGCCCACCACATCGACGAAGCTGGTCGATGACGCGATTCCGATGAACGAGAAATCGTCGGGGAACTGCGCGCGGTAGACCCGGTATTCAAGGATCGGGGAACCCCCATCGTCGAGGGGCGGCTGCCACATCAGCACGAGCCCGCCGTCCACGTCGGTGACACCCAAAAGGGCCAGGGGCTCGCCGGGGGGCGAAGGGTCCCC
Source organism: uncultured Halobacteriales archaeon (assembly GCA_964408365.1). Lineage (GTDB taxonomy): Archaea > Thermoplasmatota > E2 > JACPAO01 > JACPAO01 > JACPAO01. The sequence goes on along the minus strand of CAYOZB010000155.1, from coordinate 1,573 downwards.
TTCCGCCACCGTTGTTGCCGACAGCAGCGGCAAGAGACAGATCACAGCTACGACGAGGGCCCGATTCATGCATATCCCGTTCCGGTTGCGCCTTTCGAACCTTGTGGATACAAAGGGCACGCATCCTGCTGGTTTCCTAAGAAGGCAGGCCTATCTTGGCTTTGTAGGGTAAGAAGACCGAATTCGTAGGCTGGGTCGGCCTTCGGCGCAGCATTGGATGGGGGATTGGCTAGGTTTGTGGTTAAAGGGGTAACAAGTCGGAACAGCACAGGGGACCACCCTATCCTGGTTCCTTAAGGGTATGCGGCACGTCATGTCCCCCTCCGGGAGGCCGTGTCCAACGTCCAGGCGGGCCAAATCTGGCCGTTTTCACCGTCTGATTTCTTTGTAAGACGATAAAGATTAAACGCCTCCTCGTGCGGTTTGGGCGCCGTGGTGCTCGAACTGCGGCAGATGCATTGTCTCGAGCCATCCTGCAAAGATTTCAAGAAACGCGGGGGCGAGAACCTCAAACCGCACGGCGAAGCGGCAGGAACGCCTCGCTTTCGCTGCGTGACCTGCGGCCACGCGTTCACGGAACGCCACTTCCACCCGCTCTTCCCACTACGCACGGACGAACGCACGATCGCGCGCGTCTTGTTGGACCTGGTCCGCCGCAAGAGCATCCACGAGGCGGCGGCCGACGCGGGCGTCGACAAGAACACCGTCTTGGGGATCATCCGACACATGGAATCCAAGAAACGTGAATTGCGCAGCGTTCTCGTCGGTCCACTGCGGGTCAAGCCCAAAGACGCCGCCCGCATCCAACACTATTTGCGCAACCGGGACAAACTCAAGCGGAAAAACCGCTTTGCCTGAAGTTGATCCAATCCGCTTAGTCAAACGGGGAAAGGAGCGCCTCTTCGGGAAACCACGTCGTGGTCTTGCCTCGCATCGAATCAAAGACGGCCGTCTTGTAAATGCTCCACGCGACCCCGTGAAGGCAGAGGAAAACGAAGGCGAGCGCGAATGGAAGGACGATCATCGCGATCACGAACGCGTAGGGAGCGTTGGGGACCATCTGCGACAATATTCCCGTCACGGTCGGGCCGAACCAAACCAAGCCCAACGTGATGAGCATCCCGTACAAGCCGAACTTGACCGTGCGACTGCTAACTGGGCCGAACCGCTCAAAAACGACTTGGCCCGAGTGCTTGACGGCTCCACGGATTGTGCCGCCTTCGAGCACGAGGTGTGGGACGACGAACATCGAGGCCAACGAGACGGCCACGCCTCCAGCCCACGCCGCCAGCCGACCGGCTCCACCTCGTCGGCCCAGCAACGCCAGAATCGAAATGACGAAGGCAAACAAGAAGGACCAGGCCAAGAGTCGCCCCAGGCGCCGGCCAACCTTGGCCGCTGATCGGCCGAGACTGGGGGAGCCGCCGTGGATGCGCTCATGCGCCGTGACGACCACCAATGCGTCCAGAAGCACGAACGTCGTCGTCCAGAACCAGGCATATGGAAGGACCAGGACGAAGAGGATCAGGGCGGGCAGGTCGAAACGCTCGATGAGCGTGAATCCCCCGATCCA
>CAYOZB010000154.1:0-7598 GCA_964408365.1 uncultured Halobacteriales archaeon | reverse complement strand
CGACAAAAGAGGAGTGGGGTGGGCCGGACTTGAACCGGCGACCTCGGCGTCTTCAGCGCCGCGCGCTCCCAACTGCGCCACCACCCCAATGGGCTCGTGGCGACGGCACGGAAAAGCGCCGAAACCGTGGCCGTATTTAACATCAAGGGTGAACGCGCGCCGCGTCACGCCTTCACGATGACTCCGCACAGCAACCGCGCGCCCGAGTCGCCCGACGGATCGGTCTTGAGATCGTCCGCCTTCGCGTGAACGACGACGCTTTTTCCGACGACCGACATCTCGTCTCCTTCCTTGAGCGTCAGATCGTCGGAGGTGAACGTGAGCGTGCCCGTGCCGCCGGACTGCACATTGATGTTGCCCAGGTCGCCCGCGTGCTGCGGGTGCTTGGCGGCGGACGGGTTGAAGTGACCGCCCGCTGCCCCACCGACCGTCGTCGTGCCGTTGGCGGTCGTCGTGCCGCACGCTCCGTTCTGGTGGATGTGGACACCGTGCTCCCCGGCAGAAACGCCTCGAAGCGAGATCTGGATCGTGAGTTTCCCGCCGTCTTGCGTGAAGTTCGCCCATCCCGCCGACGCCCCTTCGGCGCCGGTGGAACTCAACACGTGCAGTTCCGCGGACGCTGCCGACTTGCCGCCCATGCAGCCCGAGAACGATCCGAAAACAACGATTGCGACGACCAAGACCAAACCTTTCACCAAGTCACCCGACAAAGGAGCCGAACCATCGCCTCGGTTTCAAGGTTTTGTCTGCTTGTCGCGCAAACTATCAACGTTTAAGGCCCAGAATCGTTTGAACCGTGGTCGGTCCCTCATCCTACGACTCGAGCACGTGACGAAGACGTACGGCCGCCGACCCGTGCTGGACGACGTCGACCTCCAGATCGGTCCCGGGACGTTCAACCTGCTCGTCGGCCCCAACGGCAGCGGCAAGACGACGCTCCTTCGGATGCTGGCGACCCTCACACCCCCATCGTCCGGCAAGATCCACTGGTCCACACGCGACGGAACCATCCTCGACGAACCGGCGACTATCCGTGCGACCCTTGGCTACGCGGGACACACGCCGCTCGTCTACGATGACCTCACCGTCACCGAGAACATCGAGACGCTCCTTTTGGTGCACGGCCAAAATCCAACGACCGCACGCGAGGCCACCGCCGCGTGGACGGAACGCTTCGGACTCACCGAACGCCGCACCGACCGAACCGACACACTCAGCCGAGGACTCCGTCAGCGCGTGGCGCTCGCGCAAGCGTTCTCCCACGAACCCGACTTGCTGCTCCTCGACGAACCCGGAAGCAACCTCGACGAAGCCGGCCTCGAAACCCTCCTCAAAGTGCTCCGAGAACGCCGCGCCCACTCCACGATCCTTCTCGCGACACACGAACCCGATCCGTTCCGCCCGTTGGCCGACCGCGTGCTCGAAGTCAACGATGGAAAAATCCGCGACTGGGGGGCGAAATAATTGGCCGCGGCCTTCATGATCCTGCTCCGACGCGAACTCCGCATCGAAGCACGAAGCCGCGAAATGCTCACGGGCGGCCTTCTCCTCACCTTCCTCACCCTCGTCCTCGGCAACCTCGCCTTCGTCCGGCTCTCAGAAACCGCCAGCACGGCCGCGGGCGTTCTCTGGATCTCCGTCGCGTTCGCCGGCACGCTCACCCTCAGCAGAAGCCTCCATCGAGAACGCGACCGCGGCACCTGGGAAGCCCTCGCGTTGCTCCCCATCGACTGGGGACTCGTCTACCTCGTCAAGGTCGCCGCGAACGTCGTCGTGCTCCTTATCATCGAAGCCCTCGCGTTGCCCATCTACGCGTTCCTCTTCGGCACCGACCTCCTCGAACCATTCCTCAAACTCGTGCCGGTCCTGTTCCTCGGCACCGTCGGACTCGCCGCGTCCGGCACGTTCCTCGCCGCATTGAGCAGCCATGGACGCGCACGCGAGATGCTGCTCCCGATCCTCCTATTCCCACTCCTCATCCCGTTGCTCATGATGGCGATGCAAGCGACCGAGAAAGCGATCAGCGGACTTCCCAGCAGCGATTTCTTGGCCGAACACGTGCTCCTTCTCGCATTCGACGCAATCTTTTTAGCAATCGGTTGGCTGACTTTCGACTACGTTTTGAGTGACTAAAATGAGCCCAGGCCGACGCCTCGACCGAACGCTCCTCGTCGCGTCCCTCCTCGGCGGCGGCCTTCTCGTCTGGCTCGCACTCGTCGAAGCTCCCTCGTTCGAAGGCCGCATCGGGTTCACCGCACCCCTGTCCTGGAAACTCTTCTTCTTCCACGTGCCCGTCGCACTCGTCTCCTTCATCGCATTCGCCGTCGCCCTCGTCGCAAGCCTCCAATACCTGCGGCTGCGACGCGCGGAATGGGATCGAAGCGCCAACGCAGCCATCGAAGTCGGCGTCGTGTACACCGCCATCACCCTCGTCACCGGCATGCTCTGGGGACAAGCCGAATGGGGCACCGCGTGGCGATGGAACGACGTCAAACTCGTCCTCGTCCTGATCCTGTTCCTCATCTACGTCGCCTACCTCGTGCTCCGACGCGAGATCCCCGACCCGGAACGACGCGCACGCATCACCGCCCTCTACGCCGTCGCGGGCTTCGCCTCCGTGCCGTTGGCCTGGTTCGCCCAACGCATCTGGTTGAGTTACCATCCGACCGTGTTCGGCAACGAAGCCGCCGACCAAGGCGTCCTGACCGAAGGCGTCTTCCCCATCTTCCTCCTCGGCCTCGCCGTCTTCGTGACCCTGTTCCTCTTCCTCTACCGCTGGCGGGAAAAACTCCTCGCCGCCGAAGCCCGCCTCGACGAGATCAGCGTCGCCAAGGAGGTCAACCCATGAGACTCGAAGCCCTCCTCTTGGTTTTCCTACTCGTTCCCGGAGCAGTCGCGCAGAACGCCCCTCCCGGACTCTCTCTTCCACCCGACATGGTCCGCGTCGAGGCCACCGTTTCGAACCAACGCGTCGACCTCAGCTGGAGCCCGCCCGCAGACCCAGCGACGCAATACGTCGTCTACGTCTACGAGCGCGGCGCGGAAAACCAAAACCGCACGGTCAACGCGACCCAAGCAACCTTCTTCCTCACCAACGGCCGCACCTACGTGTTCCAGGTCGCGATCATCCGGCCCGACGGCACGCAAGGTCCGCTCAGCCATCCCGTCGCCGCCACGCCGAATCTCGAGAACGATCTCGCGTACCTGGCCGCCGGACTCATCGCCGTCTGGGTCGGCCTTTTCGGGTACGCCGCGTTCCTTGCACGCAAAGAAGCTTCTATCGATGCGAAGCTCGAACGAATCCTCCAAGCCCGTTTCCAAGGAAGATCTCCATGATGACCCGCACCACGCTGTTGTTGCTCGCCGCCTTGCTGCTCGTGCCCGTGGTCGACGCCGCCCCACCGGGCGGCGCGGTCGTGGACAAAGAGACCGACACGGTGAGACAGGTCACCACGACGACGAACCACATCTCCGAGAAGATCGAATTCCGCGTCACCGTCACGTCGCAGTACAACGGCAACTGGAGCTTCGACATCCAACCGGGACACCAGAACCTCCAGGGCTTCGCCAGCCGAAACGGCCAAGAACAGAACGTGAGCGTGAGCGTCGTTAACGACGGAAGCGGTCACGACACCGCGTACGTGAACCTGTCCGCGCTCCACACGGCGATCGCGACGAGCGACAAGTTCTCCATCCGGTTCGAATACGACGTCGGCCCCACGTATGACCGGTTCGTCACGTCGGAACCGGCCCAGCTCGTCGTGTACGCCGAGCCGATCGACGACCAGATCCCCGTCGGCGAAAACCTCCCGAACTTCTTCCCTACATCGGACCGGTACCATGCGGTCGACGAGAACGTCGCCGATGGCCACCATTACACGTTGAGTTTCGTCGCGGTCCAGACAACAGGCAACGGCGGTGCCACACGCGACATGACCCCCTACCTGTACGCCCTCGTCGGCGTCATCGCCGGATTCCTGATCGCCCTGATGCTCGCCCGACGCGGGCTCATCGCCCAGAAAGAGAAGAAATTCGTCAAAGGCGGCGCGATGGAATCGCGCGACATGCTCACCGCACGACGACGCACACTCATGGCCGCGTTGAAGGAGCTTGAGCTTGCGCACGAAGCCAAGGAGATCCCCGACAACGCGTACGCGCCGCTCAAGGAAGAGTACAAGGCGCAGACCGTCCGCGTCATGCGAAACCTCGAAGAGAAGAACGAGCCTGGTCACTAATCCAAACAATCGGCAAGACCAAGTCCACGGAGTCGACAAACCGCCCCGGACCAGGTCGTCATGTGTCGTCGCACGAAGCAAAAGTTCATCAGCTTCGGAGGGCGCTTGGAGTGGGGAATGCAGGGACGCTTCGCCATCAGTCTCGTGCTGATCCTTCTCGTGGCGGGATGTTGCGCTCCCCCCTTCTCCGCGTTCGATGTCGCGGCCAATGCTCCCGCGAGCGGCGGCAACGGGCCCCGGGTCATCAATGTGGACGTCCGGCACACGGATGGTTCCCAGCCCGCGGCGACCTTGATCGTGTTCTGGCAGATTGACCTCGAAAAAGACGACACGTCGACCGTCACGCTCGCCGCCATGGGACTTCGAAGCACCGACGGACACTTCGTCGCGCGCGTTCCGAACGACCGCATGATCGGCCTGGCCGCCGCGACCGACCGCGCCCACGCGGAGGAATGGTCGTTGATGCCCGCCGGCGCCGGACCTGACAACGTCGTGCTCACAACGTTTGATCGTCATCGAAACGGCACAATCGATTCGCGCTGGGGCCCCGCCGCCGCGAGCGCATCCCGCCTGTCCCCGTTCTACTTCGGCAATCATCCCTGGGACCCGAACCTCCTCGTCTTCGATCCAGATCCTGAGATCAACGCCGCCTACACGCTTCGGATGTCGCGCATCGGCGCGAACCTCACCTGGACGAACGGCGTGGACGGCGTCGCAAGCCTCGGACTCCTCTTGACCCACGACGAAACACAGGAACAGAACTGCAGCTTCCAAAACAGCCGCGACGAATTCGGGCCAGGCACCTACACGGAACCCTACGACAGCACCCGGTCGGGCGCGGGCTTCATCTGTCTGACGCCGCCCGACCATCGCAACGCGTCGGCCCTCTACATCGGACCGGGCACCGACAGCGCGATGGTCGCCCCGTTGGGTCTCCCGTATACGATCACGTTCGAAGCCGAATTCGACCGGCAATCCACCATCGAAAGCTTGTGCGAGATCTATGCGGGACGCGAGGTCAAGGTGCAACGCGTCGACCCGCGTTCCGGCAATCTCGGACGCCCGCGGGACGCCAACGCGACCGACCTCGACCAATCCGAGGACGAAGAAGCCTGGACCGGCGACACCCCCGGACCCGGATTCTTGGCCGTGGCCGGGATCCTCGCAGCCGCCGCCGTCGTGGTCGTTCGCCGACGACGCGACGAGTAGCCGGGAAAACGCTTAAACCACCCCCGGTCTGCGGCCCAACAACGGGAAGTCCATCATGACCAAAGTCGGATTTGTCGGTGCAGGCAAGATCGGTTCCACGAGCGCATACGCGACGCTCGCCATGGTCGAGATCAGTGAACTCGTCCTCATCGACATCCCGCCCGCCAAGGACCTCGTCGAGGGAGAAGCGATGGACCTCGCCGCCGCCGCGCCCGCGTTCGGACGCAACACCAAGATCGTCGGCGGCGTCGACTACGAACTCCTACGAAACTGCGATATCGTCGTCGTCTCCGCGGGTCTCCCGCGCAAGCCCGGCATGACCCGACTGGACCTTTTGCAGAAGAACAAGGTCATCATCGAAGACGTGTGCGGCAAGGTCAAGGCCGTCGCCCCGGACTGCATCTTCATCCTTGTCTCCAACCCCGTCGACGTGCTGCTCACCATTGCGCACAAGAAACTCGGATTCCCCCGAAACCGCGTCATCGGCATGTCGAGCCTCCACGACTCCGTCCGACTCACCGGAATGCTGCGCGAAGACACGCACGACCAACACGCCCGCGGTCAGATCCTCGGCGAGCACGGCGAAACCATGATCGCCGTGCCCAGCATGAGCCGGTTCCCGAAGGACGCCCAGATCGACTGGTCCACGATCGAAGCCCGCGTCCGCCAACGCGCCATGGACGTCATCCAGCGAAAAGGCGCGACCGTGTTCGCGCCCGCCGCCTGCACGGCCCGGATGGTCCGCGCGATCGTCAACGATACGAAGGAAGAGATTGCAAGCTGCGTCATCGTCGAGGGCGAGTACGGGTTGAAGGACGTCAGCATCGGCCTCCCCGCGGTCTTGGGACGGAACGGTCTCGAGCGCGTGATCGAGTACCCGCTCAACCCCGACGAGAAGAAGAAGCTCCAGGTCAGCGCCGACACGATCCGAAAGAACATCCACGAAGCGATGACCGCGCCGGCGCCGGCTCCGCTCGCGCCGGCCCCCACGGCCACGACGCCGAAAGCCTAGGGTTCCCGCTTCGGCTTCGCCGCCGACTTGCCGGCCGCCCCTTCCCCACGCGGGCGCGTCGCGATCCGATGCAGGTTCGCCCGGATTCGCATGGTCTCATGCTGTCCGTAGAAGATCTTCGCCGCGCGCTCCAAGAGACCCAACGAAAGAGGCGTCACGGAGAGCCACAAGTAGGCGTCGTGCGGGTTCCACATGAGCGGGGTCGTCTCGCCTTCCTCATGGAGGATCTGGTCGTCGATGAGTTTGCGGATGGCTTTCTTCACGCCTGAATGCATCTTGCCGGGAACGAGGCCCGTCAACCGGAACGTGGGTTGGAGTTTCTCGCGGGCCAACTGCTTGTCCAACAGTTCCATGGTCTTGGCGAGTGCGACGTCGACGACGCCCGGGACGAGTTGCAGTTTGGTCTTCCCACGGTACGCCAAGACGGCAAGGATGCCTTGCAGGAACTCGTCGAGCTCGAGGTCGGCCAACATTGGCCGAAAGCACGGGGCCTTGTTACTTTTTCCCCTCGGAAAGCCGGGCCTACTTTACGCCCATGTTGCGCACGATCGCCTCAGCGAACTGCGAACATTTCACCGGTTCCACGGGAGGTTCCAGGAGCCGCGCGAAGTCGTACGTGACGATGCGGCTCTCGATGGTCTTCTCCAGGGAGGCGTTGATGAGCGTCGAAACCTCGTTCCAACCTAGGTACTCGAACATCAGGCATCCGGAGAGGATGACACTGCCCGGGTTGACCTTGTCCTGTCCCGCGTATTTCGGCGCGGAGCCGTGCGTTGCTTCGAACACGGCGTGCCCGGTCTCGTAGTTGATGTTGGCACCCGGCGCGATGCCGATGCCGCCCACTTGCGCGGCGAGGGCGTCCGAGATGTAGTCGCCGTTGAGGTTCGTGGTCGCCACCACGTCGTATTCTTCGGGACGCGTGAGGATCTGTTGGAGGAAATTGTCGGCGATGCGGTCCTTGACCTCGATCATCCCCGCCGGGACGGGTCCGCCCTTGGCCTTGAGTTCCTCCTCAAGGATGGTTTCCTTCGTGAACTCCTTCTTGGCAAGCTGGAAGCCCCATTCGAGGAACCCGCCTTCGGTGAACTTCTGGATGTTGCCCTTGTGCACGATGGTGATGTTGCGTCGGTGATGCTCGACGG
>CAYOZB010000153.1:0-7675 GCA_964408365.1 uncultured Halobacteriales archaeon | reverse complement strand
ACGTCCTCATCGTTGTCGACGATCTCGAAGCCGTCAAGGCGTTCTTCATCGAACTGGGCCTCAAGCTCGAGGGCGAGCAGATCGTCGAAGGGCCTTTGGTCGGCAAATTGATCGGGCTCAAGGATGTCGGGGCCGCCCTCGCGATGTTGCGGCCTCCCGATGGTCACGGCGGCATCGAGCTGGACAAGTTCCACAGGCCCAACGCGATCAGGTTTGGGCCCGTGGATGCGCCGGTGAACGCGCTGGGCCTCCGTCGCGTCATGTTCGCCGTCGATGACATCGACGAAGTCGTTGCGCGCATGCGCGCCCACGGGGCCGAGCTCATCGGCGAAATGCAGTACGAGGACACGTATCGGCTCGCCTACATCCGCGGACCTGAAGGCATCATCGTGGGGCTCAGCGAGGAATTTTGACGAGCGATTGCTAATCCCTGACTCAGACCCTCAGCGAGCCCCGGAAGGCCCGGGCGGCGTAGTAGGATTCCGCTCCGTTGTGATACACGAAGACCTGGTCGTACCGGCGATCGCAAAACAGGGCGCCGCTGAGTTGTCTGATCTGGGTCGGCGTTTTCACCCAGCTCGAGGTCGTCGTATCGAACATTCCTAGTCTCTGCAACCCGCGGTATTCTTCCTCCGTCAAGATCTCGATGCCCATGGCCGCCGCCATTCCCATGGCGCTGTCCTTCGGTTTGTTTTCTTTCCTCGAGGCCAAGGCTTCAGGGTCGTAGCAAATGCTTCTGCGGCCTTTGGGAGTCTCTGGCGAACAATCGATGAAGACGATTTCGTCGCTCTTCTTGTCGTACCGAACGACGTCTGGTTCACCGCCCGTTCGGTGCATTTCGGCAAGCGACCACAGTTTCGTCGCACTGGCTTCCACCCTGGCCTGGACATTGGCCCACTCGAGACCTTGATGGCGGTTCATGTTTTTCTCAAAGCGGGCCTTCAACGTCGTAAAAAGTTCATCACGTTGTTCTCGTGACGGAGCTTTGGACTTGGTAACCGACTTTTGCACGCTGCTCATGGCCGGGGCATCCACTCCCACTCTTAACATTCCGCCCATAGAGCCATGGGAAATGGAACCCCGCCCCCAGGAGGCTGACCAGCAAATTAATGAATTAGCTAGTCAAATAGTAAATTGTGCATTTTACTATTCAACCCGGGCCGGCGAATTGGTTCACGCCCCTCGTCAGGATGCGCTTGGAGCAGTTGGGCCCAGGTAGTATGATTGATCGCGCCGCGGTCCACAAACTGATCGAAAGTCCGCGCGCCGCGGACCAGTTTCTTTACCAAGCGCTCCATCGCGGCCTCCTCGTTCCGATTTCGTGGGGGCGCGCCCTGGTACCTGACTCCAAGACGCTCAGGGTTCTCGAGATGGTTCCCGATCCTGCCTGGGCACGCATCATCTCGCACGCCCGCGCAATCTCGATGAACCTGGGGTCGTCCGACCATACGCTGTTGGGCTTCTTGGCGCCTTTTCTGTTGGGCATCGTCGATGCAGAACTGATCGAGTCGACGCCCGTGTACGATTTGGCGGGCGCTACCCGGATGCGGGACCCGCCGCTTCGAAAGGATGCGTTTCACGTCGACTCCCTGAACGGGCGACACGAGCGGGCGAGGGTCCAGATCGGGGCTCACACGGTCATGATTCCAATCCCGCCCACTTCAGACGTCGTCCGCATCCTTCAATCGACCCTCGAGCCTCGACTATCCGTTCTCGCTGCAAGGCTTCTCGCGGACGCGCCACCCAAGGACCACCAGGTCCTTCGCGACACAAGACCCCGGTGGGCGATTCCGGCTCCCATCCCAAACTTCGATCAGTCGCTCCCAACCGGCCCACCACAGAACTTGCGCCTCTTCGGACCAACCTGGTACCTGGACATTCTGCGCGGCGTCCAGGACGCACAAACGCGCCAGAGGTTTCAGCATGCCTAAGCGAAGGAAGAACCGGCCCGTGGCCTCCGAGGACCATGAGGCCATCGTGAACGCCATCAAGGCAAAGCTACCGGCCGGCTTTCGTCTCCTTCGCCTAGGAAACGCCGCACTCCAGACGCTCCAGATCGCAGCGGCACGGACGCGCGACTTCGATGCAAGCATCCGAGGGCCGCGCGGCGCTTCCCCCGCATGGGAGACCCTCCTCGGTATCGCCAAGAGCATCGATCCCAACTTTGAGACTGCCCAAGACCGCGCGGTCATCCTTATCAGGGTCGCAACCCCGACGGGCCCCGTCGAGGTGGACCTGATCCGTGGTCGTCGAACTCCCGGCCGTTTTCTCACTCAGGATTTCCTGGAGCTCGTCGCGGAAGGAGCTGCTGAGCTCGAGGACGGTACGCTTGTCGCCTCTCCTGAGGCCCTCACCGTGATGAAAGCGTGGGCTGCCCACGACCAAGAAGCGCGCGGCCGGACCGCAAAACGAGAGCAGTACCTACTCGACATCCACGGCTTGCGGGAGCGCCAGGTCCGGGACGGGATTACGTTTGACCAACGACTTGTCAAAGCCTTGTTAGCGAAGGTCCGACCGCTGAGGTCGCGCGAAGGAGCACGCAAGATCCTTATGGGCCACGGCGTCCTGGTTCCAGAATCATGAACAATCGGTTGGGCCCGAACCCGCTCAGTCCAAAACGTTCGAGCGGACGGCCCAATCGACTGGAAGTTCGTGGTAGAAGTATTCCACGCGGATCTCGAACGGTTGCTGCGTGAACACGGTGATGGGGTTTCCGGTTTCGCCGAACGCGGGGAAGGTGCGGGTCTGGATGCGTCCTCCGTCTTCGCGGAAGTCGGTCGCTGGTTCGGTCCCGGCGGGCTTGGTCATTTCGTTGATCGTCACGGGGACGCGCAGGTAGCAGCATCCTTGGAGTTGGGCGAACGTGTCGTCTTCTTCGCAGTCGACGCCGCAACCGTCTTTCTCCACGTTGAGGACGAGGTCGCGGCTGAACGCCTGGGCCGGGGTCCAACTCATTTCGAACAAGATGCCTTTGAGGTCGTTGCCGAACGTGTAGTTGAAGAGGAATTTTTGGTTGGTGTCGCTCGCGCCGCAGCTGACCTGCGTCACGCCGGATCCTTCGAAGCCCGCGCCGGACCCGCAGGCGATGAGGCCTTGGCGCGATTCGAGGATGGAGAACGGTTCGTCACTGGCGACGTCGCTGAGCCGAACCGTGATGTCTTGCGTTTCTCCGGCGATGGGTTCGATCTTGCGCGCGGCCGCATCATACCCGATCGCGGCAACGTACAAGGTGTCGGGTCCGGGCGGCAGTGCGAGGAACGCAAACCTTCCATCGGCGTCTGTCAGAATGGGCTCGACGACGGAGGAAGCCACGGCGACCTGGGCGTCCGGGACGGGGTTCAGTTCGTCGTCGAGGACTTGGCCGGTGATGGCGCCGAAAAGGTCCGGGTCAGCGGAAAAGCTTGGGGACGGCGCGACGGATTCGCGGTCCGACGAACAGCCCGCCAAGACGACTGTGAGTGCGACGAAGAACAGACCACCGCGACTCGTTGTGAGCATCCTGACCGTTCCCGAAGACTCTCGCTAACCACGCTTCCGGTGGGGGGCTGTACAAATACCTTCCAGGCAAGCCGTAAGAGTGAGGGTTTTCCGGCCGCGATTGGAAAACGACGGTCGAATGGCCGAAACCTTAAGAATCGCCCCTGTCGCTGGGAGCGCATGCGCCTCCAAGGCTTCGGCCTCCTCATTGCAGCAACTTTTGTGCTCTCCGGTTGCTTGTCCGCCGCGGGTCCCGAAGACAAGGACGTCCAGGCCCGGTCGGTCGCGGCGCCCCGCGTCGACCTAACGGATTATTCCGCCACCCGTCCCGTGTATTCGATCAAAGACATCCGACCGTTCGTCGCGACGGCCGAAGACGGAACGAAGCTCCTCGGCCACGTCTACATCCCCGACGCGCCGGAGCCCCTTGCCACGATCCTCGAGTACAGCCCGTACCACAACTCGCAGGGTGGTACCCCGAGCGACCAACAATGGCAGATGGTCGACGGTCGAAAGACGATGACGGGCGGCCACAAGCTCTTCATGGACGCCGGTTACGCCGTCGCGCTCGTCAACCTGCGAGGAACCGGGCCAAGCGGGTCCTGCTTCCACTGGGGCAATGCGGTCGACGTCGACGACGTCACCCGGGTCATCGACATGCTCGGGGAGCAGGCGTGGAGCAACGGCGCGGTCGGCATGATCGGAACCAGCTGGCCGGGCTGGACCCAGTACCTGGCGCTTGCCGGCAATTCGTCCCACCTCAAGGCCGTGATCCCCGTGAGCGGCGTCATGGACGGATACAGTGTTCTTGCGCGAAACGGTGCTCCCCTTTCGATCGGCCCCATTGCAGAGACGTTGTGGAACGTCGAATACTCGCTTGCCGAGGCCACGTACCTCCCGGTCGAAGGCCGTGGCGGACCGACCGCCAACCACCTCGAATGCGGCCCCCGCTACGGTGAGGATCTGGCCGAGAGCGCCGGCCTCATCACGAGCGGCGACCGGACAAAATATTGGAACGACCGCGACACGCGCAAGATGTACGCCAACTCCACGGTCCCGATCCTGTTCACGAACGGCATGACGGACGGCGAAGGCCACATCCTCCAGTTCGAAGGCCTCTGGGAATCGATCAACCACCAAGACCGGCGCATGCTGATCGGACAATGGCCCCACGGCTCCCCGCAGGCGCCGCCCTTGGAATGGCCCCTCATGCGCCTCGCGTGGTTCGACCACTACCTGCGCGGCGAACCCATGCTCCTCGAGCGCAACATCGTCGAAGTCCAAGACGACACCAAGCAATGGCACACCTTCCCGAACTGGCCGCCCGCGCGCACCGACGTCACGTTGTACTTGTCCAACGGTGCGATCGTCGCCGACCCGTCCGCCGTGACGGCGTCCACCCAAACGTTCCAGTCCATCGACGCCAACCCTTGCCCCGGCTTCTGCACCGCGGGGCTGGCCGAAACGCCGCACGAGCCCGCTTGCGGACCGACCCAGGCGCTCTACGTGTCCCCGCCGGTCAAGGAAGACGTGTTGCTCGCCGGAAACTTCCACGTCAACTTCACGCTCTCAAGCACGGGGCCCGACGGCAACGTCGCCGTGTTCCTCTACCGCACCACCGGCGACGGCATCTGCCCAGACATGGACGTGCGAGAAGTGCGCCGTGCTCTCACCGACCTGCGGCACGCCCGCGTCACAGGCGGGTACGTGGGGCAGGACTTCGTCCCTCTCCAGCCGACGGAGGCCAACATGGCGAGCCACCCGTTCGCGTCGCCGATCAAGGCCGGCGAGCGGTTCGTCATCGCGATCGGCGGCGGAAGCACCGAACTGACGCCCGAGGCCCGGAAACCGGCGTTGACCGTCACGACGGGACCGAACATCCTCGGACAGATTACGATCCCCGTGGTCGAAGGCACCTTGGCGTTCGAATAAAACCAAGCGCCGACGCCCGGACCCTCCACTTCCTTAGGGCAAGGGCAACGGATTCCCGCTTTGCCGAAGAATCGGGTCCCGCCGATGCTTCGTCACGCCAGCGTCGTGGGACGCTTTTTCTCGTTAGCGGGCGTCGAGTTCGTGCGCCGGTTCCGCACCAGGTGGACGAGCCAGTTGTCGCGGTCGACGGGCGACACGATCACCTTGGTGACCTCGTCGGGGCGCGCCACGCGCATGAGGTCCTGGTTGAGGAAGATGGCGCGACGGTCGCCTTGCTTGGTTAGGGAGAGGGCGTAGTCGGCGGGAAGTGCGCCGGCCTCTTCGCGCGCCAGGTCGATGGCGCTGGCCAAGTCCAAGGCCTGGGCCTGGCACTGGAGGCACCGGAAGCCAGTGAGGTGCTTGAGCATCACCACGTGGCCAGCCTTGGGGACGACGCGCTCTAGCTCGTTGGTCCACTCGAACGCACGCTCGCCGCAGGTCGGGCACTTGAGCCGTCGGCCCGGGTTTGTCGTCGGCGTCGCAGGCCGCGCCTCGTGCGCCGCGAGCTGGTCGGCGGTGATCTTCGGAAGTTCGGTCTTCGCTTTGGGCATTTGGTTCACCATTTCTCGTAGGCGGATACCACGATCACGTTCGGTTCTTGGATGCTGAAGACGACGCGCGATGGGCCAAGCGCCGGGTGGTGGGCGTCCGCCGTGTAGCGTTCTCCTTCAGGCCCCGCTTTTCCGTATCCTATCATTCCGTGCATGAGGATGACCCGGATGTCGGTCGGCCGGTATGCGTGCCCCCGGCTGTGCTCCAAGAAGACCACGTGGTCGTTCTGGAGCGCATCGTTCACGATGGCACGAACCCTTGCCAGGTCTCGCTCAACCATGATTTCGTCCCTGACAACATATACTGTTGGTATACTTTTTGTGTTTAATTGATATTCATTTCTATGATTCCTACGCCCAAGGTTGGGTCATGGTGGCCACGACGCCGCCGCGCCGCGGAGCGCGCCTAGTTTGCCGGGACCGGGGCGGCGCGCAGACCGGGAATCCGGGTGTCCTTCCCGACGCGCGACAACAGCGTGACGCGGGATTCGGAGCGCTCTGCTACCAATTCGTACTCCGGAACCAGCTTGGCGATGGTCTGGGTGTACTCCCGAATCTCGTCCATCGTCGGCATGTTGTCCTGCTTGAGGTGCGTCGTCGAACCGCCCATCCACGAGTAGCCCTTCGATTCGATGAACATGGGTTTCGAACGTCGGAAGATCGCCGCGTACTCTTCCTCATGGCCGAACATGTTGTGCCCTTTGACGAGGGTCAACCGGTTCACGGTGCGCGTCGGAAGCGTCGGGAAGAGGTCGACGGTCTCGTTGAACCGCTCCCAAAGGTTCGGAAGGAGCGGGTTGCAGAGTTTGTCGAAGACCTGCTTGTTGGGGCCATCGACGCTAAGGTAGATCTGGGTCGGCATCGGGTTGAGCGCTTTGACGACGTCGGGGTTGCTGCCGTTTGTGACAAGGAACGTGGTGATGCCTTTCTCGTGGCACGCCGCGAAGAACTCGGAAAGATGCGGGTAGTTCGTCGGCTCACCGTTGAGAGAAACCGCCACGTGTTTCGGCTGCGTCGCTTCGAGGTATGTGGAGTACGCCACCTTCGCGTTGCCCTTGTAGCCCTGCAACAGGTGAAGTTGGGCGTCGACGGTGCCCTCAAAGATGTCCCGCGGAGAGTCGAGTTCGAACCCTTCCAAGGTCGGCTTGTTTCCGAAGTGGTCCCTCCAGCAGAAATCACACGCGTAGTTGCAGCTCGGCAACGACGGCGTCATCTGCATGCAGCGGTGGCTCTCGATGCCGTAGAACGTGTTCTTGTAGCAGCTTGGGCCGCCCTTGAGCGCGCTCTTGGTCCAGTGGCAGAGTTTGACGGCGCCGTGGCCGTGCTCGCCGATCAGGCGGTAGCCTTGCTTGAGGAACCGGCTCTTGGCGCTCGCGCCGAGCTTCAGCTCATCCGCCGCGATGAAACCATCGCCCGAAAAGCTGCCTTCGCCGTCCATCGGAGAGCGGCGAAGGTAGCGTCGGGATAAAGGTTTGGGGCCCCTAGCTCACGACGACGCTGCCGGACATCGTGTCGGGGTGGTTGCTGCACACGTACGGGAACGTTCCGGCGGTGGTGAACAAGATCGGTTCGGACTTTGCGTCACCTGCGACGCTGCCCGTGTCGAAATCATCGCCCGTCGCAGTGTGGGCCGTTCCCAACGCGTCCTGGTTTGCCCAAACAATGGAGTCGCCGAC